>JAISMY010000052.1 GCA_031276485.1 Desulfovibrio sp. | reverse complement strand
GCGGAAGCAGACCTTATCGTATCAACGGCGCACAGGGCGAAAGGGCGTGAGTTCAGCGCCGTCCGGCTTCACGGCGACTTTATCGACATCGGCGACATTACGAAGCGGGCTTCAGTACGCAAAGGCAACGATCCCATAACGGTGTCGGCGGAGGAATTGCATCTTATTTACGTTGCCGTCACGCGCAGCAAGAAAAGATTGTCCATGCCTGCTTATCTTGTACTGGATAATTCCGTTGTGCAAAAGTTTAAGGAACAAGTCGCTTTAGGTCACATTAAACTGGTCTGAGGCGCGTACAAACTGTAACAAACTCTTGATGCTTGAAGTAGTAGCGTATTGTGTCCTCATCAAGCTCAAGCATTGAGACATAAAAGACACGTGCCAAGAAACTTTATCCTGCAAAATTTTTCCGTATGACGAAAAATTTCGAGCTAAGTAAATTGCGCTTTCTCCTTTAACGAAGCCTATCACTGAAGAAACTGTCAGCTTATGGGGATTGATACGAGCATATGCACATGGTCTTCAAACGAGTACATTTCCTAAATCCGGCACTCCTTCTGCCATGCAAGATCGTGCAGTACCTCGCCCAAAAGGAGGCCCGGCCCGGAAAAAAGCTTCCTCCTGCGATACTTCGGAATCCAAACCACATGGACACCAAACCACTTGGTACTTGCAATACCACTTCGATTAGCTTAAAATTTCGTCTTCCTGCCTCGCGGCCGGGCAGGCCGTGTTAGCCTGTGGAGCTGGAAAGGCTCGAGCGCTCGCGTTGAAGCAGGAACCCGCCTATGGTGCGCTCGATAGAGCGCTTCCGATAGGAATCCCCTCACTTTATGGAGGGGAGGATGTCAAATATCTCTTATTAAACTGTAAGATATTATCTATATAATATAAGTAACGCATATAATATACACAAAACGCAAGAGCTTTTGCAAATTTTTATACAAAAATCGTCAATACATGAGTCTGATATATATCTTACTCAATGGTAGAAAATCTTTAAATTTTGTATATGTACTGATTGAGTGATAAGTTAATAAGTTTAATTCTTAGTATTAGCTGTAATGTTGTTAAGCATTATAAGTCTAAAATGTTAATTAAAAATAATTGTAGAAGTATAAACCAATTGATAATCAATATGAGAGAAGATATGATATATCATCTTTCGCGGCTGTACGACTTAAGGGATTAAGGGATTAACCTGCTGAAATCAATGGATCGAGCAGAGCCTGTTAGCAAATTTTCTATTGCCGGCAACGCTCCTATTTTTCAACAATTTTAGAGTTTCAGGGGCAAGTCTGCCGGACAACAATGTCATCTAAAGAACATCTTGACATACTTCAAAAATCATATTAAAAATTGGATCGCTGAGGGGCTAAACAGTAAAATAATGGAGAGTGTTAACTTATGAATGATATTTCTCCACCAAGGTGCTGTCGCGCAACGGTTTGTTGTTTGTGTCCTCTATGGGATCTGAGGATATTTGGTGACCCTGCCATACCAAGAAACTCGAACGATAGAGAGAGCGCGTCTTGGCAGTACTCATCAGCGGACTAATGCTGGTAGATGTCGCTTTGTCTATCTAAGACTGGGTCGACAGGAGCCTGTACCTTCGCAAAATTTTTTTCCAGAGGCCAGCCATGAATCGTATTTTACTGCCACTTTGTATTATACTGCTCAGCCTCAGCTTCGCCGCAGGCGGCTGTTCATGGATGGGCAAGACCGCTGGCAAAGCACAAGCTAAAATCGAACGTAAAGCCAATGAAGTGGAACAGGGCTATCACCGAGGCTACACAGAAGAAAAAAAGAAAGAGGCACCGCAGAAACAGGACGAGGAACCCAACTCTTAACCTCAAGGCCGACGTCCTTTACCTATGAAACATCGTGTAGCCATAACAGGCATCGGTATTGTCTCCGTCCTCGGCATCAGCGTTTCGGAAGTCGCACAGGCCCTCTGGGACGGAAAGTCCGGCATTGTAGCCGAACCTGGCCGCAAATCTCTGGGTTTTGCTTCCTGCCTCACTGGATCAGTGCCGCCTTTCCCGCCCAGCCTTTCACTCTCCAAAAAACAACGCAAGACTATGCCTGATTTTGTACAGTGGGCCGCCGAGGCCTGCCGGCAGGCTATCAAGCAGTCAGGCATTGACCCTGAGGCCCTGCGGAATGGCGATAGCGGAGTCATTTTCGGCTGCGACTCAAGCTGTATGTCAGTTGTGGAGCAAGCCCAACTTTTGCTGGAAAAAAAGAACACTGCCGGCCTCGGCAGCGGCCTGGTATTCCGCTCGATGACCTCCTGCATCAGCATGAACCTCGGGACCCTGTTCAAAATACAAGGTGCCTGCTGGACTCTCAGCGCAGCCTGCGCCAGTAGCGGCCACGCCGTGGGTCAGGCCGCCGACCTCATTGCCTTCGGGAGGCAGGAACGCATCCTGTGCGGCGGTGCCCAGGAAATAAACTGGCAATCCATGTGCAGTTTTGACGCCCTTGGAGCTTTCTCCTCCAGGGAGAATTGTCCGCACACAGCCAGTCGCCCCTTTGACGCAGAGCGGGACGGTCTGGTGCCGAGCGGCGGAGCCGCAGCATTGCTGCTCGAACGCTATGATGTAGCTGAAAAACGCGGCGCGGTCATTTTGGGAGAGGTGGCTGGCTACGGTTTTTCCTCGGACGGCGAGAATATTTCCGTACCGAGCGAGCACGGCCTCGGCCGGGCCATGCGCATGGCGCTCGCAACTGCAGGCGCACGGACGGAAGAAGTGGGCTACATATGCGCCCACGCCACCTCCACTCCTGTCGGAGACAGCGTGGAAGCGCGCAATATTGTGGGACTTTTCGGTGAACGCACGGTGCCGGTATCCTCAACCAAATCCATGACCGGACACGAACTGTGGATGTCCGGTGCCGCCCAAGCGGTGTACAGCACGATTATGGCCGGCAGGGAATTTCTTGCTCCCAACATCAACTTTGAAACGCCCGACGAATGGTCGGCCAAACTTGATATCATCACCAAGGCCAGGCCGGCGGCCCCGAGGATCATTCTTTGCAACTCTGCCGGGTTCGGAGGCACAAACGCGTCTCTGCTCCTGCGCTTTGCGAGACAGCGATGAGTTCTCCCGGCAAATCCATTGTCGTCATAGGCGGAGGCGTTTCCGGCATGGCCACAGCCCTTGTGCTGGCAAAGCACGGGCGCGCCGTTTGCCTAGTTGAGAAAAAGCCCAAGCTAGGCGCTACGCTACGCGGCTTTTCCCGTTGCGGAGCAATCTTTGACACCGGTCTGCACTATGCCGGCGGTCTGCACCCGGAAGGGGCACTGACCCGCTATTTCCGCCTTCTCGGGCTGGAATCTCTGCCCTTGGTTGAATTTAACCGGAACGACTTCGACCATGTCCGCTTTATCGCCTCCGGCCGAGAGATCGCTCTTCCAGTGGGCCACGAGGCCATATTGGATACCCTGTGCGGCCATTTCCCTGCAGATAGAGTTTTTCTGCGCGACTATTTCAAACGATTGAGAAATAGTTTTTTCTCTTCTGCTTTTCTGTATTTTTCCACTGAGTTCCGGGCTGCAATGAACGAAGCGCTGCACCAAGAGTCCCTAGCCACGGTACTGGCCAAAGGCACCGGTGACCGGTGCCTGCGCACGGTACTTTCCATCCATTCCCTGCTGTACGGCGTTTCGCCGGAAGAAACGCCCTTTATTCAGCACGCCCGCATCGCCGGCTCCTACCTTGAAGGCGTGAAAACCGTCGCGGGCGGCGGCAGAGTTCTGGCCGAAGCCATGGAAGCAAAGCTTGACGAGGCCGGAGTGGAGATTCACCGCGGAGTGGCAGTGACCAAGCTGCTCTTTGCGGGCGGAAAGGACGTGACAGAGGTTTCCCTTGGAGACGGGCGCCACATTTCCGCAGAAGGCGTGGTGTTTACAGCCCACCCCGCCTTTCTCCCCCCCATGCTGCCGGACGGCGCGGTCAAGCCCGCCTTTATTCGTAGGCTGCAATCTCTTGAAGATACGTTTTCCTCATATACGCTGTTCGGCAAAAGCGACAGTCCCATCCCGGCCTTGCACGGCAGCAATCTTTTCCTCTGTCTGGAAGATGACATCAGTCGGGCGTTCCGTCCCGACTGCAGAGCCGAGTGCGGTCCCTTCTACATTTCAGGCAGCCCGGCTCCGCATAAAGACACAAGTACGGACACTGACACAGCTCAAAGGACAGGATGGGGCCTTACTGCTTTTGCGCCCGGCAATGCGAACGAGTGCGCTCCTTGGGCCGCTTCCCGGCCTGGCTCACGGCCGGATGCCTACAAAGCCTTCAAGACCCGCCGGCTGGACTGTATGCGCGCTGTTCTGCTTGAACACTGCCCTGAACTTACGTCCGTCACCTTTCTTGAGGGTGGTACCCCTCTCACCAACCGTGACTTTCTTGACTCACCGGGCTGCGGGCTCTACGGCACTAAACATTCCCTGAAACAATTCAGCCCTCTGCCTGCCACGCGAGTGGCCAACCTCTGGATGGCCGGACAGTCAGTTATAGCGCCCGGCATCCTAGGAGCGATCATTTCCGCATTTGTGGCCTGCGGCTTTATCCTCGGTATGGACACCGTACGCAGGGAGATTGCTGCGTGCGCATGAAGCGGGTAGTCATCACCGGCATGGGCTCGGTTTCGCCCTACGGCAAAGGCACCGACCTGCTGTTTTCCATGCTGATCCGGAATGAAAGCGCCGTCAGCCGTATATCTTCCCTTGAGTACATCGGCGGGCTGGCCCCACGCGTGGCGGGCGTTGTGCCCGACATCGGCATTACGGAGATCCCGCGTAAAATCCGCCGTTCCATGTCAGCCATGTCGGCATACGCTTACCTCGCCGCAATTGAAGCCCTGTCTCAGGCCGGGTTGGGTAAAGCAGCAGTGCAAAGCGGTCGCCTCGGGGTGGCCATTGGCTCCACACTGGGCAGCCCGGGGACCATGGAGGAATTTTTCCGCCATTATATCGCGACCGGGGGGCTTGAGCAGATCAAATCCATGCTCTTTTTCCGTATCATGGGCCATTCCGCTGCCGGCAACGTAGCCCAGGCCCTTGGCGTTTCGGGCCGCGTGCTGTCGCCGGCTGCAGCCTGTTCCTCCGGCTGTCAGGCCATCGGACTCGGCTATGAAAGTATCGCCATCGGCAGGCAGGACTATATGCTCTGCGGCGGCGCGGACGAATTCCACCCCTTGGTGAGCGGCACCTTCGATCTCATGCACGCCGCCTCAACCGCATACAACGACAGCCCTCACCAGACACCTCGGCCCTTTGACAAAAAAAGGGACGGTGTTGTTTGTTCCGAGGGTGCGGGAGTTCTTTTGCTGGAAAGCTTGGAATCCGCGAAGCGCAGAGGCGCGGAAATTCTGGCGGAAGTTGCTGGTTTTGCCTCCATGTGCGATACGGGCAGCATCGCCGGCCCGGCCGCGGAACCCATTGTTGCCTGCATGCGCGCCGCTCTTGAGGACGCGAACGCCGCCCCCGGCGATGTTGCTTACATCAATGCCCATGCCACGGGCACGGAACTCGGCGACATAGCTGAAAGCAGGGCCATCGCCGCGCTTTTCGGCGCCAGCGCCCCCGTGTCCAGCCTCAAGGGGCATCTCGGCCACACCATGGCGGCCAGCGGAGCACTTGAAAGCATCGCCTCAGTCCTGATGGTCCGGCACAAGATGCTGCTGCCGACAAGAAATCTGGATTCACCCGACGAACGCTGCTCCGGCCTTGATCTGTTCCAGAAACCTGTTGAAGCTGCGGGCACTCTTGTTGTAAAGAACAGCTTTGCCCTTGGGGGCATCAACTGCACGCTGGTTTTACGAGGATGGGAATGACAGACCAGAAAGTTATCGAAAGAGCCAACGCCGCACTGGCGCAAGAGTTTGAACTTGACCTTGGGAGCATGTTGCCCGATGCGCTATTTCGCGAGGACTTGGGTCTGGACAGTCTGGATACCGTCGATATGGTGGTAGTGCTGGAACAGGAATTCGGCATCAAGATAGGCAAGGACCCCGCCATAGCGAGCATACGCACCGTGGGCGACATGCACGCATACATCCTCGGCAAGAAACGGGAGATATCGCCTTCACCGGAATAGGATTTATTAAAAATTCCTCAATGTCCGAAGCCTCTCCTTTCAGGGAGATTGCCGATTGACGTCCGACAAAGCCGGGCATACCTTTCCGGTAACACCTCCCTCAGAGAGTGGTCAACCCGCGCGGTTCCTATCCGCCGGCGCGGAGTCACCTGTGGATAGGAGCTGGATGTGGATTGAAACGGACATGACCACTCTTATGGATACGGTGGGAATCATCCGCCTTAATTTGATCTTTTTCGGCGGACTGCTTGGCTGGACCTTCCTGTTCATTCCTCTGTCATCTTTTTTGTGGGCTTGGCAAGTCTGTGTGCAACGCATTCCGGCCAGGCGATCCATCCGCGATCTGGTGCATTTTTACGGGCAGATATGCTGCCGCCTGCTGGCCTGCCAAGTTCCCATACATGTCGACAACAGAGCCGGTCAGCTGCCGATGCCCTGCATTATCACGCCAAACCATCAGTCCTTTTTTGATCCGTACTGCTTGGGCCTATTCCGTGTGGTCAATCTGGTGTTCGCCGTGCGGGCATGGCCGTTCAGCATCCCTCTTTATGGTCGGGTCATGCGCAAGGCCGGGTACCTGAATACCGAGGAGATGAACATCGACACCTTTGTCCGCACCGCCGGGGAACTGTTGCGCGAAGGCTCGACCGTGATTATCTTTCCTGAAGGAACGCGCAGCAGGGACGACCGCCTCGGCCGCTTCCATTCCGGCGCTTTTAAGCTTGCCGTTGAGTATGGTGTGCCTGTGGTGCCCATGTGCATCAACGGCACCGGCCGGGTTTTTCCCAAAGGTTCCCGTTTCGGGCGCCGTGCCTCCGTGCGGGTGAGCCTGCTTGAGCCCGTCCGCCCGGAAGATTTCAGCCGCTTCGGCCCGATGGCCCATTTACGTTTGCAGCGCCATGTAAAGGCTGTTATGAAGGAGGAATTGGACAAATCCTCTCATGCCACATCTCATTCTCTACAACCGCCAAGGAGAACTCTCATGTCCAAAGCAAAACAACTGTTCGCCGTCTGCTTCTTGATCTGCGCGGTGTTAGCCGTAACAGGGTGCCGCAAATCAGTTCCCATCGTAAACCATTCCAGCCCCATCCCGCTGGTTCAGAATGTTTCCGACAAGCAAATCGCAGAAGCCATCATTCGCGCGGGTGCCAAAACCGGCTGGGAAATAACTCCGACCAAGGACAAAACCTTGTTCGGAACCCTCCACGTGCGCGGCAAGCACAGGGCCGACGTCATCATCAGTTACAACGAAAAGACTTACAGCATCACTTACAAAGACAGTGACAACCTGGACTATGAGGGAGGCAACATTCACCCCAACTACAACAAATGGGTATCCACACTTGATGCCAACATCCGCAACGAACTGGCTGCCCTCAGCAAAAAATAACGACCCGCCCTCCGGGGCAGCAGGAGCCTTCCCATGGATGCATTTCCCGCTCCGGTGGGGGAGCTTCTTCCCCACGCTTTGCCCATGCTGTGTATAGACAGCCTTGTGAACGTCTCATCCGAATCGGCCGAGGTTCTAGTCCATCTCGGGCCGGACCACATTCTGCTGCGGGACGGTCTGCTTTCCGAGGTCGGTTACGTTGAGCTTGCGGCCCAAGCGGCTGGGGCCATGAAGGGCTATGCGGAAAAACTGCTGGGCCTTCCAGTCCGTGAAGGTTTTCTCGTTGCAGTGCAGGATTTTTCCATTTTCAGCCGTGCCCGGCAGGGACAGACTTTGCGCATTTCCCTATCTCGTCTGGCAGAAATGTCGGGCGTGAATCTGCTGGAAACAACTATCCGTCCGGATTCGCCGGGCACATCACAAGACCCTCTGGCGTGGGGAAAACTTAAGGTTTTCGTTCCCGAACCAAGCATGACTCCCGGACAGTAACCCCGTGCAACGCTTCTGTACACCTCCGCTTACCCTATGTTTTCTATGGTTCCTGTGCTGCTTTTTTACCGCAGAAGCCGCCTCCGCCACGGGAAAAGAAGAGGCCTTGCTGCACCTCAAAAAACTGACCGCATCCATTGAAACACTTGCCTGCGATTTCCGACAGACAACGGATATCCCCCTGTTCATCCGGCCTATGGTGTCTGAAGGCGTGATGCGCTTCAAAAAACCTGGGAACCTGCTTTGGGAATATACAAAGCCTTTGAGACAAGGATTCGCTTTGACAGACGGCAAAGGCTTTCGCTGGGAAGAGGACAGGGAAAACCGCGTTCCTTTCACCACGACTAAAGACCCCTTGGCTGGATTCATTGCCAGACAGATACCGGCCTGGATCATATTTGACCGCAAGTGGATTGAAGAGGAATATGCCGTCAGCGTAGATTCAGATTCCCCCCTCTCCCTCACACTTGAACCCAAGCGTCGCGATGTGCGCGCCGTACTCACTGCGCTCAATATCACCTTCTCCCCTGATGGCGTAGCCGACACCGTCATTATCCGGGAAGCCAGAGGAGGCACCACCACCATACGCTTCTGGAACGTCACGTTGAACGGCCCCATGGATATGCGTATTTTTAAATGAGAATGAGAAGTTGACCTACAACCATGACCTAGAACCTTCTACGCTATGATCGCTTACTGCAAGATTTATCTATATGGTTTATGGTTATAGATAATATTAAAATTAACTATAAACATACAAAAAGAACAACACTATGTATACATTTTTTTATAAAACTATAAAAATAAATAAGTTTACGGCAATAGTTTTTATGTCATCCATTATTTTCATAGCAGGATGCTCAACAAGATACTCAACACTTAATATTACAGATGATAATTTGGTACGTGTTGCGTATACAGGAGATCCAAACGAAATGCTAAAAGATATTGAGCTTGTGATGATGCATGTCTTTCCTGGGCGTATTCTTACAGCGATAAATGGAAATGCACGAGGGTATTCTACGTGGACACGATTCGTACTTGATACATATACGCAGATAGCAGTCATAATACCAACAAAAGCAAAAGACAACGAAAATACTGAATATAATGCTTATGCAATAGATGTTTCCGGGTCAGGTACAGATAGTTTTGGCATGGCTAAAAATTCAACTTTATTCAACGAACTAAAAATACTATTTGATAGAAAATATAAGAAGGTAACGCCAATATAGATATTAGAACTATCATGAGAATTGATGAAGATTCGACACGATGGAAATGTAATACTTTCGATGTGTCCGCCTAAAGGCATGCTACTGAGGATATGAGGACATGGTGATTCTTCCTTTTCACTGAGTCTTAGAATACCATGATATGGCGGGCATAAACACATGCACATGGTCCTTGCGGCAATGAGCAGGACAGAAGAGATTGGCCGATACCGTCATTATCAGGGGAGCCGGAGAGGCACCACCACCATACGCTTCTGGAACGTCACTTTGAACGGCCCCGTGGACATGTTGATCTTTCAATAACAGCGGCGACTCTCCGCAATTTCGCCTGCGCATATGTTTCAATCCACGGCCGACTCCATCCGCCGACCGACTCCGTCCCGGCGGATAGGAGCCGGGTGGGTTGCCCCCCCTGAAGGAAGGGATTACCGGGAAGGTAGGCTCGGCTTTGACGGGCGTCAAGCGAGAATCTCCCTGAAGGGAGAGGTTTCAGACCATAAAGGAAATTTTGATCAATTCGGAGACCGACCCGACTTGGCCACCCTGATCACAGCCCTGTACCGTCGCTTGAGAAGGCATCGTTGTCCGTCGCTTGTCGCAGCCGGGGCAGCCATCGCCTTATGCCTGCTTTTTTCCTTCCGCGTTACGGTGCGGGAAGACATACGTGCATTGCTTCCTTCCGGCTTTCCGGCCTTAACCGAGTGTTTCAGCTTTCTGAATAACGCTCCCTTCATGCATGCCGTGGCCGTCACCGTAGGTGGACCAAAAACCGACGCCGCGCCGGAAGCGTTGGCTGACTCATTGGCGGACGCACTGCGCGGTCCGGATATCCCGTATGCCGCTACAGGGCCGAGGACATCCTTTTCGCCGTCAGAACTGGCCGATTTCTGTTTCCTCGCCCCGGCTCTTCTGGGCCCGGACCGGACGACAGCGTTTGCCGAAAGCCTTTCTCCCGAAGGCATCCGCTTAGCGCTGGCAAAAGACGCTCTGCAGTTGACCGGCCCCGGCGGCTTGGCTTTCCGCGATCTTGTCTGCCTGGACCCGTTGCGCGTACATGTCCTTTTATTCAAAAAACTGGCATCGCTCGGCGGTCCCGGTGGCTTTTCCACGCGTGACGGATATTTTGTCGATGCTTCCGGCCGCTACGCGATGGTATTGCTGAAGCCGCAGGCTCCCATGACGGATACCCTTGCCGCGCGCGCCGTCATGACCCGCATCCGGCAGGCTGCCGCAGATCTGCCGGAAGGCGCCGAAAGCTTTGTCACCGGCAGCTACCGCCACAGTGACGACAACGCACGCACCATCAAGGAGGATCTCGGGCGCGTGCTGCCGGTATCTCTTGTTCTGGTAGGTACCCTGATTCTGCTCTTCATCCGCCGCCGGCAGGCGCTCGGACTCATTGCCGTGCCGGTTGCCGCCGTCAGTTTTGCAAGCGCGGCCACGGCCGCTCTTTACGGCTCCGTTTCCGGCATCGTGCTCGGTTTTGGCAGTGTACTTCTCGGCATAACTGCCGACTACTCCATCCATACTTATTTCAGTATCACGGATTCGGAAAATGTTGAGCAGGGCCTTGCCCGCCTGACGACTCCGCTGCTCACCGGGGCCGGCACCACCGCCGCTGCTTTTGCAGCGCTTTTCTTTTCCGACATTCCGGCCATTAGACAGGTGGCCCTGTTCGGCCTGTTCGGCATCGCAGTTGCGCTGTTCGTTTCCTTGCTCATCCTGCCGCTGCTTCTGACAGGAAAATCACCGAGCGAGAAGAAAATAGCTCGAACGCCGTACACATGCGGAATAAACGCACCTAGGCAATCCGCGCCGGAACAGGCCGTTTCGCCATGCATCCGGGCGCTCCTGCCCCTATGCGCTTTTTTCGCTCTCGTCATCGGCGCGGCTTTTTACAGTTTGCCATTCGACGGCGATATCCGTAACCTTTCTCACGTTTCTGAGGAAACTCTAAAAGATGAAGAGACTGCCCGATCCATCTGGCAAAACGGAAGGGACAACGCACTGATTGTAGCCGCTGCTGACGGCTCGGACGCCGGTTTCGAGCAGGCGCTATCCATCAATGATCGTATCGCTGACCTACTTGACGCCGAAGGCGCTTCCTCCTCGGGCATAGCCGGCCTGCTGCCCTCTCGTGTGCGACAGCGGGAAAATATAGCGGCCTGGCAAAACCTTTGGGCCAAACAAGCGGCCGCAACGCTTGCGGAACTCGCAATTGCAGCCACCCAGACTGGCTTTTCACCGTCGGCTTTTGCTCCTTTTGCGGACTGGATCGCGTCAAAGCCCGCGCCGGTCACGCCGGAGCGTTTGCGCGCTTTGGGGGCGGGAATGTTATTGGATATGTTTGTTTTCAGGAACGAAGAGCGCTCACTGATATACACCATTCTGCCGCAAGGCTACAAGCCGGAAATTACGCTCGTCCGCCGTATTGAGGAGGCCGGCGGGCACCTCGTTTCCGGTGCCGCCTTCAGGGACGCCATGGCGGCGACTGCCGGAGCGGACATACTCCGCGTCTGTCTGCTTACCCTGTTTACCACCTGCGCTGCCGTGCTGCTGTTGTCCCGCTCGCTGCCGCAAGGCCTCGCTGTATTGCTGCCTACGCTGTCCGGTCTGGCCTTCACGCTGACGCTTTTGCACCTTTGCGGCTTCGCCATGAACATGTTCCATGCCGTGGCCCTGCCCCTTGTCATCGCCCTCAGCGTGGATTACGGAATATTCGTGCAGGCGGTGCTGGAAGGACGGCTGGAAGCGGCCGGCAAAAAAGGCGTGGCCCTATCGGCACTGACCACGCTGGCTGGCTTCGGCAGTCTGCTGCTTGCGCGGCACCCCGCCCTGTTTTCCCTCGGCATCAGCGTCAGCGGAGGCATTGCCGCAGCTCTGGCCACCGCCCTGTGGCTCCAGCCTGCCTTGATGAAAAAACATTCTCTTCACCCGGCCGGAAAATAACATGGCTTTTGGCCGAGGGCTTCCGAGCCTGCTTATGCTTTGCCTTGCCGCTACGGCAGTAACAGCCTGTGCCCCGCGCCGGCTTGAACAGCCTCTGACCGTTCTGGAACGCCATCGCCCGGCTGCGCCCGTACTGCTCCGCCACAAAGTGCGCCTAGACATTCCGGGCATACTGCTTCCAGGCTCCATTGACGGCATGATGCTCATAGAACCCGGGAACACCGCGCCCTCCGTCCGCGTCGTGGGTCTTGGCGGCATCGGCATCACTTTGTTTGATATGACTGTGACCGCTGAAGGATACGCCGGTTCCTTCCTGCACCCCTCCTTGGCACGTGTCCCACATGTGGAGGAACATATCGCCCGTTGCGTAAGGAGCGTGTGGCTCGACAGCTTGTCTTTGGAAGATTTGCCGGGAGAAAAAAGCGGGAAACAGACCTTGGCCGAATTCCGCTCCGGCATCGCCGCAGAGTATGACTTGGTTAGCGGAACGCTGAGCGCCGCCCGCTTTCGCGGCCGGAACGCATCGTGGTCCATTTCCTTTTACCGGCAACGTCCTTGGCCGGACCGAATTGTGTTCAGCCATGAAAATCCGGTCTATACAGTGTATATCCTGCTTGTAGAGTCAGGTACCGAAACCGAGGAGCATCGGTGAATTCACTGTCCGCATCTGTTCAAGGGTGTCTTACGGCCCCAGTCCGTGAGGTCGAGCCCGGCTTGCTTGAAGCCACTTTTCTGTTCCGACCCGACTTCATAGGCTTTTCAGGGCATTTTCCCGGAAATCCCGTGCTGCCTGGCATTGTCCAGATCATGGCCGCCGCCTATACGGCTGGATTCGGTGCGCCGTTGCCCCTTCGTCAGGTGAAACGCTGCAAATTTCTGCGCCCCGTGCGTCCAAATGAACCCCTGCAGGTGCGCATGCGCACTGGAACGCAGGCAGGCACCATGCGCGTTCAGGCGGTACTGCGCACAGTCGGTGAGCCCTGTGCCACCATGTCACTGACCTTTGACGGCAGCGGCGCGCCAAGCAGCCCGATAGGCTTATCATGAGCGTCTCCCGCTTTTTCAAACCTTCAGGTCATATTTACGATGGGCGTACGTCAGGGCTGGCGCATCTAATAAAGTCTGAGGTCGTTGACATAAAGATATATTTATGGCATAATGAATACTCCACCGGCTGAAGCCGGTGGTATCGGGTAACAGCTAAAGCTGGCAATATCGGCTTCGCCGATTATTCCCTGTCCCAAATTGTGCCACCGGCAAGTTCCCAAGGCCGCGCGCACAACCAAAGGCAAAGAAGAAATGCTGAAGCTGCCGCCTAAAGGCGGGGGTTTTAACCCTCCCAAAGTGGGACAATAAAGTGCTATTGACAGTTGTCCGCATAGAGCTTGACGGTCCGCAACGCACGGTGTACACAACAAAAAAAGACATCTTGAAAGTACATCTTGCAAAATGCGCTTTGCTGCCGATTTCGGCCGATGCAGGCAACGTAAAACCGCATAACAGCAGGTGAGCCATGATCCGTTACGGTGAAACCATTCACAGCATGCTGCCCCAGGATATTCCCTGGTTCCTGCCCGACCACGCCATATTCTTCGGAGTACTGTACGCCGTTCTGGGCGTTCTCGGCCTCGGCCTGGGATATGTGGTCTTCAAATCCGTGCGTCAGACCTCGCGCTGTTGCTCCGACAAACATTGAGCCGTACCTTTTCCGACCCGCCGGACGCCGGCTCCCTGTTCCTCTCTCTTGCCAAGAGAGGCGTCCATATCCTGAGCGACCATCGCTCCTCACGCAGGAGCGTGGATTGAAACAGGGGGCGGCAAGCCCTTCCGAGCTTGGAGGGATGTCGTTCCTCACGTAGGCGCGTGGATTGAAACCTTGCTGAGAGAGTTTCAGCATGGAATTTTTATACCTCCGGCGGCCGGTACGCTGCCCCGTACACCGGAGGGGCTCCGCCCCTTCACCCCGGCAGGGGCATGATGCCCCTGTACCCCCATTTTTCAACTTTGCAAACTTTTGCCCGCTTCCCCCCTTCATGGAGAAGGCAATCCGCACGGCGGGAAAAACAGGGACGGAAGCGCCCGGCGGATGGGGCCGGATGTGGACGGAAACCGCAACAGGACTGCGCCGTTTTATTTTGCCGGCCGCTTGCGGCCGGGTCGCGCCGCAGTTTCCCGAAAGGGGGTGATTACTTTGCCCGGAGTCTATCTCAACGAAGACGACTACAGCTTCGACATAGCGTTGCGCCGCTTCAAGAAGCAGGTGGAAAAAGCCGGCATTCTTTCGGAAATGAAGAAGCGCCAGCACTACGAAAAGCCCAGCGTCATGCGCAAGAAGAAAAAAGCCGCTGCCCGTAAACGTCTTATGAAAAAAATCAAAAAGATGAACATGGCCTGAAGGTTCGGCCTGCCTTGAGAATTGATGCCAATTTGCTTTCTGCGGAAAGCAAATTGGCATGGCTGAGGCGAAGGCGCAGGCCGCAAGTTTTTGAAAAATCAGGCTTTGCCTGTTTTTCAAAAAACTTTGGCGTCTTGCATCAAACTCGTTTGAATGCGACTTGGTATGAAAAAACCGTAAGGTTATTGATAAGCGTAAGAAGGAATACGGCCTGATATTCCGTCCACTCCGGCCGAGAGCGCGCAACGCGGACCGGCCGGGGCGGGGCGTCCTTTTCCTCCCGGCGGCCGGCTTTTTGAAGCCGGCGGCTTGTCCCTATGGATACACGCACACTACACGCCCTTGAACTGCAAAGAGTCCTGGCCTATCTTGCCGGGTTTGCCGTATCCGAGGCCGGTTTCCGGACCTGTCTGGAACTGCGCCCCCTGCGCAGGCAGGATTTCCCCGGCGAGGCGGACGGCACGGCGGCCTTTCTCGCCGTCCTGCGTCGCGAGGCGGAACTGTTCGAGCAGGGCCGGCTGTTAGTCGAGCGCAACGGTTGCGTCCCAACCCCCTTTGTCGCCGTCGACGGACTGCTGGAAGCCGCCGCCGCGCCGAACTATATTCCGGATGCAGACGATCTTTTCGCCCTGCGCGGTCTGCTCCTGCAAGGTAAGGAAAAAGTCGCCGCCGTACTCGCCTGTCCGCCGGCCACGGAACCAGGCTGGCCCCTCTGGGTCGCGCGCTGCCCGGCCGGGTCCATGCCGGTAAAAACGCTGTCCGGCCTGAGCCGCTGCTTCTCCGACGACGGTCTGATCCGGGACGAGGCCTCGCCCGGCCTTGCTGCGGTGCGCGGCGAACTGCGCGCCCTGCACCGGCGCTGCGTGAACAAGGTCAAGGATTACGTCGCCGAATACAACATCACGCATTTCCTGCAGGACGACTTCATGACCCTGTCCTCGGACCGCTACGTCCTGCCCCTGAAAAGCAATTTCAAAGGCCGCCTGCAGGGCGTCATACACGATTACTCCCGCACGGGCGAAACCTGCCGGTTCGAACCCCTGTTTCTGGTGGAGGTCAACAACCGCCTGCAACGCCTGAAACAGGAGGAAAGAGAAGAAGAACGCAAGATACTGCGCATGCTGGGCGGCCTGCTCAAGGACGAATTGGCCGGCATCGGCGCGGTATACCGGTTCCTGAGAGAGTTGGACCTGCTCTGCGCCCGCCTTGCGCTGGCGGAGTGTTACGACGGGCGCACGGCGGACTTTGCCGAAGACAGAGGGTTCCTGCTGCGTTCCGCCCGCCATCCCCTGCTGCTTCTCGAACGCTCGCCCGCGGCGCGCGAGGCCCTGCGCCGCACGGAACAACGCCTGCTTGACGCGGGTCGCGCGCCGGAAGCGCATGAGGAACGCGACCGCGAAGCCGCGCCCGGCGGCCCGCCCACCGTTGTCGTGCCGGCCGACATAGAACTGCCGCCGGAACGACGCGCCCTGATCATCAGCGGGGGCAATGCCGGGGGCAAAACCGTCTGCCTGAAAAGCGCGGGACTGATCGCGCTGATGAGCCTCTGTTCACTGCCGGTCCCCGTTGCGGCGGGCAGCGTTATGCCGCCGTGGCGCAACATCCGGGCCTTTATAGGCGATGCGCAGAGCCTGGAAGAGCACGTTTCCACGTTTACGGCCCAGATTGAGCGCCTGGCGCGCATCTGGCCGGAACTGTCCGATGCCGACCTGATCCTTCTGGACGAATTCGGCGCCGGGACCGACCCTGCCCAGGGGGCGGCGCTGGCCCAGGCCCTTGTGGACGCGTTGACGGAAAGCGGAGCCAGGGTGATGGCGGCCACGCATTTTCCAGAACTCAAGGCCTATGCCCTGACGGCGCCCGGCGCGCGCGCGGCCTCCATGCTTTTCGCCCCGAAAACCGACAAACCCCTGTTTCGCCTCGTCTACGACCAGGTGGGCGCGAGCCGCGCCCTGGACGTGGCCCGCGCCCACGGTCTGCCCGAAGCCGTGCTGCGCCGGGCGGAGCAGTACATGTTGCCCGGCTGCGACGGCGCCTCGGCCGCCCTTATCGAACGCCTGAACGACCTGGCCGCAGCTAAAGCCGGGGAAGTGGAGGCTCTGGGCCGGGAACGGGCCGAACTTGCGGAAAGAAAGCGCCAAGTGCGGGAAGAGGCGGAGGCCGAGCGCTTACGCCTGTCCGAGTACCTGCGCGCCGAAGCCCGCAAGGTGCTGGACGAATGGAAGACCGGCCGCGCCGGGCACAAACAGACCCTCAGGGAACTCGCCCGGCTGCGCAAGGCAGTGAGCGCCGGGGGCGAAAGAAGCGCCGGGCCGGCGGAGCGCGCGCCGGTAGATCTCGCAGCCCTTGAACCGCGCGCCAGGGTCCGCCATGTGCCCTGGAAACGCCTCGGCACGGTGCTGGAGATAGACGAACGCAAAAAACGCCTGCGCCTGGATTTCGACGGCGTGTCCCTGTGGGCCGAGGCCGCCGATATTGAGCTTGCGGACGGGGGCGGGACCTTTCCGAATACGGATGGAGGCGCGCGCTTGCGGCAAAATTCCCCCGCGCGCACCGGGCAAAGCCCGAACGTCTTTTTTCCCGCCCCCTATGCCCCAGTGAGCCTGGATATCCGGGGAGAGCGCGCCGACACGGCTCTGGGCGGGCTGACCCGTTTTCTCGACCGCGCCGTGACGGACGGGCGCGCGGAGGTGGAAATCATCCACGGACGCGGCACCGGCGTGTTGCGCCGGGAGGTGCATGCCTTTCTCCGGACCTTCCAGGCCGTGCGCTCGTTCCGCCTTGCCCCCGAAGACCGGGGCGGCGACGGCATGACCATAGTGGAACTGTAATGCCCAAGTTCGACTCGTCGGCAATACGGGCAATCAAGGCCCGCATCGGCATCGTCGAACTGGTCCGGCGCTGGGTGGACCTGCGCCGGGTCGGCAACCGCTGGGTCGGTCCCTGCCCCTTTCATCAGGAAAGTAAACCATCATTTTCCGTCAACGAAGAGGAAGGGTACTTCTATTGCTTCGGCTGTCAGGCCGCAGGGGATCTTTTTGATTTTCACAGCCGCATCACAGGGTCGGATTTTAAAGAAAGCCTGGCGCTGCTTGCCGAGGAAGCCGGCATTGTTCCGGCGGCATCGCCCGCTTCCGCGCCGGCGGCGGAGCGGGGAGCTTTGCGTAAAAACGCCCTGCGCATGCATGAATTCGCAAGGGAGCACTTCCGCCGCAACCTGCTCTCCGAGGCGGGCGCGGACTGCCGCGCCTACCTGGAGCGGCGCGGCACGACGCCGGATATCAGTGAAAAATTCGAGCTGGGCTGGAGCCTGCCCGGCTGGAGCGGCCTGGCCGATGCCCTGCGCCGCGCGGGCTTCAATTTGAAACAGGGCGCGGAGTCCGGCCTGCTCAAAACGGGTGAGAGGGGAGGCGTGTACGACGTGTTCCGGGCCAGGCTCATTTTTCCCGTCCGCAACACCGCAGGCCGGGTCATCGCCTTCGGCGGCCGCATCATCGGTGATGAAGACGCGGCCAAGTACATCAACAGCCCCGATTCCCCGCTGTACAAGAAAGGCGAGAACCTGTTCGGCCTGTATCAGGCCCGACGGTCCGCAGCGGCGAAAAAGACGGCGCTGCTTACTGAAGGCTACATGGACACGCTCACCCTGCACCAGTTCGGCTACGACAACGCCTGCGCCGTACTCGGCACGGCCTTGACCGTCGAACAGACGCGGCGGCTCGGCAATTTCTGTTCCGACGTCGAACTGCTCTTCGACGGCGACGCCGCCGGCCGCAAGGCCGCGTTGCGCGCCTGCGCCGTGATCCTGGGCCGGGGCCTGAACTGCCGTGTAGTGTGCCTGCCGGACGGCGAAGACATCGACAGTCTGCTGCACGCGCACGGAACCCAAGCCTTTGAGGAACTGCGCCGTTACGCCCCGGAGGGCCTTGACTTCTGCATCCGTTCCATGTCCGCGGCCGCGCCGCGGGAAGCTTTGGACTGGGTGAAAGGTTTCCTGCATGACGTGGAGCAGCCGGAACTTGTGTCCCGTTTCGCATCGCGCCTGTGCCGGGGTCTTGACTTGGATGAAAGGGAACTTAGAAGAAGTTTGCCGGCGCATTCCAAAAAATCTTCCTCCGCCGGGGCGGCCGCCGCCGGACGCGCGTCCGGCGGAGTGGACAAGGACGCCCTGGATCGGCGCATCATGAGTTTTGTCGTGCGTTGCCCGCAGCATATACCCGCCTTGCGCGATGCGGGCGCCATGCTGCTTCTCACTCAGGATTGGGCTCTGTCCGTCTGGGAAAAGACGGCCTCCTGCGCCCCCGCCTACGATCCGGATGAAGTTTTGAGTAAACTGGACGATAAGGAACGCGAATTCTGGTGGCGGCAACGGGTTCTCGAAGAACCGCTCAGAGATAACCAGAAACGGGAACTGGCGGACATCCTCAGGAAGGCCGCCGCATACTGCGCGGAAAAGCAGGACAGGGCATGCCGTCAGGCCATGCTCGGGCAAAAGGACAAAAACGCCTATGATCCCGAGCTGCTCAAAGCCCTTAATGAATCACTGCTGCGCAAAAGAACGCTCGGGAGTGCCGATGGGCAACATTAAAGATATCCAGCAGATAAAGATCCTCATCGCCAAAGGCAAACAAGCCGGCTTTCTCACCTTTGACGAGGTGAACAAGGCTTTGCCGTCGGAGAGGTCGTCCCCTGAACACGTTGAAGAACTGATCGGCATTTTCGACCAGCTCGAAATCGCCATCGTCGACTCCGAAAAAGAAGGAAAAAAGATGGCCGTGCCGGCCGGCGAACAGGATGACGAAGGCGCCGGCGACGTGCCCCTGAATCTTGTGGAGGATGAAGAAAGCGCCGACTACTCGTCGCGCAGCACGGACCCCGTCCGCATGTATCTGCGCGAAATGGGCGCCGTGCCTCTGCTGGACAGAGACGGGGAAGTGCAGATCGCCAAAAAAATTGAAAACGGCGAACAGGACGTGCTCTATGCCCTGGTGGAAGTGCCGGTGGCCGTTGAAGAACTGATCAACGTCGGCGAAGATCTCAAGCACAACCGCATCAAACTGAAAGATGTCGTAAAAACCATAGAAGAAGACGATCAAAGCGAAGATGAGATGAACCAGCGCCAGCGGGTCATCATGCTTCTCGACGAAATTCGCCAGACTTTCAGCAAAAAACGGAAAATCTATACGCGCCTCGACGAATGCTGCACCCTGGAGCGCCGGGTGACCGCCCTTCAGAAAGACATCGTCAGCTTCAAGGGCAAAATAGTGGACCGCCTGCGCGACATCAAGCTGGAAAAGACGCTCATAGACCGCATCATCGAGACCGTTGAGGACTATGTGCGCCAGATGCACAACTGCCAGCGTGACCTGACCGCCTATATCCTGGTGACGGGCAAGACGCAGGCGGAAATAATGGAGATTTTCGCGGCCATGGACAAAAGGGAAATAACGCCGCAAAAGGCGGCCGCGGCCCTTGATCTCTCCGTGGATGAGCTGTTCTCCTTCAAGGAAATGATCCTGGGCAAGATGGAGATTCTCGCCCGTCTGCAGGAAAAATGCTGCCACAATGTGACCGATCTGGAGGAAGTCCTCTGGCGCGTCAAACGCGGCAACGCGGCCGCCATGCGCGCCAAACAGGAGCTGATCCGTTCCAATTTGCGCCTTGTCGTGTCCATTGCCAAAAAGTATACCAACCGCGGCTTGCAATTTCTGGACCTTATCCAGGAAGGCAACATCGGGTTGATGAAAGCCGTGGACAAGTTTGAATATCAGCGCGGTTACAAGTTCTCCACCTACGCGACGTGGTGGATACGCCAGGCCATCACCCGCGCCATAGCGGATCAGGCGCGGACTATCCGCATCCCTGTGCACATGATTGAAACCATCAACAAGCTTATCCGCACCTCCCGCTACCTGGTGCAGGAACTGGGCCGCGATCCGACGCCGGAAGAAATTTCCGAACGCATGGAATTTCCTCTGGACAAGGTCAAGAAGGTGCTGAAAATCGCCAAGGAACCAATTTCACTGGAAACGCCGATCGGTGATGAGGAAGATTCCAGTCTGGGTGATTTCATCGAAGACAAGAAGGCGGTGGCACCCGCGGAAGAAGTGGTGAACACCAAGCTTTCGGAGCAGATTGCCGCCGTGCTCGCCGACCTGACGCCGCGCGAGGAACAGGTGTTGCGTAAGCGCTTCGGCATCGGGGAAAAGAGTGACCACACCCTGGAGGAAGTGGGTAAACTGTTCAACGTCACGCGGGAACGCATCCGCCAGATTGAGGCCAAGGCCCTGCGCAAACTCCGTCACCCCGTGCGCAGTCAGGTGCTGCGTTCCTACTACGAAAGCTGATAGTGTATATCAATGGGTAGCTTCTCGACATGAAAACATCATGAAATAAGAGCTTATCCATAAATAACTAGGCATTTTCTAGACTTTCGTCTATGTTTTTCTCCAAAAGAGGGGGAGCAAATGAAAACGAAATCTTGGGAAGTATCGGACAAATTTTGGGCCATCGTTGAACCCCTGATCCCAAAACCGGAAAGGTCACGAGAAAAAGAATATAAACGCAAAGTTGGAGGTGGGAGAATACCCATTGCCCCTCGTATAGTTTTTTCGGCGATCGTGTATGTTGTGCGCACCGGTATACAATGGTAGGCTCTCCCGAAAGAATTTTTCGGAAGCCCAAGTTTTATCGGTCTACGGTTTTTGGGACACATTT
>JAISMY010000040.1 GCA_031276485.1 Desulfovibrio sp. | reverse complement strand
TATAGAGAGCTTCATTTGCGCATATAACGAGACAGCAAAACCATTTGTTTGGCGAAAGCGTGATGTCAAAGGCAGCCAGCTTAGAAATAATGCTCGTAACTTTAACAATTAGACACTAGTGCCTAATTGTCATAGTTCTACATAATATATAATGTTTCAATATAGCTCGTTACATACTTAAATTATGCTCGTAACTTTAACAATTAGTCACCAGGATGTTTCTCAACACCTCGGCACAGCTCGGAAAAACTTGTAATTTTGAGATGTTACTATGATTGTACCTATCCATAGATAAAAACTCTCCACGTTTTCAACTCATGGAATATGCTGATGAGAACAATCATAACCGGTGTCCCACCTCCGTAATCGTAAAAATTGTGATATTTCACAACTATAACGTATATCACTTCTAAAATTAGAATTGCTGTTCCGGGACATAAACTCTTGCCCCGGACCTTGCCCCTTGATATAGTGTTTTACACTACTGGGAGGTAAAGTATGCGCACTGTCACGGCTTCCGAAGCCAGTCGGAATTTCTCCGGCCTGCTGCGGGAAATTGCCGATGGCGAAAGCGTTCTTGTTGTGTATCGAGGCACACCCGTTGCCACGATGAATCCTGTCAGAGGGAAAAAAAACCGACAGGCAGGTAAAAATACGCTGTTGTCAAGGCTGGAAAAGCAAAAGGCCGAGGGGCGACGTGACTGGACGCGAGACGCGTTGTATCGGGACAGCTAATGAGAATAGCCTTGGATACCAACATCTTGGCCTATGCCGAAGGCGTGGGGGACGAAGAACGGAGACTGACATCTGTGCGGCTTTTACAAAAACTCCCGATTACCGCCGTTGTCATTCCGGCGCAATGTTTAGGAGAACTTTTCCGCGTGTTGACCGGGAAAAAGCGGATAGATGCAGATACAGCCAAGAATCGGCTCGCCGGGCCTGCCGTCCCGGCAGCTCCTTCCTTCAGGGAGGGGGCAATACGCCCGGCGCTGTCCGCCGGGCCTGCGTCTTTCGGCGGACGGCACCGGCTGCGGATTGAAACGCGAGTGCAGCGAGTTTGAACGCAAATCGGCATCAGTGAGCTTTTTCCGGAAAAACGCCGTGCCCCACGTCGAAACCATAACATACAACGGCGCCTGTCTGGCTGTCGTGTTGTCGGCCGCGTTCTCGGCCGACGGCATACGCTTTTTTACGCCCGCTTCGTTTTCGCAGCAGCTCGGCTACATGAAGCGCCCCCCAGGCTGGTCCATTGCGCCGCACGACCACAACCCCGTGCCGCGCAGTATCGAACATACGCAGGAAGTTGTCTTTATCAAGAGCGGGAAAGTCAGACTGGACCTTTACGCGCCGGACGGCAGGGAATACCTTGAGAGCCGCATCCTGTCGGCAGGCGACACCGCCCTGTTGGCCCACGGCGGGCACGGTTTCGTCATGCTTGAGGAAAGCGAAATCATAGAGGTCAAGCAGGGACCGTATGTCGGTGAAGCCGATAAAAGCCGTTTCACGCGCATCGACGACGCGCACGTCGTCGTCCGCGGGCAGGCCGGGTGAGGCGCGGCCGTGAAAAAGGAATTTCCTGTGAACATTCCCGCCTGCGCCGGCAGGCGCGCAGGTTAAGGCGCGGTCGTGAGCGCCGACGCTCTGCCCGTCTGCTCCGTTCTCCTTGCCGGCAACGAGAAGCGTTATGTGGACGACTGCCTTGATACGGGCTGGATATCCTCGTCCGGAAGCTATATCGCCGCCTTCGAGCGCGCTTTTGCGGACTGGTGCGGCGTACGGCACGGCATTGCGGTCTGCAACGGCACCGCCGCCCTGCATCTGGCCTTGCAGGCCCTGGACATAGGACCGGGCGACGAGGTGATTGTCCCTGATTTCACGATGATCGCATCCGCCTTTGCCGTATGCTATACGGGCGCGACCCCGGTTTTCGCCGATGCCGACCCCGGCACCTGGAACATAGCGCCGGAAGCGGCGGCCGCCGAAGTCACGCCGCGCACGCGGGCGATCATGCCCGTGCATATTTTCGGCAACCCCTGCGCCATGCCCGCCTTGCGCCGCCTTGCCCGCGACAACGGGCTGTTCCTGATCGAAGACGCCGCCGAAGCGCACGGCGCGGTCGCGGAAGGCAAACGGGCGGGCGCCTTGTCGGATATCGCGGCCTTCAGTTTTTTCGCCAACAAAAACGTCACCACCGGCGAAGGCGGCATGGCGCTCACGGACGACGCCGAACTCGCCGCCCGCTGCCGCCGTTTCCGCAACCTCTGTTTCCCTCCCGACGCCCCGCGCGCCTATATCCACGACGCTGTAGGCTTCAACTACCGCATGAGCAATCTCCATGCCGCCGTGGGGCTGGCCCAGACGGAAAAAGCCGATGTTTACAGGGAACTGCGCATCCGCAACGGTCTGCTGTACCGCCGCCTGCTGTCGGACGTGCCCGGCATTGTCCTGCAGGACATTCAGCCCGGCTGCGAAAGCGTTTTCTGGATGAACGGCATCTGCGTGCGCGCCGCGGAGTACGGGCGCACGCGTGATGAACTGGCGGCCCGGCTGCGCGGCCGGGGCATCGACACGCGCCTGTTTTTCAACGGCATGCACCGGCAGCCCGCGCTGCGCAAGTACGGCTGCGACTGCGCGGGCGCATATCCGGCCTCTGATTTTCTAGCGGACAACGGCCTGTATCTGCCGGGCGGCAGCGCCCTCGACGTGTGCGGCATACAGCGGGTATGCGCGGAAATTGCCGCCTTCGCCCGCCCCGGCGCATATTGATATATGCGTTTTCGCGCGGAAAGCGGTACGCGGCAAGCGGCCGCGCGCAGAAATTTCCTTGCCTTTTTGCCTGTTACTCCCCATACTCGCTCCCGCCCGCACATCACCCGCAAGGACCGCCTTGCCCTGGAATTCGGAATTACAGAGAACAGCCGCAGGGAGACGCTTATGTCCGGAAAATTCACTGTGGCCGTGGCCGGCGCAACCGGCGCCGTCGGCCGTGAAATGCTGAAAATCCTTGAGGAACGCAGGTTCCCTGCCTCCGCCGTCAAAGCCCTGGCTTCATCGCGCTCCGCAGGCTCCAAACTGCCCTTCAAAGATACGGAAATCACGGTCGGCGAGCTGCGCGAAGACTCCTTCGACGGCGTTGACCTGGCGCTGTTCTCCGCCGGCGGCGGCACATCGGAAAAATTCGCCCCGCAGGCCGTGCGCTCCGGCTGCGTCGTCGTGGACAACTCCAGCGCCTGGCGCATGGACGACCGCTGTCCGCTGGTCGTGCCGGAGGTCAACGCCCACGCCCTGGCCGGGCATCAGGGCATCATCGCCAACCCCAACTGCTCCACCATACAGATGGTGCTCGTCCTGCACCCTTTGCGCGGGATCGCGCCTATCCGCCGCGTGGTCGTTTCCTCCTACCAGGCCGTTTCCGGCACCGGCCAAAAAGCCGTGGACGAACTGGAACGCCAGGTGCGGCGCATGTTCAACATGGAAGAACCCGAAGTCGCCGTCTACCCGCACCGCATAGCTTTCAACTGTCTGCCGCACATCGACGTCTTCCTGGAAAACGGCTATACCAAAGAAGAAATGAAAATGACCAATGAAACGGTCAAAATCATGGAAGACCCGAAGATCAGGGTAACGGCCACCACCGTGCGCGTGCCCGTTTTTTACGGGCACTCCGAAGCCCTTAACGTGGAATTCGAGCGCCCCGTGAGCGTCGCCGAGGCTCGGGACGCCCTGGAAAAAGCCGAAGGCGTCGCCGTCCTTGACGACCCCGCCCGCAATCTATATCCCATGCCCAAGGACGCCGCGGGCAGGGACGAAGTCTTCGTCGGCCGCATCCGGCGCGACGAGTCCCGCGACGCGGCCCTGAACATGTGGGTGGTGGGCGACAATCTCCGGAAAGGGGCCGCCCTGAACGCCGTACAGATCGCTGAAGAACTGGTGCGGAGCGGCCGCGCGCGCGTCGCGGACAGGAGAACATTCCTGCGCTGATGCCGCGCAAGTTTTCGGGGAATCAGGCTTTGCCTGTTTTTCAAAAACTTCGGCGTCTTGCATTCAAAAGAATTTGAATGCAATTCGGCATGAGGAGCGCTCCGTGCCCGTTTACCTTCCGGAGGCCGACAACGCGGCGTTCCCCGACCCCTGTACGGCGGGGCCGGACGGATTGCTGGCCGCGGGCGGCGACCTTTCGCCGCCCCGCCTGCTGGAAGCGTACAGCCGCGGCATCTTTCCCTGGTACAGCGCGGGGAGCGCGCCGCTCTGGTGGGCGCCCGACCCCCGCTGCATACTCCTGCCTGAAGAATTCCGCCTGCCCCGTTCATTGAAACGCGCGTTGCGGGACGCGCCGTTCGACTGCCGCTTCGACACGGCCTTTGCCGAGGTCATCAGAGCCTGCGCCGGGCCGCGCCGGGGACAGCCGGACACGTGGCTCACGCCGGAAATGATCGCCGCTTACGAGCGCATGCACCGGCTCGGCTTTGCCCATTCCGTCGAGGCCCGGCGGGAAGGACGCCTGGCGGGCGGGCTGTACGGCCTGGCCCTGGGCGGGGCCTTTTTCGGAGAATCCATGTTTTACCGCGAATCCGGCGCCTCCAGGGCCGCCTTTGTTTTTCTGGTCGGCGAACTGGCGAAAAACGGCTTCAGCCTGGTGGACTGCCAGCAGACGACGCCGCACATGCTGCGCTTCGGGGCCAAAGAAGTGCCCAGGGCGGAATTTACGGACCGCCTGGCCGCCGCTCTCAGCCTGCCCACGCGCCGGGGTTCCTGGGCGCGGGGCATAGAACGGGCCGCCCCGGCCCCCCCGCTGCCCGCGCGGCAGGCCGCGACCCGGAACATCTGCGGCCCGGCCTGCGCCGCCGGGCGCCGCCCGCTCCGCAAGGAAGCCCGCAATTCCGCGGCCCAGGCCGCATCCGGCGCCGGGCGCCGGTTGCTTCCGCGCTGCCTCTTTCTCATCGGCGGACGCTGTTCCGGGAAAAGCACGGTCGGCGTTATCCTGGCGCGGATCCTGAATTTGCCCTTGCACGACACGGACCGCATGATCGAAGACGAGACCGGCAGCAATGCCGCGGAGATCGTGAGTCGGGAAGGCTGGCCGGGCTTTCGCGGGCGCGAGTCGCGCGCCCTGGCCCGCGCCGTCGAAGCGGGCGGCGTCATAGCCGGAGGCGGGGGCGTCATTCTCGCGGAAGAAAACCGCGCCCTGATGCGCGCGTCGGGCCTTGTCTTCTATCTTGCCGCGCCCGCGCAAACCCTGTATGAGCGCATGCGCGACGCCGGAAACTTTTCAGGCCGTCCCTCGCTGACGGGGGCCGATCCGCTGGAAGAGACGGCGGCCGTTATGGCCGGGCGCGAAGCGCTGTACCTGGAATGCGCCCATTATGTTCTCGACGCCGCGCAGCCGGCGCGGCAAACGGCTTTCGCGGCGGCGCGCATCCTGAAGAGAGAGGCTTTCGGGCCATGAACGGCAACACTTTCGGACGCCTGTTCCGGCTGACTACCTTCGGGGAATCGCACGGCCCCGGCCTGGGCGGAGTGGTGGACGGCTGTCCTGCGGGCCTGAAACTCTCGGATGACGACCTGCAGCGGGCCCTGGACGAACGCCGCCCCGGCCGGGACGGCCGGGGCGGGGCGGCCTCCACCGCCAGACGCGAAGCGGACAGGGTGCGCCTGCTCTCCGGCCTGTTCGACGGCCAAAGCACGGGCGCGCCCATAGCATTTTACGTGGAAAACACGGATCAGCGGCCGGGAGATTACGAGGCCCTGGCCGATATCCCCCGTCCCGGCCACGCCGACCTCGGCCTGCTTTTGAAACACGGCCTGAGCGACCACCGCGGCGGCGGACGCGCCTCGGCCCGCGAAACCCTGTGCCGGGTCGCCGGCGGCGCAATCGCCGAAAAATTCCTGCACGCGCGCGGCATCCGCATCGCGGCCTGCATCCTGGAATTCGCGGGCATCGCCGCCGTCCCCGAAGATCCCTTCGGCGCCCGTTCCCGGCCCTGGTTCTGTCCCGATGCGGACAGTTGCCTGCGCTGGGAAGAGGCGGCGCGGGCGGCGGCGCGCGAAGGCGACAGCCTGGGCGGCAAGGTGCTGGTTGAGATTCACGGGCTGCCTCCCGGTCTCGGCGAACCCGTCTTCGACAAGCTGGACGCGCGTCTGGCTTATGCCTTCATGGGCGTAGGCGCGGTCAAGGGCGTGGAAATCGGCTCCGGGTGCGCGGCGGCAAAGATGAAAGGCAGCGAACACAACGATCCGCTGGTCCCGGCCGGCCCTGCCGGCGACGCCCGCTGCCTGCTGCCCGGCGGCGCGCCGTACGCCTTTGCTTCCAACCACGCCGGCGGCATCCTGGGCGGACTGAGCAGCGGAGCGCCCGTGCTGGTCACGGCAAGCGTCAAACCGATTGCCTCAACGGCTAAAACGCAGCGAACCCTGAACCTGCAAGGGGAGATGACGGAATTGCGCATCGGCGGCCGGCATGATATTTCCGCTCTGCCGCGCATTGTTCCTGTCCTGAGGGCGATGGCCGCGCTGTGCGCGGCGGATTTTCTGCTTCTGCAACGGGCGGCGCGGCTCTGAAAAACGCGCGGCCAAGCCGTAGGGGACCAGATGTTGCGCAGTATGACCGGCTTCGGCCGCTGCTTTCTGGAAAACGAAAGACATACGCAGGTCTGGGAGATCCGCAGCGTCAACGGACGCCGTCCGGACATACGCTGGAAACTCCCGGCCGGGGCCGCCGTCTTTGAAGCGGCCCTGGAAAAAAAGGTCAAGGCCCGCGCCCTGCGCGGCAGCCTGGACATCACCCTGCGCCTGCAGACAAAACGCGCGGGCGCGCCGGCTGTATCCTTCAACGAAGATCTGGCCGACTCCCTGCTCAACGCCCTCGCCGAATACGCCGACGCGCGCGGAGACCCCTTTGACCCGGACTACAACCGCCTGCTCGCCGTGCCGGCACTCTGGGAAGAAAACCCCGCCGATGCCGATGCCGACGACGAAATTCTGCGCGACCTGGAAGCCGGTCTTAACGAGGCGCTGAACGACTGGGACGAAGCCAGGCTCACCGAAGGCGCAGCCCTGGAAAAAGACTTGCTCGCCCGCATCCTGCGCATGGAGCAATGGACGCAAATCCTCAGGGAACGCGCCCCGGCCGTCAAGGAAGAACGCTTCGCCCAGGTGCGCGAGCGTCTGGAAAGCATGCTGGAACAACTCGGCAGCCCCCTGGATGAAGGCCGTTTTCTGCAGGAAGTCGTCCTGCTCGCGGATAAACTGGACGTGAGCGAGGAACTTTCCCGGCTCTCGGCGCACCTTGAACGCCTGCGCGAACTGGCGGGCACGGAGCGCGACGCGGGACGCAAACTTGATTTTACCCTGCAGGAATGCTTTCGCGAGGTCAACACCTGCGGCAACAAGATCCAGGACGCGCAACTCGCCCGCCTGATCGTGGACATGAAAAACGAACTGGAAAAATGCCGCGAACAGGCGCAGAATATCGAGTGACGCGCGGCCGCTTTCCGGAACGGCCGGCGACAGGCGGGAACGGCTGTTGACAGAGACGGCTGTTGCAGGAGAGGGTTGTCGCACGGAGCGGGCAGGGCAACGGCCCCGCGCCGGCCCGCGCGGCGGCGCAAGACCTTGAGCAGGCGCGGAATATGGAGTGACGCATGACCGCTTCCCGAAGACTGCTGCTGAACGTCGGCCACGGTAATTTCGTCGTGTCGGCCCGCGTTGTGGCCTTTGTCGGCCCCGGATCGGCCCCGGTGCGCCGCCTGCGCGAAGATGCGGAAAAAGAAGGACGGCTGATCGACGCGACGCGGGGGCGCAAGACGCGCTCGCTGCTTGTCACCGATTCCAACCACGTCATCCTTTCCGCCATACAAACGGAAACCATGCGGCAACGCTTTCAGGAGGATGAAGAATGAACGCCTGCAGGCGGACGGGCATCTCCGTCGTCATCTGCGCCCCTTCGGGCACCGGTAAGACCACCCTGTGCCGGCGCCTGCTGCAGGAGTTCCCGAATATCGTCCTCTCCGTTTCCTGCACCACGCGCCCCCCGAGGGCAGGAGAAGTCAACGGCAGGGACTATGTGTTCCTGAGCAGGGAAGAGTTTCTGCAGAAACGCGAAGCGGGCTTTTTCGCCGAATGGGCGCAGGTACACGGCAGCTTTTACGGCACGCCCCTGGCGGCCGCCTGGAATCTGCCGGCCGAGGGCAAGGACGCGCTTTTCGACATAGACGTGCAGGGCGCGGCGCAGATTCGGCGTTGCCTGCCCGCCGCGCGTCTTGTCTTCCTGTTCCCGCCCTCGCGCGCGGAACTGGAGCGCCGCCTGCGCGCCAGAGGCACGGAGAGCGAAGAAGGTCTGGCCCTGCGCATGGCGACGGCCGCCCGCGAAACGGCCCAGGCCCGCTGGTTCGATTTCTGGATAGTCAACGACGAGCTGGAACAGGCATGGCAGGAACTGCGCGCGGTGTATGTCGCCTCCACCCTTTCCCCCTCCCTGTGTCCGCAGTTTCAGGCCGGACCGGCGGCCGAGTGGGGATTGTGACGCCGCCCCGCCCCCCAGCCGCGTGGGGAGTATGACGGCGCCCTGTCCCTCACCCCATGCCGGCTGCGCGGAAGCGCTCCGCGCAGCCGGCCGCGTCCTGCCCCGCCTGTTCACGGCCCTGGATATGCCGGACGCCGGGGCGGCTCTGGCTCTGGCCGAAAAAGTCGGCGCGCTGCGCAGCCCTTCCGGAAGCGTGGGCAGCGGTCTGAAGATCGGGCTGGAACTGTTTGCCGCGGCCGGTCCGGAGCCGGTCCGCCTGGCGGCGGACAAGGGCTGTCTTGTCTTTGTGGATTTGAAGTTTCATGATATACCTAATACGGTACGCAGGGCGGTCAGGGCCTGCTGCGCCCTGGGCGCGGGATTGTTGAGCCTGCATCTCGCGGGCGGCGAGGCGATGTGCCGCGCCGCTGTCGCCGCGCGCGACGCTGCGGGGGGCGCGGCCCTGCTCATGGGCGTCAGCGTACTCACCAGCACGGACGGAAATGCGCCGGAAATTACGAAAAAGGTGTGCCGACTTGCCCGCTCGGCCGAAGCTTGGGGTTTGGACGGCGTGATTTGTTCCGGCCGCGAGGTCGCTGCCGTAAAACAGGAACGCGGCGCCGCTTTTTTATGCCTCTGCCCCGGCATCCGTTTTGCGGGCAGCGCGGGCGGCGACGATCAGGCCAGAGTCTGCACCCCCCGGGACGCCGTTGCCGCCGGCGCGGATTTTCTGGTCATGGGCAGGCCGATAACCGGAGCGGACGACCCCGCCGCCGCCGCCGCCGCCGCCCTGCTGGACATGGAAAGAGGAATCGGGCGCCGCGACGGCGGCAAAGAAATTTTCGCTGTTTCAATCCACGGCCGCCGCCGTCCGCCGACCGACGCCGTCCCGGAGGATTGGAGCCGGGTGGATTGCCCCTCCCTGAAGGAAGGGGTTAGCGGGAAGGTAGGCCCGGCTTCGCCGGGCGTCAAGCGGGAATCTCCCTGAAGGGAGAGGTTTCAGATCATAAAGGAACTTTTGATGAGTCAAACGCAGAGTGACGCGGAACCGCAAAAAATTCGCGGCGTCTTTTCTTCCCAGGAAGTCAGGAAGGTCGGAACCGGCACGACGACGCGCAAAACCATCCAGAAAACCTTCTGGTTCTGCGAGGAAAAAGACGACGGTTCACTGGAGGTGCAGCCGCTCAACTCCAATTACATCCCCTCCGGCCCCAAAAAAAACGTCGCGCGGGAAGCCTTCCTCTCGCATTTTGCCCCGGAACCGGAGCTGTACATGCGGTCCGTGTACCCCAAAATGCGTGAAATCAACAAGGTCGTCGCCCGGGCCGAGCGCTACAGGGCCAACAACGAGCTGTACAGCGCGGAAATGGAATACGGCAACGCCCTCAAGGTGGACGTCGAAAACGTGCGCGCCAATTTCGGCCTGGGCATCACCTACCTGGAACGCGGCGAAAACGAAAAGGCGCAGAATGTCTTTACCCGTCTGGTCAAGCTGGATGCGACCTTTGAAGAGGAACACAAGCACCTTTTCAACGAGTTCGGCATCAAACTGCGCAAAAACGGCATGACGGACCAGGCCGTGAAATACTACGAACGCGCGCTCGAACTGGCCGGGCAGGACGAAAACCTGCTCTACAACCTCGCGCGCGCGTGTCTGGAAAAAAAAGATATGGCCCGCTGCCTCGACTTCCTGTTCAAAGCCCTCGCAATCAACCCCCGCCTGGAGCCGGCCCTCAAGTTCCTGCACTGGCTGGACGGCAAAGGACTGGTGCCCGAAGACAAAAAAAAGGCGGTCTCGGCGCTGCGGTCCGAGTTCGGAGAAAACGGAAGACCGGCCGCGGACGCCGCGCCGCCCGCCGTCCCGCCGCCCGCCGCAGAGGAAAGCTGAACGATGTCCTCATCGCACAACGCGAGGATGCAGGATGCGCGGGCCTTTCTGGAGGAGATCGCGGGCAACCCGCCGGGACTGCCCTACGATCCGCTGCTTCTGCCCAAGCTCTTCGACGTCTCGCGGGAAGGCTCGAATGTTTCTGCGGAAGAAATCACGGCCGCGATCGAAAAAAGTCAGGATCTGGCCGTGCGCGTACTTGCCTGGGCCAACTCGGCCTTCTACGCGCTGGAGTCCGAGGTTACCTCCCTGCGCCGCGCCGTCAATGTGCTGGGCATGCAGGAAGTGCGCAATGTAGCGCTCATGGCGGGCTCAGACATGTGGCTCCGCAACGCGCATCTCCCGGACGGCTTCAACGCCGCCGGGGCCCTGCGCCACCAGATCCTGGCGGCGGAACTGGCCGAAGCCCTGGCGCAGACCCTGCAGGGGACGGACCCCGCGTTGCGCATCAAACCGGATGAAGCCTATGCGGCCGGGCTGTTACACGATATCGGCAAGGTTTTTCTGGCGCTGCGCAGGCCGCGGGTCTGGGCTGCCGTTGAAGAACTCCGCACGGGCGCGCTGTTGAGTTTTGCCGAGGCCGAGGACGAATACTGGAGTATCGACCACGCGCTGGTCGGCGCGCGGGTGCTGCATTACTGGAAACTTCCCCTCATGCTCACGGACTGCATCAGTTGGCACCATGCTCCGCAACTGGCCCCGGACTACGCTGCCGAGGCGCGGCTGCTGTGCGCGGCCGACATTCTCGCCCACGAGGGACTGGGACCGGACGGCGGGGTGCCCGCGCGCGTGCTGAAACTGCTGCCCGAAAACGTCGATCTCTTTGCCCTGACGGCGGCTGCGCGGGCGGCGGCAGCCAAAGCCGCGAGCCTGGACGGGCTTGCCTGTTGATGCGGAGGCGCAACCGCCGCCCGCAAGTTTTTGAGAAATCAAGTTTTGTCTGTTTTTCAAAAACTTTGGCGTCTTGCATTCAAACTCATTTGAACGCGACTTGGTATCAGGAGCTACGACCGGCAGTGCGTTGGAAATTCAGGGAACATGAAGCGCCGCCCCCGCCGGGCGACCTCGGCGGTCTTGCGGACAGTATGGATATTTCGCCCCGTCTGGCGCGGTTCCTGTGGCAGCGCGGCCTGCGCAGCCGCGGGGACTTGTCCGCCTTTCTCAATCCTTCATTGCGCGGACTGGCCCCGCTCGACGCCTGGCCGGGGTTGCGGCAGGCCGCCGCGCTGCTGGCCGAGGGACTGCTGCAGGGCAAAAAACTTTGCATCTGGGGCGATTATGATGTGGACGGCATAAGCGCCGCGGCGCTTATGCTGGAATTTTTGCGCGCGCACGGCCTGGATGCCGCGTGCCGCATCCCCGACCGCCTCTCGGAAGGCTACGGCCTGAATATTCCGGGCATCGCCGCCGCGGCCCGCCAAGGCGCGGAGATCCTGCTCACCGTGGACTGCGGCATTGCCGACAACGAAGCCGCGGCGTACGCCAGGTCCCTGGGCATGACGGTGATCATCACCGACCACCATCTGTCTTCCGGAGCCTTGCCCGCGGCCGACGCCATAGTCAATCCCCGCCTTCTGCCCTGCCCCTGCCCCTCTCTTTCCGGGGTGGGCGTGGCCTTTTTCCTGGCCGCCGCTCTGAACGCGGAACTGGCCGCTGCCGGGAAAGGGCGGGTCGATGTGCGCAAGCTGCTTGATCTTGTGGCCCTGGGGACTTTGGCGGACGTAGTGGATCTGAACGGGCAGAATCGCATTCTGGTGAAAAACGGCCTGCTGCAGCTTGCCTGCGGCGCCAGGGTCGGGCTGGCGGCGCTGAAGGCGGCCTGCAATTTTTCCCCCGGCGCGATGCTGGGGGCGGGGCAGGTGGTTTTTGCCCTGACCCCGCGCATCAACGCCGCCGGACGCCTGGGTTCGGGCGAAACCGCCCTGGATCTTTTACTGACCCGCGACCGGGCCGCAGCGGCCGCGCTGGCCGCGGAACTGTCCCGGCTCAACAGCGCGCGGCGCGAGGAGGAAAACCGCATTTACCGGGAAGCCGTACTCCAGGCTGAAGAGCAGGCCGGCGCGGGACGCTCGGGCCTTGTCCTCTTTGCTCCCGACTGGCACACGGGCGTAGTGGGCATCGTGGCCGCGCGCGTTGCGGAAAAACTGCACCGCCCCACGATAGTGCTCTCGGAAATCAAAGCGAAACTGAAAGGCTCCGGGCGCAGCGTGCCCGGCTTTGATCTGCACGATGCCCTGCAGGCGTGTTCCGGCCTGCTGCTCGGTTACGGAGGACATAAGGCGGCTGCGGGACTCAGCCTGCGGGCGGAAGAGCTGGACGCCTTCCGCGAGGCGTTCCACGCCGCCGTACTGGAACGGCAGGGCGAGACGCCTCCGGAGGCCGAATGCCGCATCGACGGTGAGCTTTCCTTTGCCGAGGCCGATTTCGACTTCCTCAAGGAACTGGAAATGCTTCAGCCGTTCGGCGAGGGCAACGACGAGCCGCTTTTCGCCTCTCCCCCGGTCAACGTCAAAAAAATGCATACCCGCAACGGATTTACGGCCCTGGAAGTGCAGGAAGAAAAGGGCGGGCCGACGCGCACGGCCAAAATCTGGAGGCGGCCGCCCGGTTTGCGGAACGCCGTTGAAGGCAAACGCATCCGCATCGCCTACACGCCCCGCATAGACCGCTACAACGGCGCCGCCGCGGTGGAACTGCGCCTGAAAGACTGGAAGGAATTGTGATACCCGTTTGCCCGCGGGCCTGATACCAAGTTGACGGCAATAGGCAGTTATTTTATAAAAATATGCTAAATTTATCAGTATAATATGATGGATATTTCATCAAATTTACACTGTATTGATTGCAACTTGCTATGACATGCCTGACCGACGGAGGTCCATGAAAGACTGGAAGGAATTGTGATATCCGCTTGCTTTGCGCAGAAAGCAAACGGGCATGACCGTCGCGCCGGGAAGCGACGTCAGCCTTGAAATCTGCGGATCAATTCCCCCGCGCGTCTGGTCAGATGCGGCAGGTCCGGCTTGGAGACCTGATCGTCGGCCCCGGCCTTGACCCCTTTCGCATGCACCACCTCCGAGATCAGCGAGGAAAACAGAATAACCGGAACCGCGGCGAAAGCAGCTTCGCCCTTGATGAGCGTCGTCAGCGCATGGCCGTCCATTTCAGGCATCTCGATGTCGGAAATGACCAGGTTGACGAAACCGGTAATCGGCACCCCTGTCCGCTCGGCCTCAGCCCGCCACGCCAGGAGCTGATCCCAGGCCTCGCGGCCGCAGGTGCACTCGGTTACCGTGTACTGCGCCTGCCCCAGGCAGGAGGCTATGACCCTGCGTATGGACGGCGAATCGTCGGCGATCAGCACGCGCAGCCCCTGGCCGCCGTCCCGCTCGACCTGCTCCACCCGCGCCGTCATGCTGAACGTCGGGTCCATGGCCGAAATAATGTATTCCATATCCAGCAGAAAGACGATGCGGTCTTCAAAACGCACAACCCCGGTGATGGAATCCCGGCTGAACGCCTGCAGATATTTACCCGGCGGCTCGACCTGACGCCACGTCATGCGGTGGATGCGCGTCACGCCCGACACTACAAAGGCGGTGACCACATTCGAAAATTCAGAAACGATGACCTTGTGGGTATCTGCGGGCGTAAGTTTTTTGCCGAGCCAGATCCCCAGGTCCACCAGGGGCAGGACTTTGCCGCGCAGGTTGAAGGTGCCCAATGCCGCCTTATGATGCTTGCCGGGTACCCCGGTCACCGGCGGCCGGCGGATGATTTCCAGCACCTTGGCCACATTCATGGCATAATAGCTGCGATAGTCCCCGCCGTCGGCGAGCGTCTCGTCAATGTAAAACTCAATTATTTCAAGGTCGTTTCCGCTCGATGCATCACGGCCGGCCATATGCGGTCCTTTGCTGCTGACAACTCCTGTCTTCCCGGGATCCCGCCTTGTCTCGCGAAATGACGCGCAGGATGTGCGACGTGCAATGCGACGCTTCTTCCGGACAATTATACTCTGCCCGCTTTCTTTTTTCAACATGCAACGCTTCGTCACTCTCGGATATGCGTCAAAAAACTTGTACTCTCTCCCGCCGTCCCCCCGGTCTGTGCCGGAACGGTTCAAATACTTGCACCGCAGGCAAGGGCGGCCGCGTTCCCCAAAATGCGCAAAGCACCTTGTAATAACAGAGAAAATTTGTTCAGGCGCGGGCAGGAAGCTTCCGGCACGCGAATTGCAACAGTAAAAGTACCTCCAATTTTGTAAGCGGCGATGGGACGAAACCGGGCGGTCCGGGTTCGTCCCATCGCTGTTTTCGGCATCCGCCCGCCCGTTGCCTTGCCTTGGCGGTCTTCTCCCGCAACTGGCAACGCCGGTTCAGATTTTTTTACGCCGCCTGCTTCCGGCGCAGGCGCCGGCGTTTGCGGACTCTCTTGAGCCTCCCTCTCCCCTCGGCTATTGAGGTATGAAGCATCAGGCCGGCTATGCCTGGGGCGCGAGATATCTCTCGTGCCGCCGCCGGCGGCAACAGGGCTTTGCGTACGAGAAAATATCGGTAGAAAGCAGGAAAGATTCCAGAGCCGCAACGGAATCCTCATGCTCGAACAGGCGGGAACCGACCGCCGCCAGAGCGAGTCCGTATTCCCGGCGCCGGGCCGGGGAATGGGCCAACTCCAGGGCCTTGGCGCAGTATTCCGCCGGGGAGCGGGCAATCAGCCCGTCAAAACAGCACGGGCCGGGCGACCCCGCCGCCGCGGCCGAAAAACGGTACAAGCCCGCCGTCTGGCGTCCGCGCATAAAGGCGCCTTCCAGGGTCAGCACCGGCACTCCCGCGCCCAACGCCTTGTACGACGTGCTGCCGCCGCTGAAATGCGGGGTATCCAGCACGAGGTCCGCATCCCGCAGGGCGGCGATAAACGCCGCTTCCGAACACTGGGGAAGCATCCGCACGCGCGCGGCCGCAGCGCCCAGACTCCGCTGCAGGCGCTCCCGAAAGGCACGGGTTTCATGCTCCCGCGCGGAAACGAAAAAACGCAGTTCCGCCTCGGCATCCTCGCGCAGTATGGCCTCCGCCGAAGCGTCCAGGTCCGGATGGACCTTGAACAGGCTTTGGGCGCACAGGTACACCCGGCCCCTGCGTTTTTCCCGCGGCCCGGCAGCCGGCGCGCAAGGCGGCATAAATCCGCTCAGAAGGCCGGGCAGCGTCCGCAGTTCTTCGCTGTAAAAAGCCGCTGCCCCGTCCGGCTCCATGCAGGCCGGGGTCAGGAAAATATCCAGGGCGGGGATGCCCGTGGTCATGGGATGCCCGTACAGGGCGCATTGCAGGCGCGCCAGGCGGGAAAAGGCCGTAACCCAGGTCAGCGGGTCCATACCCAGGTCAAGGTAAACGAGAATATCCAGGTCCAAAGCGGCCACGGCCGCCTTCGCTCCCTCCAGGTTGCCGGGCAGGGTGATCAGCGGCGTCCGTTCCGCCAGGGCGCGGCGGTAGGGATTGTCTTCCTGCGGGAATTCGAGAATGCGGCAATGGGGCAGGCGCGGGCACAGCTTTTCCAGCAGCCGGAAAAAATACGACATAACGGTGTGCGGGCCGAAGTGGGCGGAGATAAAGCCTATGCGGCGCCGCTGCGGGGGCCGCAACGAAGCGGCGCGCCGCCGCACGTCGTCCGTCTTGCCGGCCGGATCGGCGGCAGCCGGTTCCGCCCGCCCCACCGGCGCGGTATGGCGCAGCATGAAATCCGCCAGGGCCTGCAAAAGCGTCTTGTCGTCTTTCCCGTGAAAGGCCAGGGAAAAGGGCGGAACGCCCAGGACGGCCAGAGGGTGGCCCAGGATCGGCAAGTTTCCGGCTTTCCGCAAAAATTCCGACATCCTGTTGCGTATTTCTTCTATTTCGGCGGCGGACGCGGGCACGGGCGGAATGCTCAGGGCCTTGCGGGCCTCAAGCAGCGGCGCGGGTCCGTTGCGCCGGATGAAGCCGGCCCACAGCGCTTCGGCATCCCGAACGCGCCCCTCGCGCAGCAGCAGTGAACCCAGGGCGTTGGCGGCATCCGTTGAATCCGGAGCGACGCGCAAGGCCGCCCGGTATGCCCGGCGCGCCTCGGCCAAGCGCGCGGAAGCGTAAAAAAGACGCCCCCGCAGGATGTATATATGCGCCGCGTCGGCAAAGCCGCCTTTCTCCGCCAGGGAAAGGATTTCCGGGTTCTCAAGCAGGGCCGAGGCCTCCGCGTGCCTGCCCCGGGCCTCCAGAAGATGCGCGCGGGCCAAATCCCGCTCCGGGCGCGGCGTTCCGGGAACGGGTTCCGGCCAGGAGCGCAGCAGGCTTTCGGCTTCGTCCGTTTTGCCGTCCGCGAGCAGGCAGAGCAGGAAGTTGAAGCGGAGCAGCATGTCGCCGGGAGCTGCGGGCAACGCTTTGCGGTACCAGACGGCGGCTTCGCCCGGCCGCTGCAGGGACTGCAGGGCCGCGGCCAGATGCGGAGCGATGCCGGGATTGTCCGGCGCCGCGCGCGCCGCTTCGTCAAGAGCGCGCGCGGCCTGGGACCATGCGCGGTCCGCCAGGGCGGCAAGGCCCAGGGCATACCACAGGTCGGCCGTAACGGCGGCCGCCCCGGCGGGCTGCAGGGCGGCGGCCGCCTGAGCCGAACGCAACGCCGCAGAGTGGCGGCCGGCCGCGGAATGGGCGCGGGCGGCGAGCGCGGGCCAGACAGGCTCGGCCGGGAAGGAAGCCGCGGCGCTTTCGGCCAGGGCAGCCGCGTCATCGTTGCGCCCGACGCGCAGCAAGTCGTTGCAGGCGGCCGATATCCGCCGGAACATCAGCAAAGCTTCCTTGTGGTTGAGACTCCGGCCTTCAGGCCGGCCGGCCCGGACGCAAGACGCATGAGCCCGAAGGCCCGTGCCGCCTTCTTCGTACTTTCCGCGGGGAAGTCCCATGCGTTGTTTCAGGAGGCTCCCGCGCCGCCTGCGCCCGACGCGGGGCTTGCCAAAACCCGCAGCCGGCGCTATAGGACATGCAGCGTTATGCCGCGCGCCGCCGGCTCCGCTCCGGCAGAGGCGCGGCCTGTACAGGTGCAAGGCCGCCGGTTCTGCCGCCGTCCTTGCCTTTGCCCGGATCGCCGTCCTCATTGCGCGCGGATTCCGGAATTTAAATTATCAGCTGATTTTTTTCAAGGAGACAACCATGCGCCTGGTCACCCGTTCCGATTTCGACGGCCTCGCCTGCGCCGTTCTGCTGAAAAAGGCGGGGCTCATCGACGAATACAAGTTCGCCCACCCCAAGGACATCCAGGACGGGCTGATCGAAATCACGGAAAACGACATTCTGGCCAATGTGCCTTACACTCCGGGTTGCGGCATGTGGTTCGACCACCACAGCAGCGAAAACGAACGCCTGGGCAACGTGGAGTTCAAGGGCAGCTCAAAAATCGCCCCCAGCGCCGCCCGCGTCATCTGGGAATACTTCGGCGGGCACGCCAAGTTTTCCGCAGATCTTGACGACCTTATGGCAAGCGTGGACAAGGTGGACAACGGACGGCTCAGCGCCGAAGACATCTCCCAGCCCAAGGGGTGGATACTCCTCGGCTTCATCATGGACCCGCGCACCGGCCTCGGCAGATACAGGGACTATGCCGTCAGCAACTACCAGCTCATGCTGGACATGATAGGCTATTGCTCGGAAAAAACCGCCGAGGAAATTCTGGAAATTCCCGACGTCAAGCAGCGCACGGATCGCTATTTCGCGCAACAGCGCGACTTTGAAGCCATGCTCAAACGCACGTCGACCGTCCACGACAATGTTGTCCTCATCGACCTGCGCAACGAGCCGGAAATATACTCGGGCAACCGCTTTTCCGTATACGCGCTGTTCCCGAAATGCAACGTCAGCATACAGGTCATCTGGGGCCTGAAAAAACAGAACGTGGTGCTGACCGTCGGCCACTCCATCCTGAACCGCACCTGCACCGCGGATATAGGCAGCCTCATGCTGAATTACGGAGGCGGCGGCCACCTGCGCGTCGGAACCTGCCAGGTGCCGGCGGAAGAAGCCGAGAAAACCATACGGCAGGTCACGGCCGCGCTGAAAGTAAAATAACCTGCCCTGTTTCGGCCGGGGTCCGGCGCTGTCCGGACACACGCATGGATACGCACGAACTCGTCGTCAACGGAGAAAAACGCGCCTCCGCCGCCCGCACTCTGTCCGACCTGCTGGCCGAACTGGCCCTGGCCGAACAGGCCGTGGTTGCGGAACTCAACGGCTGCGTGATTGACCGCAAGGACTATGCGGCAACCTGTCTCGCAGCCGGCGACGTTGTCGAACTCATCCGTTTCGTGGGCGGCGGCTGACACGGTCCGCTTGCGTCGTGACATTCCGCGAATGACATGACACGTATGCCGGGCGCGCAGAGGCGGCAATTCCGGCAACCGCCGCCGGCACTCCCGCCGGAAGCGAAATCCGCGCGCGCAGAGGCGGCAGGCAATGCAGCAAACATCTACACAGTCAGCTCAGGCCGGTGATACGGCGGACGATCCGCTGCTCCTGGGCGGCGAACGTCTGGAGAGCCGTCTTTTTCTGGGCACGGGCAAACTGGGCCGCGAAGAGTTGATCCCCGACCTGCTCCGGGCCTCGGGAGCGCGCGTGATTACCGTCGCCCTGCGCCGCGTCGACCTGAGCCGCAAGGCGGACGACATCCTTGCCCATATTCCCGCGGACGCGCGCCTCCTGCCCAATACCTCCGGGGCGCGCAACGCCGCGGAAGCCGTGCGCCTGGCCCGTCTGGCCGCGGCCTGCGGCGCGGGCAACTGGATTAAAATAGAGGTGATCAACGATCCCCGCAACCTGCTCCCCGATGGTTACGAAACGGCCAGGGCCACGGAAATCCTCGCCTCAGAAGGCTTCGTCGTCCTGCCCTACATCAACCCCGACCTGTACGTGGCGCGCGACCTCGTCAACGCCGGGGCGGCCGCCGTCATGCCCCTGGGCGCGCCCATAGGCAGCAACCGCGGCTTGCAGACAAAGGAAATGATCCGCATCCTCATTGAGGAAACAGCTCTGCCGATCATCGTGGACGCGGGTATCGGCGCGCCTTCCCAGGCCTGTGAAGCCATGGAACTCGGGGCGGCCGCCTGTCTTGTGAACACTGCCGTGGCAACGGCCGCCGACCCCGTGGGCATGGCCGCCGCTTTCGGCCGGGCCGTTGCCGCCGGCCGGGCCGCCCGCCTGGCCGGACTCGGCAGAGTGCTCGAACAGGGGAGCGCGGCATCCTCGCCTGATGAAGGCCTCTCGGCAGGATTCCCGGAGGCCTGAAGGTTCGACGCCATGTGCAGGGAAAACAGGTATATTCCTCTTGCGGACGGGTTTGCCCCGAAGCTTGCGGGTTGCGCCCGCCTGTTTGCGGAGAGCGTCTTCGCAGCCGGTCCGGGCGACGTGCGCCGCGCTCTCGGCAAAGATACGCTTAACGAAAAAGACTTCGCCGCACTTCTTTCGCCCGCGGCGGGCGCCGAACTCGAAGCCCTGGCCAGGCGCGCGCGCGACGAGACCATGCGCCGCTTCGGCCGCGCCCGTCAGCTTTTCGCACCCATCTATCTAGGGAATTACTGTACCAACAAATGCGTATACTGCGGCTTTCACGCCGGGACAGGCATCCGGCGCAAGGCTCTGACGCCGGATGAAATCGAAGCTGAAGCCGAAGCCCTGTACGCCGTCGGACTGCGCCGTGTCCTGGCCTTGACGGGAGATGCGCCGAAGCGCACCGGCGCGGACTATATCGCCGCCGCCGTCGAGATCCTGGCCCGGCGTTTCAGTTCCGTGGGCATAGAGGTACAGGCGTTGACCTTTGAGGAATATGCGGGGATTGCCCGGGCCGGCGCCGACAGCATGACCATGTTTCAGGAAACGTATGACGCGGAGATCTACGCCCGCCTGCATCCGTCCGGACCCAAACGGGTTTTCGCCAACCGTCTGGATGCCCCGCAGCGCGCGGCCGCAGCCGGAATGCGGGCCGTCAACCTCGGCGCCCTGCTCGGCCTCGGCGACTGGCGCAGCGATATTTTCATGACCGGCATGCACGCCCTTTTTCTGCAACGCCGCTTCCCCGGCCTGGAAATCGGCTTTTCCCTGCCCCGCATACGTCCGGCTAAATCCGACAGTTCCTTCAGCCCGACGCCGGTTCCGGATCGCTGTTTCGTACAGGCCCTGACGGCCCTGCGCTGTTTTATGCCGTATGCCGGGATTACCCTGTCCACGCGGGAGAGCGCCGTTATGCGCGATAAACTCCTGCCCCTGGGCGTGACCAGAGTTTCCGCCGGAGTCTGTACCGGCGTCGGCGGCTACGCCCGGCCGGCACAGGACGGCAGCGTACAGTGGGATATCGACGACCGGAGAAGCGTGGCCGAAATGGCGGCGGACCTGGAAAAGCTCGGATACAGTCCGGTGTTTTCCGACTGGCTGCTGCCGGGCGGGGGAGACCTGCCCCTGGCCGGCGCCCTGCGCGACGCCGTGGGCGCAACGGAGACCGGCGCGTGACGGCGGCTCGCGCCCGCCGCCTGACGGCGGCGGCGTTTCTGTTCGCCCTGTGCGCCGCGCCCGGCGGAGCGGGGGCGGCGAACGCGCCCGGCGAACCCGCCCCCGCGCAAAATCCTTCGGCCCGCGCTGAACAAAATTCTTCGGCCCGCACCGCGCAAAACCCGGCTGTATCCGTTGCCGCGCAAAGCCCCGGCGCATACTCAGCCGCGGACAAAGACTGGGCCGCGCAAAGCTCAGGCCCGCGCGCGCCGGGCAAACTGCGCCTGCGCGGCTACACGCTGCGGCCTGCCGAAAACAGAGAAGCTGAAGCCCTGCGGACCGCCTGGGACCGCATTATGCAAGAGCATGAGCAGGAGCGCTTTTTCACGCCGCATCCGAACTTCGACAGGCAACGCCTCGGGCAATGGCGGACGCTGGCCGGCAAAATGCCCGGACTGTCCGCCGAAGACGCCCTGCGCCACATCAACGGTTTTTTCAACGGCTGGCCGTCGAAAAAGGACGCGAACACCTACGGGGAGGAAGAACACTGGGCAACGCCGGAGGAATTTGTGCGCAACAACGGCGGGGACTGCGAAGACTACGCCGTCGTCAAATACATGGCCCTGCGCCACTTCGGCGTACCCGCGGAAAACATGTGGCTGCTGCTTGCGTACGACAGGGGCCGCAAAGCGCACCACGCCGTGCTGGCCGTCTATGCGGGCGAGCGCCTGTTCATGCTTGACAACCTGAGCCGCCCCTCCTATCTGCTTATACCGGAGGCCGTCTTTCTGAAAACTTTTACCCCTCTTGTCGCCGTCAACGAAAAAGGCATACTGCTCTGTACGCCGGAGAATCCGGAAGGCGGCAGCCGGGCCGGGGAGGACGGCCGGACGGCAGCCGGCGACCGCCCGCGAACGGCGCGGTAAAAGAAAGTTTGCCGTATCGGGGCACTGCCCTGAACACCGCCGGGGCGGCCTCAGGCCCGCGCAGAGCGATCTTTCCGGCTCTGCCGGGAGCGGCCGGAGCGCGGCGGGATTGACGGGTTACCGGAACCTTTTCAAAGGAGGCTGCCGTGCGCCGGGTATTTTTCGTTGTGCTGTTCCTCATGCTGTATGCGTCGCCGGCCGGGGCGCTGCCGGGCATTTTCGGCGGTCCGGAAAAAGTGACCGCAGAAGGCGGCAGGATCGTCGTGGACGTTTCCGGCCTGAAAACGGCAGGCGCCAAACATTACCTGTACCGGGCCGGCGGCAATGCGGTGCGCTTTTTTATCGTGCGCGACGGACAGGGTAAGGTGCGGGCCGCGGCCGACGCCTGCGAGGTGTGCCGGGACGAAGGCAAAGGCTACAAACTGAAAGGCGGAGCCATGCTCTGCCTGAACTGCGGACGCCGCTTCCCCCTGAACCGCATCGGCATTCTGGTCGGAGGCTGCAATCCCCATCCTCTGAACTTCGCGGAAGACGGCTCTTCAGTCATCCTGACCGTGCGCGAAGTGCTGGCGGCGGCGGAGTATTTTCCCGAGAACCGCAAGTGAGCCTTCTGACCTTGCCCGCGCGCCACCTCAGGGCCAAATGGATGCGTTCGCTCCTGCTTGCGGCGGTGTTTACGCTCGGGCTGGCCTCCATGTCCGGCCTGTACGAAGTTTCCACGCTGATTGCCGACAATTTTGAAAAAAAACTCCTCAGTTACGGCGCCAACATCCTGATAACGCCCCGGTACGAAACCCTTAAAATCAGCTACGGCGGCTATTCCCTGGGTGACGTGAGCATGGGGGAAGAACCGATCAATCTCGGCACGGCGCTGCCCGCCGTGGACTCCGTGCCGTTGCGCGGGAACATCGCCGTCGTCGCTCCCAAAATGCTCGCGGCGGCGCGCGTCAACGGTCGGACGGCGGCTCTGGTCGGCGTGGACTGGGAACAGGAACTGCAACTGAAAGGCTATTGGGAAACAGACGGAGAGTTTCCGGAAGGCGACGATGCAACGGCGGTCCTTGTCGGGGCTACGGCCGCGGATAAGCTGGGGCTGCGCGCCGGGCAGACGCTGCATGTCGACGGCCGGGAACTGCGCGTCGCCGGCGTCCTCAAACCCACGGGCAACGACGACGACACGGTGCTCTTCGTCCCCCTGTCCCTGGCCCAGGAACTGGCCGGGAAACCGGGCCGGGCATCCTTCCTGGAAGTGGCCGCGCTCTGCTCCGGGTGCCCCATTGAAGACATCACGGCTCAACTGCAGGCGGCCCTGCCGGGAAGCGAGGTGCGCGCGCTGGCCCAGGTCGCGGAAAGCCGCATGTATTCCGTGCGCTTCGCGCAGAACCTGGCCTTTTCCGTCAGTCTCGTCATTCTGCTCACGGCCTGCGCCATGCTGGTGATGTCCATGCTGTCCTCCGTGGCGGAGCGCAAGCGCGAGATAGGCATCATGCGCGCCGTAGGTTTTTCCCGCGCGGGCGTGGCCGTCGTCTTTGTCGCCGAAGCCCTGTGCATAGGTCTGGCGGCCGGGGCCTGCGGCTACGCGACGGGCAGGCTGCTGACCGCGTATGTCCTGCATCGGCTGGAGGCGGGCGCTGCCGGAGCGCCGGACTTTGACCCCGCCGCCTGCGCGGCGGTCGTGCTGCTTGCCGTTCTCAGCGCCGGGCTGGCTGCGCTTTTCCCGGCCTGGCGGGCCGGCAGGGTGGAACCCGCCGAAGCTTTGGTCGCCCTGTAACCTGCGGAGCCTGTCGCCGTGATTACGGCCCGATCCCTTGTCAAACGTTACTCCGAAACGGAAACGCCCGCTGTGGACCATCTGGATCTGCATGTGGACGAGGGAGAATTTGTGAGCATCACCGGCCGCTCCGGGTCCGGCAAATCCACCCTGCTGCATATCCTGTCCTCCCTGATCCGGCCGGATTCGGGAGAAGTGCTGTTCCGGGGCCGGGATATCTGCACGGCGCCGGAAAGCGTGCGGAACCGGCTGCGCGGCGCGGAGTTCGCCGTGGTTTTCCAGCAGCACTGCCTGCTGCCCTATCTTTCCGTGCTGGAAAACGTGCTGCTTCCCTTCATGCGCGGCTTTGCCCCGGTGGGGCGCAAGCACAGGGAGACCGCGCGCGCCGTGTTGCGGCGCGTCGGCCTGGGGCATAAGGAGCGTTCGCGCCCCGGCGAACTTTCCGGAGGCGAGCAGCAGCGCACGGCCATCGCCAGAGCGCTGGTGCGCGGCGCGCGCGTACTGTTCGCCGACGAACCCACCGGCAGCCTGGATTCGGCAACGGGAACCTCAATCATGCAACTCCTGCGCGAACTGAACGCCGACGGTCTGACGGTGGTCATGGTCACCCACAATGAGGAATTCGCCCGCCTGTCCGGCCGCGTGCTCGCCATGGCCGACGGCAGAATCGCCGGGCCGGCATGAACGCGGAGTATGCAGGGCGGCATACGCTCCGGAAGGGCATCCCATGGTCATTCCTTTTCCCGATACGGACATCTACTGCATAACCGACTCCCGCCAAAGCCTGGGGCGGGGGACCGTGGACGTTGTCGCGCGCATGCTTGAGGCCGGGATCAAGGTTCTGCAATACCGCGAAAAAGACAGGAAAGCAGGAGAAATGCTCCGGGAATGCAGGGCGATCCGCAGGCTGACGCGCGCGGCCGGCTGTTGTTTCCTGGTCAACGATTACCTGGACATAGCCCTGCTCTGCGAGGCCGACGGAGTCCACCTGGGGCAGGACGACATCCCCCTTGCCGATGCCCGCCGGCTCCTCGGCCCGGAGCGCGTCATAGGCATATCCACGCACCGCCTGTCCGAGGCGCGCGCCGCCCTTGCCGGAGGCGCGGACTACATCGGCGTCGGCCCCATTTTTCCCACGGCCACCAAAACCGGCACCCCGCCCGTGGGCTACGCCTACCTGGAAGAAATCGCGGCGGAAAGCGCGTTGCCCTTTGTGACCATCGGCGGCATCAACGAACGCACCGTTTCCGAAACGGTCCGACGGGGAGCGCGCTGCTGCGGCATTGTGTCGGATATCACCTCGGCCGGGGATATCCCGGCGAAAATCGAAAGACTGCGCGCCCTGATCCGCGCGGCGCGGGCCGTCGCGCAAGACAGGTTCCCGAATGCCGGTTGAGGTCGCCGCTTTATTGCGATTGACATTCTCCCCCGGTTGAGGGCATTTTCAGGGCGGGAATGTATCTGTGTTATCCTGTAAACAAATGCTATGGGCCGGCCTATAAAGCCGCGGTGTCGGCAACCCGCATGTTCAGGGACAACACGGATATCAGTAATTGCAGCAGATAATGCCGGGCTTTCATACAAACATGCCCCTCAGACCGCGAGATTCGCATGACAAAAATCGGGCGCAACGCTCCCTGCCCCTGCGGCAGCGGAAAGAAATACAAACAGTGCTGTCTTGATCGGGAAACCGCCTACCAACAACTTCTGCAGGAACAACGTGATGCGAAATTACGCGCGGTGAGCCGGCTGGAGGATAAATACGGCGATGCCGTAAACGAAGCGGCAGCGCTTTATTTTTTCCAGAGCAAAGAAAATGATATGCAGGCGCGCATCGCTGAACTTTCGGAAAACATGCAACTTGCGGTACTCGCGTGCCTGCATGATTGGCTGATCGCCGATGCCCGGCTTATGCTCAATGGGGAATGGGTCCAGGCAAGCGACCTGTTGCTCGGCCCCGGCGGTCCCCTGTTCACCACCGCAGGCAGGCGCCATATCGAAGAGCTGGCCGCGAGTGAACTTTCTCTCTATGAAGTTCTCGAAGTTCACAAGGGCAAGGGACTCCTTCTGCGGGATCTGATACGCACGAATGAAAATCCCGCTTTCGTGCATGAAGTGACGGCAACGAAAATGTTGGTTGTCTGGGATACGCTGGGCGCCCGCATCCTGCGCCGGGACGGCATGTGCGCACTCGGGGGCGGGGTATATCCCTTCACGCGCGAACACGGGAAAATACTTGCCGAGTTCCTCGCCAAAACCGTTCGGAAGGGAGTCGCGAAAAAATACCCAAAAGCAACGGCCCGCGAAATCATCACCTGCTGTATCATCAACGCATGGCTTGAACGCATCACCGCGCCGCCTTCCATTCCCATACTGCTGGATGCGCGGACCAACGAACCGCTCCTTTTCACCACTGACCGGTACCGCGTCTCGGATTGGCGGGCGCTGCAAGACATTCTGAATGCGCAGGACGAGGTGGAAAGGGAAGACGAAAACGTGTGGACGCGGGCTGAGCGGGTCAACGAAAGACAGTACCGTTCCCTTGCGCGGCTGGAACGTCTGCCTTCCGGCATGCTGGAAATGGAATGCCGCACGGAAGGGAGCGCCGACGAGGCGCGGGCATGGCTGGAAAAACTGGCAGGGCCGTATGTTTCCCACACGGACAGAGAAACCGAAGATCCTCGTGAAACCCTGCTTGACGAATCCGAAGTCCGGCCGCGTGCAAAACAGGCTGAAAGCACGAATGCAGTTCCCCTGGAAGTACAACAGCAAATCATGTCCGAATACTTTGATGAACATTACAAAAGTTGGCCCGCCATGTCTCTGCCGGCCCTAAACGGCAAAACGCCCCTCCAGGCGGTCCGACTGAAAAATTATAGGCCGAAAGTCGTTGAACTGCTTAAGCAAATTGAGAATGGCGAAGCGAAACGCGCCGGGGAAACGGGTTTACCGCCCTTCGACATCGCCTTTCTGTGGGAACGCCTCGGACTGACGCGGGAATAGCGACGATGGAGATATATACTGATATCTGTGTTATTCTGTTAACAAATTCTATTGGAGAGTCTATAAAGCCTGCATTCCTGTAAATTCATAACTATGTGAGCGGTTTTTCGGTCGAACAGTGTTGCAGTTTCAATGCAGGCGGCATATTTTCACCGGCATTTGCATAGTTATGATATGTGTTGTCATAACTATGCAGCTTGCCTACGGCGCTCTCAGGACTCCGCCTATGCCTTACAGGCTTTCAGAGCATCCGCCCCGCAGCGAAGACGCTGCGGCCGCGCCGTGCCCGCCCTTCCGCCCTGTGGTTCTGACCCTGGCCGGTTCGGACTCCGGAGGCGGGGCGGGCATACAGGCGGACCTGAAAACCGTCACCCTGCTGGGCGGCTTCGGCATCTGCGCGGTCAGCGCCCTGACGGCTCAGAACGGCCTGGAGGTGCGCGGCATTCTGGAAACGCCTCCGGACTTCGTCCGCATGCAGCTCGCCGCCGTGCTGGACGCCTTTCCGGTCAAGGCGGCCAAGACCGGGATGCTGGCTTCGACGCCGATCATTGAAGTCGCGGCCGACTGCCTGGGCCGGGACAAACGCGCTTTTCCCCTGGTGGTCGACCCGGTCTGCGTGAGCCAGTCCGGCCACAGGCTGCTGCGTCCCGATGCGGAAGACGCGCTGCGCCGCCTCCTGCTGCCCGAGGCCGACCTCCTGACCCCCAACAAACCCGAAGCGGAACTGCTTGCCGGTGTGAGCGTTGCGGCTTCCACGGACCTGCGCCCTCTTTTGGACCGTCTGCATGCCCTCGGCGCGCGCGCCGTGCTGCTTAAAGGCGGGCACTTTGCCGAATTTGCCGGCGCGGAGAGCATAAGCGACTGGCTTTCCCTGCCGGGCCGGGAACCGCTGGTCTTCAGCCGGCCGCGTATCGCAACCGTCCATACGCACGGCACGGGCTGCACCTTGTCCGCCGCCCTGGCGACCCTGCTGGCCTACGGCCTGCCCCTGGAAGAAACGGTAAGCAGGGCGCAGGCCTTTCTCGGCGCGGCTTTGAAAGCCGCCTTCGCCCCCGGCCTCGGCGCGGGGCCGCCCGACCTGCTCTCCGGAACAGCCGCCTGCTGACCCCCTCCCTCACTTTCATTCATGATGAAGCCTGCCGACTACCCGTTTATCATATAACGATATATACAATCGGTATTTCCCCTTGTTACGCTGCCGGCGTAACTGTTTCAGAAATATGAAACATTGAACGTAACCGGCGTAACCGGGAGGCTGTCATGAAACTTCGCATTACCGTTTTGGGGATATGCCTGGCGCTGTTTGCGGCAGGGCTTGCCCGGGGCGCGGAACTCCGCATCAGCAGGCAATACGGCATCAATTACCTTCCCCTGCTTGTGCTTGAGCAGCATAAAATTATTGAAAAGAAGGCGAAAGAGGCCGGCCTCGGCGAGGTATCCACCTCGTGGATCACTTTGGCAGGGGGCGCCGCAGCCAACGATGCCCTGCTGTCGGGCAGCGTGGACATTATCGCCCTCGGCGTGCCTCCTTTCATCCGCCTGTGGGACAAAAGCAAAGGACAGGCCAAGGCGCTGGCTCCGCTGTCGGAATTCCCTCCGTCCTTGACGACCAATAATCCTGATGTAAAAACATTCAAGGATTTTACGGAGAAAGACAGAATTGCCCTGCCCGCCGCCAAAGTTTCATTGCAGGCTTTGCTTCTGCAGATAGCCGTAGCGCGGGAATACGGCATCGCCGCTTACGACAGACTCGACCGGCTCACCGTCACCATGAGCCATCCCGACGGATTGCTCGCCCTGACTTCCGGAAAGTCCGAAATTACCGGGCATTTCACGCAGGAGCCTTTCCTGACCGCCGAACTGAAGCACCCCGGAATCCATAAGGTGCTTGACGGCTATGACGTGTTGGGCGCGGCAACATATCAGCTTTTGGCGACTACGACCAAGTTTTACGAGCAAAATCGCAAGCTCGCGGAAATTTTCGTCAAGGCTCTGGAAGAGGCCGATGCGTGGATCGCCGCAGACAAAAAGCGGGCCGCCGAGCTGTATGTGAAAGTCACCAAATCCAAGGAATCACCCGACGAAATTCTGGGTATGCTGCAAAACCCGCACGGCGGGTTCTCCGTCACCCCGAAAAGCACAACCGCGTTCAGTAATTTTCTCTACGAAGTCAAGGCGATCGGGAAAAAACCCGCCGACTGGAAGGAACTCTACTTCCCCCTGGTGTACGACAAGGCAGGCAGTTAGGGAAACGCCGCTTAACAGGAAAGGCAAAAAGCCTGAAGCCGGTTTCTTCGCCTGACGGCATTTTTTGAGACCTCCCATGTATGAATCTTCGCCTTCCGATGCGCGTCCCTTTCTGGAAGTCCGGAATCTGACGCTTCAGTATAAGACGGCGCAGTATCTGGTAACAGCGACCTGGAATATAAATTTTCACGCCGACTGCTTCGAAAGATTGATTCTGCTCGGCCCGTCGGGTTGCGGTAAATCAACGATTCTGAAAGCTGTAGGCGGTTATATCAAGCCTGCCGGGGGTGAAATCCGGCTTCAGGGCAAGCTCGTCACGAAACCCGGAGCGGACAGAGGGATGGTTTTCCAGGAATTTGACCAGCTCCTTCCCTGGAAAACGGCATTGGAGAATATTGTTTTCGCTGTGACTGCCGCCGGGCGGCTTCCGCGCCGCCGGGCAGTCGCGGAAGCGCGCGAGTGGCTGCATAAAGTCAACCTGGCCGCCTTTGCGAACGCGTATCCGCATGAACTTTCCGGCGGCATGAAACAGCGGGTCGCCATTGCCCGCTGTCTGGCGATCAAATCGCCGGTCATTCTTATGGATGAGCCTTTCGCGGCACTGGATGCGCTTTCCAGAAGCTCAATGCAGGAGGAACTGCTGCGTCTGTGGGAGGAAAGCCGGCGCACCCTGATTTTTGTCACCCATTCCATAGAGGAAGCTCTTATTCTCGGTACGCGCATCATCCTGTTCTCTCCGCATCCCGGGCAGGTACGGGCCGAATTCACGCCGGTCCGGCACAATACCGGTCAAGGCCTGGGCGCGAAAGAACTTAGGGAACGCATCGAACAGCTTCTTTTTCAGGATCGGGTGGACTATGCCGTTTGAGTCGAACGACGGGGCGCGTCGTTCACGGAATCCGGACGGGCGGCCGCACTCCCCGCCGCTTCTTTTCGCCCGCCCGGGGCAAGGCCGGGAGGCTCTCCCGGTTGAGCCTCCGGCCGGCGCGCCGCCGGCGCAGGCGCCTGTACTGTGGCTGGACGCCGAGTACGGCTTTACCAAAGCAGGGAGTCTGCCGGACCTTCGGGTTCATTTGTCCGTCTTTGAACGGTTGCGGCAGGTCACGGCGGTCAGGAAAGGGTGCATTGTGCTGCTTCTGGCCCTTATCTGGCAGATTTACGCCGCGCTGCTGGACAACGGCCTTATGTTTCCGACTTTCAGTTCCGCGTTGCTTGCCCTGTATGAAGCCGCGGCGCAGGGGGAATTGCTCCGCGCCGTCGGTACCTCTCTGCGCGTTCTGGCTGCCGCGTATGCCGCAGGCGTTGTCGCCGCCGGCCTTTTGACGGTTTTCGCGCTCACGACGCGCCTCGGCTGCGATTTTCTGGAAACCTGCACCGGCATGTTCAACCTGTTGCCGGCCATAGCGCTTCTTCCTCTCGCCCTGCTCTGGTTCGGGCTCGGCTACCCGAGCATCATGTTCGTTATCGTCCATTCCGTGACCTGGCCCATGACCCTGAACATCTATTCCGGGTTTACCGGGGTAAGCGGGACGTTGCGCATGGTGGGCAAAAACTATGAGCTTTCCCCTCCCGCATTTCTTTTCAGAATACTGATTCCGGCGGCGCTGCCGCAAATTCTGACCGGCCTCAGGGTCGGCTGGGCGTTTTCCTGGCGGACCCTTATCGCTTCCGAACTGGTCTTCGGCGTCAGTTCCGGGTCGGGCGGCATCGGTTGGTTTATTTATGAGAAGAAAAACCAGCTGGATATTGCTTCGGTGTTTGCAGGGCTGATCACCATTATCATTATAGGTCTCCTTGTGGAAAACCTGCTTTTCAATACGCTGGAAGCCAAAACAATACGCAGATGGGGAATGAAATGACGCCGGCCGGCCTTGCGCGCGAAAATTTGCAACTTTGGGAAAAGCTGGATAACAAATATGCGGCGGTTCAACCCTGATGCCCTGAAAAAGCTGATTTATTCGACACTGGAACGAAAAGGGGCAGATGCCGGTTCCTGTTTCCATGTTTCGGAAGCTGTCGTTCAGGCCTCGTTGCGCGGCGTTGATTCACACGGAATCAGTCTTTTTCCGCATTACTGCGCGGCGCTGCAGGCGGGGCGCATCAACCCGCACCCGCGTTTCAGGCTTGTCCGCGCCGGCGCCGGCGCGGCCGTTTTCGACGCGGACCACGGATTCGGGCAGCATGCGGGGGCCGCCGCCATGCAGGCGGCGGTGGATTCGGCGAAAGAGTGCGGTGTCGGCGCGGTTTCCGTGAAAAACTCATCCCACTTCGGCGCGGCCGCGTATTATGGGATGCAGGCGGCAAGGCAGGATTGCCTCGGGCTGTGTTTCACCAACACCAACGACATTGTCCTGGCCTTTAACGCGACAAAACCGTTTTTCGGCACCAATCCCGTCTGTCTGGCGGCTCCCATGGCGGACGAGGAGCCGTTTACGCTGGATATGGCTACTTCCGGCCTTTCCATGAATAAAATCCGCAACTGCATCCGCACGGGCGCCTTTCCGGCAGCAGGGCAGGCATATGACAAGGAGGGAAAGGAAACGCGCAACCCCGAAGCGGTCCGCAGTCTGGGGCCTGCCGGCGGATACAAGGGGTACGGCCTGGGGATGATGGTTGAACTGTTTTGCGGTATGCTGACAGGCGGTCCCGTAGGTCCGGAGATCATACCCGTCGGGGAACGGCTGGACCGTCCGCGTTATTTGAGCCAATTTTTTGCGGCCGTTTCCGTTGCCTGTTTCCAGGAACCGCAGGCGTTCGCAGCGCGGCTGCAAGCTGTGGCGAATGCCGTCCGCGCCCTGCCGCGGGCCGATCCCGACATTCCGGTAATGATTCCCGGCGATCCGGAGAAACACTGCCGGCGGCAACGGCTTGTCACGGGCATTCCCGTGGACGACGCCCTTTACAGATCCTTCCTGAACATAGACGAGGCCTTTGCCGGCACGCTGATGTAGGCTGCGACACAGGTCTTCACTCCTGCCGGATCAGGCCCCGCCTGTCGAACGCGACGGCGTCAGCGTTTTTTCTTCCTGTCTTTGGATGGCGCTGCGCCGGCTTTGGAAGTCTTTTTCCCGGCCGGAGTCTGCGCGGCTTTGGGTGGGACCGGGGTGCGCCGTTTCTCCAGACGCACACGGGGCGGATCCACGCTTACTAATTCCGAGTGGGAGGGTAAATCCACCTGTACCGGCAGCAGCGCCGCGTCGTCGCCGGGGGCCGGACGCACATAGGCGCGAATGTCGAGGTCGGCTGCGGCGGACGACGCGGAAGATTCCGGCAGGCGTACGGTGATGCGGACCCTGTTCGGCACCGGGACTCTGCCGCCTGCTGTTTCGGCGTCGAACAGGACGTTGCGGACTATCCCGAGCAGCCGGCGTTTCGTGCCCGCCTGAACGACGACGGAAACGTCGGCGGGTTCGGCGTCCACTCCGTCGGGCAGGATCAGGGCGCGCCGGCTTTCTTTGGTCCCAGGCACAAGCGGAAGGTCGATGCGTACCGGGATCTCCAGTTTGTCGATGTCCCGGATCAGTGAAGCGGCTCCGGAAATCGTAACTTCCGGGGGAACAAAGCTCACCGCGAGTTCCATGTCTCCGGGCACCGCGCCCTGCACAAGCGGCGTCAGCGAAATCGTCCGGCTTGCCAGGCTGTCCACGTCCAGCTCTATGCGTGAAGGAACCACCTCGATAACTTCGACGCCGCCGCGAATGGGCAGATAGGCCGGGTTGACGGCCAGTATATTTTCGCCTTCGCGCACGCCCGACAAATCCATGGGCACGGAAAAGTCCCGTTCGGTTATCGAACGCAGCACGCCTGCCGAAGCGCGCAGGCGCAGCGACACCTTGCCGACATATCCCTTGCGCACGACCAGCCCCGGCGGCAGTCCGCGGTATTCCACGCGCACTTCCATCTGGGATTCCAGTTTTTCGCTGCCGCTTACGCCGTACCAGAGCGTCAGGGCCAGCATAAACGCCAGAATCAGTTCCTTGTAGCCGGTAAATTTCACCGAAACTTCCTTACAATTTTTTTGCCAGCGCGGACTGCAGTACGCGTTTCAATTTCGTTTCATCAAGGCTTGCCGTAATTCTGCCGTCGACGGCAACGGCCATGACGCCGCGCTCTTCGGAGACGACGACCACCACGGCGTCGCTTTCTTCGGTGATGCCGAGGGCGGCTCTGTGCCGTGTGCCGTAGTCGCGTTTGGCAATGGCCGTCGACAGGGGCAGGATGCAGCCTGCGGCCATGATTCTGCCGCGGCTGATGATCAACGCCCCGTCGTGCAGGGGGCTGTTGGGCCAGAACACCGTGGTCAGCAGTTCGACGGAGGGCAGAGCGTCGAGGCGTACGCCGCGTTCGGCCGCGTCCCCAAGGGGCACGTTACGCTCCAGAACTATGAGGGCGCCGATTTTGCGTTGCGCCATGTAGGCGGCGGCCGCCGCCGTCATATCCGCAAGCGGGTCGTCGGCCTTGCGGCGAAAGAAGCCGCGCAGGCGCAAGCGCCCCGCGCCGAGAGAACTCAGAGCCTGACGGATGTCGCGTTGAAAGACGATGACCACCAGGAGAAAGACGGAGCCGAGAATTTCTTCCAGCAGCCAGTTCAGGGTGTTTAAGCTCAGGAAGCGCGCCAGAAGCTGGGCGGCGGCGATCAGCAGCAGGCCGTAAACGGCCGCGACGGCTCTGGTTTGCCGGATCATCGCGATGGCATGGTAGAACAGCAGGGTGACCAGAGCGATGTCGGTGACGTCGCGCCAGCCGATGTGCAGATCATTTACGCCGGGGATGTCCATTGCGCTTTCGCCTTGTTCATCAAAATTTCCCTTATGGTCTGAAACATCTCCCTTCAGGGAGATTCCTGCTTGACGCCCGGCGGAGCCGGGCCTACCTTCCCGGGAACCCCTTCTTTCAGGGAGGGGGCAATCCACCCGGCTCCTGTCCGCCGGGACGGAGGCGGTCGGCGGATGGAGTCGGCCGCGGATTGAAACATGCCCATGCTTCGGCCGGGGGCGGGGGCAGACTCTCCAGGGCTTCGAGCAGCATAGCCGGCGTGGCTGAAGCCGCGCCGACCTTGCCTACGACGATGCCGGCCGCGTAATTCGCCAGCAGGCAGGAGTCGATCAGGGGCAGCGCCGCAGCCTCGCCCAGCGCCAGAGCGGCGATCACCGTGTCGCCCGCGCCGGTCACGTCAAAGACCTGCCGGGCTACGGTGGGTATACGCCAGACAGGGCCGCGGCCTTCAAACACGGCCATGCCGCGTTCCCCCAAGGTAATCACAAGCTTGGGACAGCCGGTGGTTTCCATGATGCGTCTGCCGGCCGCGACGATTTCCGCGGGCGTCCGCACGGGCATGTTTGCGGCGCGGCCTGCTTCCTCGGCATTAGGCGTAAGCAGGGTCATGCCCGCGTACATGCCGATATCCGCCGGTTTGGGGTCCACCAGCAGGGGCAGCCCCGCGTCGGCGGCCAGAGCGCGCAGCCCGTCGGCCGTGCGCGCGCCGACCAGTCCTTTGCGGTAATCGGAGAGAACAAGGGCGCGGCAGCCTGCCGCGCGGCCGGTCGCTTCTTTCAGAATTGCAGTGCTTTCCGTTTCGTTGAAAACGGCGATCCGTTCGCGGTCGATACGCGCAATCTGCTGCCCGCGGGCGATGATGCGCGTTTTGGTCGTCGTCGGGCGGCCGTGCAAAGCGGTCAGCGAAGTCATGACGCCTGCGTTTTCCAGAAGTCGCTCCAGTTCGCGTCCTTCAGGATCGTCGCCGCGCGCGCCGACGAGGACGGCCTCTCCGCCCAGAGCGCGAATGTTCACGGCCACGTTGCCTGCGCCCCCGGGCAGCAGCCGTTCTTCCTCAACCCGCACCACCGGCACCGGCGCCTCCGGTGAGATGCGCGAGGCTTCGCCGCTCAGATAGCGGTCGAGCATCACGTCGCCGACGACCAACACGCGTCTGCCCGCCATGGCGCGCAGGCCGGCGCGAAGTTCAGGCGCGGTCATCGCCCGCTCCCTCCGGCCCCCGGGGCGGGCGTGCCCATGCCGGGCGGAATGCGGCGGCCGGCGGTTGTCGCCCGCCGGGAGCCGCTCCCGCCTCCTGTACCGCCTCTTCAGAGCCTGCCTGGGACGGTGGCTGCCGCTCCTTGCCGGGAGGCGCACTATCGCCCGCCGGCGCCGGATTGCAGCCGCCGTCCGGGGCCGAAACTTGGCTGCCTGCCGTTGCGGCGGACTTCATTCCTTCCAGGGCGGGAACGCCACGGCCTGCCGGGGCCGGGGCGGCGCGCCCCTCCAGGACCGGATCGGCGCGTCCTCCCGGCGCCGGGTCGGCGCGCCCGTCCAGGGCGAGGTCATCCCTGCCGGTCAGTTGCGGATCGTCTTTGCCGGCCGGCGCCGGGGCGGCGCGTCCGTCCAGGACATGATTGTCTCTGCCGGTCAGCGCCGGATTGTCGCGGCCGTTCAGGCCGAGAGCATCCCTGCCGGTCAGTTGCGGATCGTCTTTGCCGGTCAGCGCCGGGGCCTTTGCTCCGGACAGCGCCGGGTCGGTACGCCCGTCCAGGGCATGATTGTCCCTGCCGGGCAACGCCGGGGCAGCGTTGCCGGGCAGCGCCGGATCGTCGCGCCCGTTTAAGGTGCGCCCACTCAGGCGGAGCAGCAGCGCTTCCAATTCTTCTTTGCTGTTGTAGACAAAACTGATGCGTCCCTTTTCTTCTTTTCCGACGACTTTCACCGGCGTGCTGAACAGAGCTTCGATACGCGTCTGTATCTCCATAAGTACCGCGCTCTGCGCTCCGGCGCCGCGCTTTTTGGCGCCCGGAACAGGAACAGACGCCTTGTCTGCTGCGTCGCCGGGCGTAGAGGGAGAGGTTTCTCCTCCCGCAGCGGCGGGCGATGCGCCGGCAGCTTCTGCTGCATGCGCTCCGGCGAGGGCAAAGCGTCCGCTCTCTTTCCAGCGGCCGACAAGACCTTCGCTTTCGCGCACCGACAAATGCCGGTCGAGAATCAGCGTTTTCAGTTCTTCCCTGGCCCCGGCGTCGTCGATGCCGAGCAGTGCCCTGGCGTGCCCGGCACTGAGCGCGCCGTCGGCAAGCAGGGAGCGCATGTTCTCCGGCAGGGTCAGCAAACGCAGGCTGTTGGCAACGGCCGAGCGGCTTTTGCCCAATTTCAGCGCGATCTCTTCCTGGCTCAGAGAAAATTCGTCTTTGAGCGCCAGAAGGCCGAGCGCTTCTTCCAGGGGATTCAGGTCTTCGCGCTGGAGATTTTCAATGAGCGCGGCGACCAGCGTCTCCTGTTCGGTCATGGAACGGATGACGGCGGGGATTTCCGTAAGCCCTGCCGCTTTACAGGCCCGCCAGCGGCGTTCACCGGCCACGATTTCATATTTGCCGGGCTTTGCCGCCCCCAAAGGCCGGACCAGCAGAGGCTGTAAAAGACCCTGGGAGCGGATGGAGGCTGCGAGTTCCTCCAGACTTTCTGGGGTAAAACGGCGACGCGGCTGTCGGGGATTCGGGCTGATGTCGTCCGCGGGCAGGACGACCGGGCCGGAACTGTCAGACTGCGTCTGCGTATTGCGGATCAGGCCGTCCAGTCCTTTACCCAGGCCTGTCTGTTGTATGGCCATAGCGTACTCCTTATTCAGCGCCGCATGCGCGCGAAGTCAGCGCTTCCACGCAAGGCGGACGGCGGGGGTTGCCCTGTTTCCCGCGCGCGGCCTTGTCAATCAATCCCTGCGCGACGGACGCCGCAACACGACTTCTTTGGCCAACGCGAGATAGGATTCAGCGCCCTTGGATTTTATATCGTAATGGATAATGGATTTTCCGTGACTGGGTGCTTCGGACAGACGCACGTTGCGCGGCACCACGGTTTCGAACAGGTGGTCGGGGAAACAGCGGCGCACTTCACTCTTGACCTGGCGTGTCAGCTTGTTGCGCATATCGTACATGGTCAGGACAACGCCCAGGAGCGTCAGGCCGGCATTCAGGCGCTTTTTCACCAATTCAAAGGTATGCAGCAGCTTGACGATGCCTTCCAGTGCGAAAAATTCGCACTGCAGGGGGATAAGCAGTTCGCGCGCCGCGCACAGGGCGTTGAGGGTCAGCAAACCCAGCGAGGGCGGGCAGTCGAAGATGATGTACTCGTAGGTCGGTTCAAGGCGCTTGATGACCTCGGCAAGATAATATTCCCTGCCGATCTTGTCCACCAGTTCCATTTCCACGGCCACAAGGTCGGTGGTCGCGGGCAGGACGGACAGGTAGCTTGACCCGGCGGGCACCACGGCTTGTTCAACCAGTTCCGGCTGAAAGAAGCACGGATAAATACTGAGCGCTCCGGGAACGACATCCAGGCCGCTTGTGGAGTTGGCCTGCGGGTCGCAGTCCACCAGGAGCACCTTCTTTTCCATAATCGCCAGGGAAGCGGCCAAATTGATGGCAGTGGTCGTCTTCCCCACGCCGCCCTTCTGGTTGGCTATAACTATGTTTCTGGACACAAAACGTACCTTCGGCGAAAATGTTCCACGTGAAACATTGACATACGGCACCATACGCTGCGCCGTACCAGATAGGCAAAGCTAACTGAAGAAACGATGGGCGTCAAGTGTGCGAAAGCGTAATTTCGCAGGGAAACGCGGAATTATACAGGACAGGCAAATACATGAAGACGGATTCTTCACCTTCGCTGCGCGCCGGCTCAGAATGACTACGTTTTTGTCATTCTGAGCGAAGCGGGAAGCCGACTTGAGGTCTTTTAAAAAAATAAATCAGCGTTTCCCTGAGCATCGCCCGTACAAGCATGTCACTGGCCGTAAGTCAACTGACATGGGGGGGGGTGTTTCAGTCGCTTGCCGGCGCATGGGCCGGTTAGTGAAGCGATCCAATAAAAAGTTAGCGCGATGCCGGCCTCTGTTTACCTCCATTCACAACAAGCCCGGCAATGTCCATGTAACTGACGGGCATTGCTTTGTCCGGCAAAACAGCTTGTCAAAAAAGGCTGCACCTTTGGCGCCGAGCAGCTTGTAATGATTCATCATTCCTATGCTGCGGACTTCTTCATTCCCCAAGAGTCTCACAATATCTCTGAGAATGTCCCGCGGATCACGCAAGTTCCTAATCTTCCAATCAATCAAATCTATGTCGGCATTCCATACGCTGCGTCCGGCTGTGCCGGCATTGTTGAATGCTGATACGACCGTGATGCCGCAGGCAGGCAGCTTTTCTTTAAGCCGCTCGTCCATGTTGTTCCATGGCGGCACAAAAACGGGCAGCAGCCTGTCGCCGAAAATATCCGCCAGTTCTCTTATATGTTTCAGGACAGCGCTTGCCGATGCCTCCACATCGCAGCCGTCAGGAAATTCACTCGGACTGACGTCCGAGCCGGCATTGTTTTTATGGCTTATGCCGTGTACGGCAAGGTAAGCGCTGTATTTTTTGAGTAACGCGACTTGACCGGCGCCCCGCGGCAGCAAATTGTAGGGAGTAATTGCGAAAACCGCCGGGATGTCGTATTTGGCGAGCAGAGCGAGCATCATTCCAAGGCGTTGTTCATTCAGCAAACGGCGTAGAAAATTCCGTCCCTCGCCGCCGACGTCATCATCACGCCACCAGAAAGAAATTGGAGGACGGTTCTGAAAACAGGCCATGAATTCTTCCCACATGTCGTCATTTCCGGCCGGCGCGTTTTTGGGAATTTCGGCAAAAATAACGCGGCCGCCAAGATAGTCGAACAATTTTTTAAGCATGGTCATCTCGTGGAACAGGAAGTCTGCTGCGCCAAAAGGCCTCTCAAGGTATTGGACAGCGTGTTTTTTTGACGCAGGAACTCCGCCGCATTCATTGCCTTATATCGTTCCGGCGTCCATGAGTTGTGAAGGCAGATAAGTCCGCCGTTGTTGGCGGCTGCATCAATTGGATGATCTCCGAAGTAGAAGTCTGCATAATTCTCTTCCAGGCCGGTGCGTTCCGAGTATCTGCCGAGTTCGGGAAAAGCATTGACGGCACTCTTATCTATTGACTTGAAGGCATGCGCGTTTGCGTGAAACAACGGCTGTTTAAGTATGGAATTGCCTAAAAAATTCCAGCGTTCCATATATCGCGTCAGGGGAAATCTTGGAAAACGGCCACTAAACCAAAGGTATTTTTTATAGTATTTATACAAACGGATCTTCATTTGTAAATTTTTTTCCCAAATACGAAGGATGGCCGCATTTTTTCTCGCGACAATGAATCCTATATGGGTGCCGAGCAAAGTGAATTCAGCATCTGAGCGCAACAGATCCCGAATTTTTTCCGAAGTCACGATGGTGTCGGTATCAAACCATACACCGCCCCAACGCCGCAGCACAGCACAACGTATTGCGTCCGCCTGCTTGGGAAGCGGGAAATTTGTGTACAGGCTCTTATCAAAGCAATCCTTGCCGAGCCATTGCTCAAGGTTTGCGTAATCCAGAACAACAATTTCATAGTCAGGCAAAAATTTGCTCCACGTCTGCATACACAACGTGAGGTAGCCCGGAATTTTTTCTCGCGGTTCCCAAAAAGTAAATATTCTCTTCGGCATGACTCTCGATAATGCCGGTAAGCGGCGGCCGGAAAAATGAGTTTGCCCATTCTGTTCCACGTGAAACATCGCAATGGCCTGTCATCTGCCCGTTCAGCCTCGCTTGCCGTAATATTCCTTATACCAGGCGACAAAGGCGGCTACGCCTTCTTTGAGCGACGTTCGCGGCGCAAAGGCTATGGCGTCGCGCAAGGGCGCACAGTCGGCCCACGTGTCATCGACATCACCGGGTCTGCGCGGTTGCAGTTCCACAACGGCCCGGCGTCCCAGGCTGTCTTCGAGCGCCGCAACGAGTTCGGCCAGAGGGGTAGGGCAACCGGCACCGATGTTGTAAATGCGGAAAGGGGCAGTGCTGCGCGACGGGTCCGGCTCACCTGTTCGGGCCGGCGGGTCCGGAGTATCCGCAGCAGGTGTCGCGTCCGGCGGGCCGGAGCAGGTCGGGAGGCGCAGTGCCGCGTCCGGGCGCGGCGGCAGAGCCGGCAAGGCCGCTGCCGCGTCCGCGGCATCGTCGATATAGGTAAAGTCCCGCCGTTGCCTGCCCATGTTGAAAAGTTGAATCGGCCTTCCTTCAAGTATTGCGCGCGTAAAAATAAACAGGGCCATATCCGGCCGGCCCCAGGGACCGTACACCGTAAAAAAACGTAATCCGGTGACCGGAAGACCGAAAAGGCTGCTGTAGCTGTGCGCGCACAGTTCGTTGCTGCGTTTTGTGGCCGCATACAGGCTCACCGGGTGATCGGCGCCTGCTTCTGCGGAAAAGGGGAGCCGCGCGTTCATGCCGTATACCGAACTGGAAGAGGCAAAGAGCAGGTGTTCAATCCCGTTGCGCCGGCAGGCTTCAAGGATCACGGTAAAGCCGTAAAGGTTGCTGCGCGCGTAAGCCGAAGGCTTTTCCAGGCTGTAGCGGACGCCTGCCTGGGCGGCCATGTGTACGACATGGGTGAAACGCTCGCGGGCAAACAGCGTGAAGACGGCGTCCTCGTCACAGATATCCATACGCTGAAAACGAAAGCCGGAAATGCCGTCCATACGGGCCAGACGCGCTTCCTTCAATGCCGGACTATAGTAGTCGTTGAGGTTGTCGATGCCGACGACGCTGTGCGCGTCCCGGCAAAAACGCAAACACAGATGGTGGCCGATAAACCCGGCTGCTCCGGTGACAAGTATGCGCATGGTCGCGGCTCCCGCCGTCAATCGGGCTTGCCTTGCGTCGCCTGCGCGCTCAACAGGGCGGAATAAAGGGGTCGGCCTTTCGCTGCCCGCGCGCGGAGCAGGGGGTGATCCGTCAGTACGGACCGCAGGTAGGTCACAGCTTTTTCCGCCTGTTCCGCGCCTTCGGCAAGAACGGACAGGGCGGGCAGAAGAATATGCTGAATCCCCCCTGCCATCTGCTGCGTATACGGCGTGCGTATTGTCAAGGCAAAACCGGAGCGCAACACGGCAGCGGTTCCGAAATACAAGACCGCTCCCGCGCCGAGCAGACCCACGCCTGCTACAAATTCCGCGCATACGTCGACACCTTCACCTGCCGTTCTCGCGGACAGGACTTCACCCTCGCGCACTGCGTTCTTCACTTCGTCTGCGCCTGCCGCGGTGCCGGTACCGGCGGCGGGCGAAGGCAGGCAGAGCGGCCAGAAGGCGCTGGAGCCTCTAGGCAGGCGCAGTTCGGCAATCAGCGCCTTCAGGCAGTGCGAGCGCTGTGCGGAGGGAGTTCCCTGTAAATCGCACCCCAGTTCCTCATAAGTCCAGACCAGGGGCGCCGGCTGCGTTTTTTCCAGCAGGGCGCGCCAGGGGGCGGAGAATTGCGCGGCAGTCGGCAGGGCGCCGGCCGCAAAAGACGCAGAAGTAAAGTTTACGGCAACTTCCCGGACGCCGGCCGCCGGGGCTGCGGAGTCCCCACCCGCATCCGCCTCGTCTGCGGCGTTTCTGTACGCGCCCTGCGCGGCAAAGACCGCATCTTGCCCGCTGCCGGAGGTCTCTACGCCTGCCCGGCGCGCCGCGCCGCGAATCCCTGCAGCAGTAGGCGCCGCTGTTGAACCGGGAATGTACGCCTCACGCGCAACGCGGCCGGCTCCGCCCCCGGCTGGCGCATCAGCGCGATACGAACGGCCGGCTTCCCGATACGGCGGCCGGCGGCCGCTTTCCGCGCCGCCTGCGCCCGTCTTGCCTTGGGTAAAAGCTTGAGAACAGAGATCCGCCTGCCCGGCATCGGCCGCGTCGGCCATGTCGTAACCCGGCGCGCCGGCGCAGGCGTCGCGCAACAGAACGTAGATCCCGGCACCGCGCCAGGGCCGCAGGCAGGCGGCAAGAGTCAGAGCGTTGACAGCCAATCCAGCAGCCTCCAGGCAGCGTCCGCCTTGCTCATGGCCTGCCAATGTTCCTCGCGTCCGCGACAGTCGACCACATAAAGGGTATTTTTGTCTCCGCCGAAACCGGAATCAGGCCGACCCAGCAAGTTGGCCGCCGTAAGATGCATCTTTTTGGCCCGCAGCTTGCCCCGCGCATTGGCCTCAAGATTCTCGCTCTCGGCGGCGAACCCGAGGATTTTCTGCTCCGGGCGGGCAAGTTTGCCGAGTTCGCCGAGAATATCCGGGTTGCGGGTAAAATCAACGCTTAAAGAAGCAGCTCCGGATTTTTTGAATTTGCCGGCGCCGTACGGCGTTGGAGCAAAATCAGCCACCGCCGCGGCAAAGATGCCTGTATCGGCATGGGGCCAGACTTCAAGGGCCGCGGCAAGCATGTCTTCGGCCGACACCACGTCTATGCGCCGCACAGGGGCGGGCAAAGCGGGTACGCCGGGGCCGGCGACGGCGCTGACCGCCGCGCCGCGCAAGGCGGCTGCGCAGGCGAGCGCCGCGCCCATACGGCCGGTGGAAGGATTGCTCCAGTAGCGCACGTCGTCCCAGCGTTCGCGGGTCGGCCCAAGGGTGAGAAGGACGCGCCGCCCTGCCCAATCCTGCGGCAGCAAAGCGGCTGCGGCGGCAAAGACGATCTCCGGAACCGGCGCCAGCTTGCCTTCGCCTGTATCGCCGCAGGCCGCGCGCCCGTCGGCGGGCCGAATGCAACGCGCCCCGCGTTCCAGCAAAATCTCCATGTTGCGCCGTGTCGCCGGATGCGCCCACATGCGCGGGTTCATGGCCGGCGCAAGGAGCAGCGGACCGTCAAAGGCCAATGCCTGGGCCGCAAGCAGGGTATCTGCGCTGCCCCCGGCCAGGCGCGCGAGGGTCGCCGCCCCCGCCGGCGCAATCAGCATCGCGTGCGCGCAGCCCCCCGGCTCAAGATGCGCAAACACGCCTTCATCGTCCGCAAAAAAACGCGTATAGACAGGTGAAGCCTCCAGCGCCGCAAAAGTCAAGGGGCTGATAAAGCGCTGCGCGGCCTCGGTCAGGCAAACCCCGACCGACACGCCGCTGCGCTGCAGCATGCGCATGACCTCCACGGCCTTGTATGCGGCCGCCGAACCGCATACACCCAGGTGCAGACGCCTGTTGCGCAAGGCGCAGCCCGGCAGCAGCGTATTCATCGCGCCAGAGGCCCGATGCCGTCCGCATGACCGGCAAGCGCGGGCGGAGTGTCGCCTTCAAGGCGCGAGGTCACAAAAATGCGCATGTCCGTGTTGATCAGCCCGTCCGTAATCTGCATCGCGGCCAGGCGGTCCGTCTTTTCAAAAACCAGCACAGATTCCGCGGCGCGCAACAACGAACGCAAGGCCCACCCGTTGGAAGCCATATTGCGGCGCATGGTGTTCATCAGCGACACAAGCTCCACGCGCCCGCTGAAACGCTGCACTCCGCACTTCAGTCCGGAAGGCGCGAAAGTTATAAAGGTATCGCCGCGCGCTTCACTCATTTCACTCGGTATGGGGATGTCGGGAAATTCACTGTAATAACTTTCCGGAGCCGGGGCCGCTTCCCCGCCGTCAGAGGAAAAAGGATTTTTTAAAGAACCGTCCGAGGCGCAGCCCACAAGCAAAACCGCCAGCAGCACCAATGGCGCGACACGCATGAAGCCCTCCTGTTTTGAGAAAGCATCGACCTCCGGCCCGCGCCGCAGCGCGGTCGCTCAACCCGCAAAGTCCCGCGCCGCATCGACAAAAGCCGCGAACTCCCCGTCGGTGTGCGCAAAGGAAACCATGGCCGTTTCAAACGCCGACGGGGCAAGGTAAAACCCCCTGCCGCGCATGAAGCGGTAAAAACGCGCCCAACGCCCGGCATCCGCCGCTGCGGCTCCGGCAAAATCACGCACCGGCCCTTCCGTAAAAAACAACGCGAACATGGACGCGCAGCGGTTGATGCAGACCGGCAATCCCTTGGCGGCAAACAGGTTTTCCAGTTCGCGGCAGAACCCTTCCACGCGCTGCTCAAGAGCCTCGTAAGCGCAGCCTTGCAGCGTTTCCAGCATCGCCCGCCCGGCGGCGGACGCCGCGGGATTGCCGGAAAGGGTCCCGGCCTGGTAGACGTCGCCGGCCGGAGCGATGCGCCGCATATACTCGGCTTTGCCGCCGTACGCGCCCACCGGCAGTCCGCCGCCGATAATTTTGCCCAGGACGGTGAGGTCGGGCTGAATGCCGAAACGGGTCTGCGCTCCGCCGTAAGCAACCCGGAAGCCGGTGATCACCTCGTCGAAAATGAGCAGGCTGCCGTTGCGCGTACACAGAGCGCGCAAGCCTTGCAAAAATCCGGGAGCGGGAAGGACCAGACCCATATTGGCGGCTGCGGGTTCGACGATAACGGCGGCAATATCACGCCCTCTTGCCGCGAACAGGCGTTCCGCGCCCTGCAGGTCGTTATATGCGCAGAGCAGCGTGTCGGCGACAACGCCGGGCGGGACGCCGGGCGTGCCGGGCAGGGACAGGGAGGCGACCCCGGACCCGGCCGCCGCCAGAAAAGGATCCGCATGCCCGTGGTAACAGCCGGTAAATTTAAGAAAAGCGGAGCGGCCGGTACAGGCGCGGGCCAGACGCAAGGCGCTCATGGCCGCCTCAGTGCCGGAATTGACCATGCGGACCATTTCCACGGCCGGCAAGGCGGCGACCAACAGTTGCGCCAGATACAGCTCGTCGGGACAGGGCGCGCCGAAACTCGCTCCCCGCCCGGCCGCTTCGCACACGGCGGCGGTGACGGCGGGATGCGCGTGGCCGAGCAGCATGGGGCCCCAGGACAGGACAAAATCCACATACTCGCCGCCGTCTACGCTGTAAATTCTGCTCCCCCGCGCGTGGTCGATAAACAGCGGTTCCGTGCCCACGGCCAGACAGGCGCGCACCGGGCTGTTCACTCCCCCCGGCATGTATTCCTGCGCCCTGCGGAAAAGTTCCGTCGATGCAAACGTCATCGGAAGTTCCCTAAAAAAAGGCTAAAGACGATTTCTTCAGTTCCGCCGCGCTTTCCAGCACAACATAGTCCGTCAGCGCCGCGTCCTGCGCAAGCTCGCGTATCGTACGTTCCAGCTCGCCCGCATCCCTGCCGTGCACCATGGCAAAAAGTTCATAAGGCCAGTCGGGGACAGGGGAGGGGCGACAGTAGCAGTGGGAAACCAAAGGATGACGCGCCATGCGCTCGCCGGCGGCGTCAATGCCGGCGCGATCCGCCTTCCAGGCGACCATGGCGCCGGCGCCGTAACCGGCCTGCCGGTGTCTGAGCACGGCCCCGAAACGACGAATAACACCCTCTTCGCGCAGGGAACGCAGCAACGCCAGGACTTCCTCTTCCTGCATGCCCGCCGCCGCGGCAACCGCGGCAAAGGGCGCCGGAGAATCGGGCAGGTTGTCCTGCATGATACGCAACGCGCGCCGCTCGGCCTCAGAAAAACTGCGCGCGGAAGACATGGAACTCATCTCGCCCTGTTTACCAGAACAACGACAAATTGCAAGAAAAATTTGCCGTGGACCAGCAATTCTCATTATGGCCCTGGCTGTGGTTTTGCAGCATTGTCCGGCGGGACAAAAAGCCGATTCTGTGGGAATAATGGACTTTTTTCTTCGGTACAATCGGCTCAGGTGGGAAAATTTTTTCAAAAAAGTCTAAGATTAGAATTGCTGACAAGGCAGCAGCAATTCTCATTATGGCCCCTTGTCGCCTTGGCTGTGGTTTTGCAGCCTCGGCTGGTGGGATAAAACGCCGATTCAGTGGGAATAAGGGGCGTTATTCTTTCGATTCAATCGGCTCGGGAGGAAAAATTTTCTCAAGAAAGTCTAAAATGAGAATTGCTGGCAAGGCAGGGTTGTCGTTGGCTCGGCTGTCAAGATAGTTTTTCAGGTGAATATTGGTTCTGGCGTCAAAATAGACCACATGCTCGCAGTTGCCTTTGCCGAACACCACGCATTAGCGTTCGTGGAAATTGATGTCTTGCCGAGTAAGCTGAACAAGCTCACCAACCCTCATGCCGGTGGAGGCCAACAGGTCAATCATGGCCAAGTCACGGGTTTCTCCGCAAGCCTCACGTAAAAGCTCCAGCCCTTCATCGGTG
>JAISMY010000071.1 GCA_031276485.1 Desulfovibrio sp. | reverse complement strand
TTGTGCGCATGGCCCAGGAGTTTTCCATGCGCGCGCCCCTGGTGGACGGGCAGGGGAACTTCGGCTCCATCGACGGCGACGCGCCTGCGGCCATGCGCTATACGGAAGTGCGCATGTCGCGTCTGGCGGCGGAATTTCTCTCGGATATAGACAAAGATACGGTGGAGTTCCGCCCCAATTACGACAACACGTTGCGCGAACCGGTCGTTTTGCCGGCCAAGGTGCCGAATTTTCTGCTCAACGGCACCTCGGGCATAGCGGTCGGCATGGCGACCAACGTCCCTCCGCACAACCTGGGCGAGTTGTGCGACGCTCTGCTGCTCCTTGTGGATGAACCGGAGAGCACGGTCGACGATCTCATGGAGCATGTGCAGGGACCGGATTTTCCGACCGGCGGCGTCGTCTATGCGGGCAAGGGGCTGGACGACGCTTTTTGGAGCGGACGCGGGTCGGTCAAAGTGCGCGGCGTGGTGGAAACGGAAAGCCGCGCCAAAGGAAGTGAATGCATCGTCATCAGGGAAATTCCCTATGCCTTGAACAAGTCGGCGCTGGTGAAAAAGATAGCCGCCCTGGTCAATGAGAAACGCATCGACGGCGTCGCGGATCTCCGGGACGAATCCGACCGGCGGGGCATCCGCATCGTTCTGGACCTGAAACGCGGGGCGACGGCGGAGATCATCGTCAACACGCTGTATAAATACACGCCGCTGGAAAGTTCTTTCGCCTACAACATGTTGGCCGTTGTGGGCAACAGACCGCAACTGCTGAACCTCAAGTCGGCTTTGGTCTGCTTTCTGGAGCATAGGCGCGAGGTCATCATCCGCCGCACGCGTTTTGAACTCGCCCAGGCCGAGGCGCGCGCGCATATTCTTGAAGGTCTGCGCATCGCCCTGGACAATATGGACGCCGTCGTCGCCCTGATCCGCGCCTCGAAAACCCCGGATGAAGCCCGGCAGGGACTGTCGGAACGCTTCGGTCTTACGGATGCGCAGAGCCGGGCCGTACTCGACATGCGCCTGCAGCGGCTTACCGGCCTGGAACGCGACAAGCTGCTTGAGGAATACCGGGAACTGATCAAACGCATCGCCTGGCTGCAATCCGTTCTTGCCGACGATGCCGTGCTGCGCTCGGTGGTGCGCGGCGAACTTGAGGAAGTGAAGAGCGCCTATGCCCGCCCGCGCAAGACGGCCATCGTGCGCGAAGAGGCGACGGGCATCGAAATTGAGGACCTCATTCCCGATGAAGACGTGGTAATTACCCTTTCCCGGCGCGGCTACATCAAACGCACTACTCTGGACAACTACCAGCAGCAGCGCAGAGGGGGCAAAGGGATAGCCGGCCTGCACATGAGCGAGGACGATGTGGTGCAGGATTTCCTGACGACCTCCAACCACCAGTTTCTCTTGCTGTTTACCAACCGCGGGCGCATGCACCAGCTCAAGGTCCACCAGGTGCCCGAAGGCAGCCGCACGGCCAAGGGAGCGCATATCGCCAACCTGCTGCCCCTGGAAAAAGACGAATGGGCGACTACGGCCCTGACCGTGCGTGAATTCAGCGAGGACCGGCATTTTCTTTTCGTGACCAAATTCGGCATGGTCAAGCGCTCCGCCGCCTCCCTGTACGCCCGTTACCGCAAGTCCGGCATCAACGCCGTCGGTCTGCGCGACGGCGATGAGCTGATTATGGTGCGCGAGGTGCAGGAAAACCGCCAGGTGGTGTTGACCACGGCGGATGGGCTGGCCATCCGCTTTGCCTGTTCCGAAGTCCGGCCCGTGGGCAGGGGCGCGGCCGGCGTCAAGGGCATATCCCTGCGCGGCCCGGATACCGTCGTGGCCTGCGTGATCGTGGACGAGGACGACAAGGACGCGTCCATCATGACTCTTTCCCGCAACGGCTACGGCAAACGCACCAACCTGAGCCTGTACCGCATGCAGTCGCGGGGCGGCAAAGGCATCATCAATTTCCGTTCCACGGCCAAAACCGGCCCGGTCATCGGCGCCATACCCGTGACCGACTCCGATGCCCTGCTCCTGCTCACTTCCACCAGCAAAATTATCCGCATCGGCGTTGAAGAAATACGCAGCATCGGCCGCGCCACGCAGGGCGTGCGTCTGGTGTCCATGGGCGAAGGCGCGTCGGTCGTAGGGTTTTCGCGTATCGACGAAAACGGCGGCGACGGCCTTGGCGCAGGACTGGGAGGCGAAGGGACGCAGGAACCGAACGCGACGTAAAAAAGAGGAATTTCTCAGGAAACGCGGATTTGTTCTTTTTGAAAGGCAAGGGGATGGATTCTTCGCCGCGCTCAGAATGACAAAAGCGTAGTCATTCTGAGCCGCAGCGAAGCGAAGGCGAAGAATCCATCTTGAGGTCTTTAGCCTTTTCCGCATTTAAGCGGCTTTTTCCTAAGGTATGTCCGGCTTTGTCGGGCGTCGGGCGGCAAGCTCCCTGAAGGGAGAGGTTCCAAACCATAAAGGAATTTCTGATGAAGCAGGCGGAAAAGCCGGGTGCCGGAACCCTCGGCGCGGCGCGAAAACTGTTGCGCGTTCTTGTCCTTGCCGTTTTGATGCTTGCGGCGGCGGTCCCCGGCGCCTGCCGCACGGACGAGGTCAAGGCGCGGGACGACCTGGCCCTGGCCGACGCCGCGCTTGCGGAGCACGACCTGGGCGATGCGGAAATGTACCTGTTGCGCTACCTGCGCAAGAACCCGGAAGGCAACAGACGCTGGGAAGTCTGGCACCGGCTTTTGGCAATGACCCTGAACGTCAGGCAGGACAAGACCACGGCCAGGGAATACCTGGAAATCATGCTGCGCGAATTTGCCGGGGATCCGGAACGGAAACGCGGCATCGCCGTGGAACTTGCCGGGTTGTGCCGGGACATGGGCTTCAACGCCCGCGCCGCCGATCTATGGGAACAACTGGCGGCTGACCCGGACCTGGGCGCGGAAGCGAGGGCGACGGTCTACAAAGAGTTGGCCTACGCCTATATGCTCCGCCTGGAGTTCACCCCGGCCGCCGAAGTGCTGGCCCTGTGCCTGGATTTGCAGGTCGGCCCGGATCTCAGGGCCGACTGCCGCACGGCTCTTTCCGAAACGCAGATGCTGAACGAGGACCTGCGGGGCGCGGAACAGTCTCTGCGTGACCTGCTGGCTATGGACGGCGTGGCGGAGCCGCGCAGGACGGCCGCCGTGTTCATGCTCACGGATGTGGTCGAACAGCAGAACCGACCGGAAGAAGCGCGCGCGCTTTTGGAAAGTATCCTGCACGGCTATCCCAATTCCAAAGTCATTGAAATCCGTCTGGCCGCCCTTAAAGGCAAAAAAAACACCACCGCCCGCGCCCCAGGCAAGCGGCAGTAGCGCAGGTCACGCATGACATGACTTGTAATGAGCGAGAATATCCCTGAAGGGAGAGGTTTGACCGGAAAGGAAATTTTGATGAAAGCAGGGCGTACTGCGCCGGCGCTGCTTCTGTTGCTTGCGGCGGGTTGCGCCTCCGGCCCTGTCGGCCGGCTGATGCCGCATATTGAGACCCTGGATCTGGCGAAGGCGTATTTCGGTCCGCCGACGTCCGCGCAGGCGCTTGCGGGCGGATTGCCGTCTTCTCCGCGGGTGCCGGCGGGGCGTTCCGCGCAAAGCGCGGACGCGGCCCGGAACGCGCCGGGGGAGCCGGCGCCGCCGCAAGCGGTCGCGGTCCGCTCCGGACAAAACGCCGCTGCGCCGCCCCTGTCGCCGGAAGCCCGCGTCGAATACGAGTGGCTGTTGGACGATGTGGTATCCGTGCCGGGGCAGGAAGTGGTCGAACGGTTTTTGGCGGGCCGGGACAGGCAGGGGTTTCCCGTGTATTACGAGCGCATCCGCTGGGTGCCCGCGCATCAGGCGCGGCGCTTCTGCCGTGTGCGCCTGCGCGCGGACGCGCAGGGACGCATCCTGAGCCGGTCCGTGGAAGGCGACGACTGTGAAGATTTGTTGATACGCCTGACTACGTTTTGAGCGCCGCCTTTCTGCGCGCGGAGCGTTCCTGTTCCACCAGACCCTTGACGAAAGGCGCGTACTGGTGATCCGTAATGCGGATGTGATTCAACAGCCAGCTTTTGAGAAATTCAAGCAGCTCCGCGCCGACTTCCTGACCGGCGGCGAATTTGCGTTCCATATCCGCGACCTTGTCAACGAAATTTTTGTGAATCTGTTTGTGCTTTTCCGTATCCGGATACCCCGTGCGCGAAAAGTAGTATTCCTCGGTGCCGAAGTGGCTGACCGTGTACTGCTTGAGCCCGGCGACGATGCCCGCGATATCGCCGTTGCGCCGCGCGGCCGCGGCGCGGTTCAGGGAGTTGATGTAGGCGCAGAGCATCTTGTGCTGGCTGTCGATCAGATCTATGCCGGTAGCCAGGTCGGGCGTCCACTGCATGAGTTTCACCGGCTGCCCGTCCGCGCCGGTATCGCCGCGTTTCAGGGAATCGCCGACGTATTCCAGGGTTTCCATATCCGACAGGACGCGCACCAGATAGGCCGTGAAATGCTGAACGCTGTCCGCGGTATCGGCAGCCGCGCCGGAAACGTCTTCCAGCGCGCTGTTGGTGCGAGTGCTGCCTTCCGTAGCCTCCCCCATGGCCCTGACGACGGTATCCAGTTGTACGGCGGCTTCTTCCAGATCTCCGACAATGGCGTCCATGGCTTCGCCCGCGGAGGAGGCGCGCTGCGCGCTGTTCACAATCAGCTCCGCCGCGCCGGAAACCGCCCGCATGTTGTCGGCGGCGCTTTCCTGTATCCCGCTCAACGCCTTATGGACTTCGGTCGTGGCGCCCATGGTTTTTTCCGCCAGCTTGCGCACTTCATCGGCGACGACCGCGAAGCCGCGCCCCGCTTCACCGGCCCGCGCCGCCTCGATGGCCGCGTTCAGGGCCAGCAGGTTCGTCTGGTCGGCGACTTCGCTGATGACGCCTATGACCGAGGAAATGCCGCGCGTCTGTTCCTCAAGCCGGCTCATGGCGTCGCGCAGGGCCAGCGTGACGCTTTTGACGTGTTCGATGTCGTTCACCGCGGCGCGCAGGTCGCGCGAACAATCACCGGCTTTGCCGCGTGAGGCTTCCGCCTCCTCCGAGGCAAGGTGTACGGCGCGTGAGGCTTCCCCGGCGCCGTCGGCTATGCGCGCCATTTCACCCGCAATATCGCTGAGACGGAAACGCTGAACTTCCGCGCCTTCGCCGACGTCCGCCACCAGACCGGCCAGGGCGCGCATATGGCCGCTCAGGTTCCCGCACAGGCTGTCCGTCTGTCCGGCGATCTCCGCAAGGTAGCGCTCCAGAACGTCAAGGCGCTCCAGACGCGTCCGGGTTTCCGTCTCCCGGCGTTCCGCTTCCTCCGCAAGGGCCGCGGCGCGCGCTTCCGCCTTCCGTGCCGGTTCCCGTTCTTCATCCGCGCGGGCGCGCAGGGCGCGCAGGGCGTCCGCAAGCGGCTCCGCGGGGGTGGACGCCAACGTCGCGCCGGCGTCGGCGTTCGGAGTACCGGCAAGCAAGGCGCGTCCGTAGGCCGCCGACTCGTCAAACAGGCGCCGGACCGTCCGCCCGTTCGCCGCGGAGGCCGCATGGCAGGCCAACGCGACCGCAAGGGTCAGACCGGCGAAAAGGACGGCAAAGCTGCCGTAAAACGCTGCAATCACCGAACACCCGGCGCAGATCACCAGCGCCGTCAAAACCGAAGGGAGCAGAAAACGTACAGGCCGCATACAGACTCCTACGTCATTATCCCGCCCAAGGCGCTCTCTTGCGCTGTTTTCCGCGCAGGAGGCCGCTCCGGCGCATCGCCGCATATTGGATTTTCGGTAAATTTCTGTTATCTTACGTTCGTCCGGAGCGCACGTCAACCGTAAACCCGCCGGAACGAATCGTGCCGGCGGGTAAATCGCGACATAAGGCGAAATGTAATGCTTGACAGGGAAAATCGCCCGCTGCTTGCCCTGGAGCAGACGGAGCGCAGGTTACTCGCGCTGGTGCCGAAGACGGCCAACCGCCACGGATTGATTGCCGGAGCTACGGGTACGGGTAAAACCGTGACCTTGCAGACTATGGCGGAAACCTTCAGCGACCTGGGTGTCCCCGTGTTCGCGGCCGATGTCAAAGGCGACCTGTCCGGCCCGGCCGAGGCGGGCGGCAACGCGGAAAGCGTGCGCAGGCGGGTGCGCGAATGGCGGCTGGAGGACCGGGGGTTTTCTTTCCGCCCGTATCCGGTGCAGTTCTGGGATGTCTTCGGCAGCGCCGGCGTGCCGGTGCGCGCGACGGTTGCGGGCATGGGTCCGCTGTTGCTGGGCCGGCTCCTTGACCTCAATGAAACGCAGACGGCCGTGCTGCATATGGTCTTTGCCGTTGCCGGCGACGAGGGTCTGGAGCTTGCGGACCTCAAGGATTTGCGCAGGGCGCTGGAATATGTGAGCGGCAACGCTCCGCGCTATGCCGCTGCCTACGGCAACATTTCGGCTGCCAGCGCGGGTGCGGTGCAGCGCGGTCTGATGCTGCTGGCCTCCCAGGGCGCCGGGGATTTTTTCGGGGAACCCGCGTTGAACGTGGAGGATTTCATCCGGACCGAGGGCGGCCGGGGGGTACTCAACATTCTTGCCGCCGACCGCCTGATAAGGGCGCCCAAGCTGTACGCAGTCTTCCTCGTCTGGCTGCTGACCCGGCTGTTCGACGTTTTGCCCGAAACGGGGGATCCGGACAAGCCCAGGCTGGTTTTTTTCTTCGATGAGGCGCATCTGCTTTTCAACGACGCCCCGCGGGCCCTGCTTGAGAAGGTCGAACAGGTGGTGCGGCTGATCCGCTCCAAGGGCGTGGGGGTCTATTTCGTGTCCCAGTCGCCGTCCGATCTGCCGGATACGGTACTCGGCCAGCTCGGCAACCGGGTGCAGCACGCCCTGCGGGCCTTTACGCCCAGGGATTTGAAGGCCGTGCGGGCCGCGGCCGCGACGTTTCGGGCGAACCCCGCCTTTTCCGCGGAACAGGCGCTTACGGAACTGGGCACGGGGGAGGCGCTGGTCTCCCTGCTGGATGAACAGGGCATGCCGCGTCCTGTGGAGCGGGCGTTCATTCTGCCGCCGCAGGGCAGGATAGGGCCGATTGATCCCGGCAAACGCGAGGGCCTGGTCAAAGCTTCCCTCTTCTACCGGGCGTACGGGCGGCGGGAGGAACGCGTGACGGCCTTCGAACGCCTGGAGGGAGCCGAAACGGCCAAAGAACGCGCGACGCGGGAAAAAATTGCGGCCCGGGCCGCAAAAGAAGAGGCAAAGCGCCGCGCGGCGCAGGAAAAAGAAGAACAACGGGCGGGCGAGCGGCAACGCCGCTTCTGGGGAGGTATGGTCAAGTCGGTGCTGGCCCCTCTGGCCCGTTCGGCGCTCAGGTCGCTGTTCCGCAGGGGTTGATACGAAACGCTGTTGCCGTTGCCGGACCGCGTTCCTCCAATTCTCGAAGGGAATATTTCCTCAAGTCCGGCTCTTCCGGCCGGTTACTTTTCGGCGTGGCGGATTAAGGTAAAACACGTTGCCGGAGGCGGAATCAGGTGCTATGTATTTGGTGAGAGGAAGCCGATATGACTACCATCACCTATGATGCTGTCCCTGAAAAAATTGTGAGGCGTTTCTATGCTGCCGTCTGAGCTTTTGAACATACATCGGGACAAAATAGCTGAGATATTCCAAAATTATCCGAACCTTTGTAATTTGCGCGTATTCGGCTCTGTCGCCAGAGGAGAAGATACAGAAGAAAGCGATATAGATTTAATTGTTGACCAGGCTTCTGACGCAAGCATCTATGACATTGGAAGATTGCACAATGAATTAGAAACTTTGCTTGGTGTCTCTGTTGACCTTTTAATGAGTCATGATAGATCAAATGACGTATTTAAAAAAGTTCTGAAACGTGATGCGCGAGAGTTGTTCACTAACAAGAAAATTGCGCACGGTGATAACACTATGTCAGATTCAAATTTACAAGATGCAATACTACATAAACTTTTGAACGACATTTTTAACTCTTCCGGCAGAATTTTAGGTCGTATAGACGATATTTTGAAAGACGAATTTATTCACGGTAAGAACAACGATATTCAAGATATTGTTGCAAGGCACTTTACTGTTATCGGTGAAGCCTCCGCTTCTATTCTGAAAAGATATAAAGAGTTCTGCAACGAGCACCCAGAGATCCCTTTGCAGGAAGCGCGAAGTCTTAGAAATGTAATTGTGCATGAATATGACGACATAAATTGGCAAAAAGTTTGGAATGCCGCAAAGTATGATCTCCCCAAGTTGTGGGACGCGGTAGGAAAAATTTTGCATCAAAAGCAGGAAGAACAACGTAGCCAACAACCTGCAATTCAAAGGCAAAAGCCGTGATTATTGTTTTGAGAGTGTTGACTTATGAATGATATTTCTCCACCAAAGCGCTGTCGCGCAACGGTTTAATGCCAAAAACATTCGCAGGTTAATACCCTCCAATTTTATTGCCTCACCTTGAAAAATTGATGAATCTGCATTATTCTACACAAAGGGAGACGCCTGTCGTATGGGAAAAAAAACATTATTGTCGCCGAAAAACGACTTCGTATTTCACAAACTTTTTGCCGAAAACACGCGTATCCTGATAAGTCTCCTGCAAGCCGTGCTGGATTTGCCGGTTGAGGAATATGAATATATTCAAGTTGTTGATCCGAACTTAAAAAGAGAATATATTGACGATAAACT
>JAISMY010000029.1 GCA_031276485.1 Desulfovibrio sp. | reverse complement strand
TCCATGGCCGGGAGCTGTATATCCGTCTGAACAGAGGGGATCGTGCGAATGCGTTGTTTGCGTCAATACGTCAAGCGATAAGCCGGTTGCGAGCATGTCCCGCCTGACCTTGGCGACCCAGAAAAACGGCGCAAACCCGAGAGGAGACGTGCGTCCAAAAAAACCGGAAAATCGCCGAAAATCGACAGGAAGGTCATCCGAATGCGAAGTAATGGCATAAAAAATCACCAATGGAGCAAAAGAGCATCCTGAAAAACATCTTTTCCTCGTTTTTGGAGAACTGCGGCCATGGGCGCGGTGGATTATGGGCGCTTCCGCATCTTGACACGCCCTCCGCCCGCGGCCTATTGTCCGTCTTTCTGTTTTTCCGCATCCCAAAGGGGTCCACACCATGGCGTTCAGCATGTGCGACGGCCTGACGTTCGACGATATCCTGCTCCTCCCCGGCTATTCCGAAACCACCCCGGACACGGCGGACGTTTCCTCCCTCCTTACAGCGGACATCCGCCTGAACATTCCCCTTATCTCCGCGGCCATGGACACCGTCACCGAGGCGGAAATGGCCGTTTCCATGGCCCGTAACGGCGGCGTGGGCGTCATCCACAAAAATTCGCCCATCGAAGTACAGAGCCGCGAGGTGGAAAAGGTCAAGAAATCCGAGAGCGGCATGATCAGTTCGCCTGTGACCGTGCGTCCGGGCGACAGCGTAGCCGCCGCTCTGGAACTGATGAGCGCGTATCACGTTTCCGGCCTGCCCGTCGTGGAAGGCCGCAAGCTGGTCGGCATCCTGACCAACCGCGACGTGCGTTTCGCCAAGGACCCGTCCCAGATCCGCGTCAGCGACCGCATGACCAGGGACCGCCTGATCACCGTGCCCGTGGGCACCACTCTGGAAGAAGCCAAGGATCACCTGCATGAGAACCGCATCGAAAAACTCCTTGTGGTGGATGAGAACAAGGAGCTTTGCGGGCTGATTACCATGAAGGACATCGAAAAAATCCGCAAATATCCGAACTCCTGCAAAGATGACCGGGGCCGGCTGCGCGTGGGCGCGGCCATCGGCGTGGGCGCGGACTGCCTGCCGCGCGCCCGGGCCCTGCTTGAGGCCGGCGCGGATTTCCTTGTGCTGGATTCCGCCCACGGCCATTCCCGCAACGTCCTTCTCGCCATACGCGAGGTACGCGCCGCCTGGCCCTCCTGCAGGCTGATCGCCGGCAACGTCGGCACCTACGAAGGCGCCAAAGCCGTGCTGGAAGCGGGCGCAGACACCGTGAAAGTGGGCATCGGCCCCGGCTCCATCTGTACCACGCGCATCGTGGCCGGCGTCGGCGTGCCCCAGATCACCGCCGTGCGCGAAGCCGCGCGGGCCGCCGCCGAACTGGACCGCTGCGTCATTGCCGACGGCGGCGTCAAATATTCCGGCGACATCGTCAAAGCCATTGCCGTCGGCGCGCACAGCGTCATGATCGGCAGCCTCTTCGCCGGGTCGGAGGAAAGCCCCGGTGAAAGCATCCTTTTCCAGGGCCGGCGCTACAAAATCTATCGCGGCATGGGTTCCATAGACGCCATGAAAGAAGGCAGCTCCGACCGTTATTTTCAGGAAAAATCCAAAAAACTGGTACCCGAAGGCATCGTCGGGCGCGTCCCTTACAAAGGCCCTGTGGGCGACAGCCTTTACCAGCTTGTCGGCGGCCTGCGTTCGGGCATGGGTTATGCGGGCGCGGCCGACCTGGACGACCTGCGCGCCAAGGCCCGCTTCCTGCGCATATCCCCGGCCGGCCTGCGCGAAAGCCACGTCCACGACGTGATAATCACCAAAGAAGCCCCCAACTACCAGGTGGACCAGGGCTGACCGCCCGCGCCGGACGCCGGGCATACCCGCGGGTCGACATGCCGCGGCGCGCTCCGCAGGATACCGTACTTTCAAGGGAGCCCACATGCCCGATTTCGCGAAGGTTCTGATTATCGACTACGGCGCCCAGTACACCATGCTCATAGCCCGCCGCGTGCGCGAGGCGGGCGTCTACTCCGAAATACTCCCCTGGTCGGCCCCGGACGAAACAATCCGGGCCGCGGGCGCGGATGCGATAATCCTTACCGGCGGTCCGGACGATGCGGGCGAACCCGCAGCGCCCGCCCTCAGCGCCGCCGTACTCGACGCCGGCGTGCCCGTGCTGGGCATTTGCTACGGCATGCAGCTCCTGGCCCATACTCTGGGCGGCAAACTCGCCAACTCCCGCGACCGGGAATACGGACCGGCCGAACTCAGCCTCCTTGCTCCATCGCCCCTCTGGGAAGGATTATCCGGCGACGCCCCTTTCACCGTCTGGATGTCGCACGGCAACCGGGTCATGTCCCCGCCGCCGGGGTTTACCGTCACGGCCCGGACTTCCGCCCTGGATCTGGCGGCCATGGCCGACGACGCGCGCCGGATTTACGCCGTCCAATTCCACCCGGAAGTACACCACACCCGCAACGGCGAACGCATCCTGCGCAATTTCCTCTTTACCGTAGCCGGCCTGAAACCCGACTGGAGCATGCGCTCCTTCGTGGACCGCACTCTCGAAACATGCCGGGAAAGCGTCGGCAAGGACAACATCGTACTCGGACTGTCCGGCGGCGTGGATTCCACCGTTGTCGCCGCCCTGCTGCACCGCGCCGTCGGCGACAGGCTGCACTGCATCTTCGTCGACCACGGCCTGCTGCGCCGCAACGAAGGCAAAGAAGCGGCCGGCATGCTCCGGCGCTGCCTGCCCGGCGTCAACCTGCACTATATCCGGGCCGGAGACATGTTCCTGTCCGCCCTGAAAGGCATCGAAGACCCGGAAGAAAAACGCCGCATCATCGGCCGCCTCTTTATAGAAGTTTTCGAAAAAGAAGCCCGTAAACTCAAGAACGTGCGCCTGCTCGCCCAGGGCACCCTCTACCCCGACGTTGTCGAGTCATCCTCGGCCAAGGGCACGGTCATCAAAACCCATCACAACGTCGGCGGGTTGCCGGAAACTATGCGGCTCAAACTCCTTGAACCCCTGCGCGACCTGTTCAAAGACGAAGTCCGGGCCGTGGGCGCGCAACTCGGCCTGCCGGACGAAGTGCTCCGGCGTCAGCCCTTCCCGGGCCCCGGCCTTGCCGTACGCATCCTCGGGGAAGTCACCGAAGAACGCCTGGAAATCCTGCGCGACGTCGACAGCATCGTCCGCCGCGAACTGGAACGCTCGGGATGGGCCGACAAGGTCTGGCAAGGGTTTGCCGTGCTGCTCCCCCTGCGCACCGTCGGCGTTATGGGCGACGCCCGCACCTACGAGCATGTGGCGGCCCTGCGCGTCGTGGACAGCGTGGATGCCATGACCGCCGAATGGACCCGCCTGCCCCACGACCTCCTTGCGACGATTTCCGGCCGCGTCGTCGGCGAAGTCAAGGGCGTCAACCGCGTGGTCTACGACATTTCCTCCAAACCACCCGGCACCATAGAATGGGAATGACCGGCGCATGATTCCATGCCTCCGGCGGCCGGGAGAAATAATTTCCCCGGCCGGCCCCGCGCCTGCTCCGGTCGGTGCCCCTCGGCAATCCCTCGCGCCGTCGGAGCATTTCATGCTTGAAATGCTCCGCAAGGATTTGCGGCGCAAATCCTTGCCGCAAAACAGGAGCAGGCGGGCAAAGCCTGCCGTAAGCGAACTGTTTCAAGCGTTAAATGCCGTAAAAAAGAAAAAACGCGGCGCGTTCCGCAAAAAAATACGGGGAACGCCATGTTCGGCATAGGCGGCACCGAATTTCTGGTCATCCTCATCGTGGGCATCCTTGTACTCGGCCCGGATCACCTGCCGCGCCTCGTCCGCACCTTTGCCAAAGTCATGTCCGAGTTCCGCAAGATAAGCACAGATTTTCAACGCGCCGTACACTTTGAAGCCGACGAGGCGGAACGCGCGCAAAAGGAACCGCCCCAAAAAAAGAAAAAACCGAAAAAACAGCCCCCGTCTCCTCCCGCGCCTGACGAAAATCCCGCGGCCGCTGCCGCGCCCTCAACGCCTGAGCCGGAGCCGGAGGCCGCGCCGCCCGCAATAGCCCCGGAAGGTCCGACGGAACCGCACTGCGCGGCAACGGGAAGCGACAAAAAATCCGCACCCCGCGGGTCCGACGCCGGCGGCGCGCTTCCGGAGGATAAACGGTGACCCCTCCGGCAGATCAGGATAAGCGCCTGCCGGCCGAGCTTGAGGAAGAATTGGACCGCGCAGTAAACCCCGGCCTGGCCGCCGCCTTGAAAAAATCCTACGCCGGCAACGCCGGCGCAGATGATAATGACAGTGATAGTGATAGAGATCCCGATAGTGGTAGTGGTAGAGATCTCGATAGTGGTAGTGATAACGATAACGATAATGATGATGATGATGATGATGACGAAGACCGCGAAGACAAAGAGGACGACAACGGCAATAAACCCATGACCTTGCGCGACCATCTGGTCGAACTGCGCTCCCGCCTTTTCAAATCTTTTCTCTGGCTGCTTGCCGGCTTCTGCCTTTCCTGGCCCTGGAACGAGGAACTTTTCGCCCTGCTGTTGGCCCCCCTTGCGGCGGTTATGCCCGAAGGCGTAAAATTCGTGTACCTCAGTCCCCCCGAAGCCTTTTTCGTTTACATGAAGGTATGCCTGACAGCGGGTTTTTTTCTGACCAGCCCGATGGTTTTCTACCAGGTTTGGGCCTTCATCGCGCCCGGCCTTTACAAGGAAGAAAAACTCCTCGTCCTGCCCGCCGCGCTGTCTTCAGCCGTGTTTTTCCTCAGCGGCGTGCTGTTTTGCCGCTTCGTCGTCTTCGACGCCGCGTTCCGGTTCTTTATGAGCTACAACAGGGGGCCGGTGCAGGCCATGCTAGGCATGGAGGAAACATTCGGGTTCGCCCTGCGCTTCCTGCTGGCCTTCGGCGTGATTTTTGAACTGCCTCTTTTCATTTTCTTCCTGTCCAGGCTCGGTCTGGTCACCGCGGACATGCTGCGGAGCTTCCGCCGTTATGCCGTACTCGCCGCGGTCATTGTCGGCGCGATCCTCACCCCGCCGGATGCGGTTTCCCAGTTGCTCATGGCCGGGCCGCTGATTCTTCTCTATGAAATCGGCATTGTCATTGCCCTGCTTTTCGGTAAAAAGAAAGCAAAAAACGCCGCTGCGCCTGAGCAAGACGACGACGACGACGGCGACGATGCCGCGGACGCCGTTGCGCCCGGTACCGCAGGTGTTCCTGATCCGCCGGCCGAGGACACCGCCGCGCCCGGTACCGCAGGTGTTCCTGATCCGCCTGCCGCGGACGCCGCCGCGCCCGGCGCCGCAGGTGTTCCTGATCCGCCGGCCGAGGACGCCGTTGCCGGCCCGGCAACCGCGAATGCCGGGGAAACGGAGCAAAGCGCAACCGCCGTTGCGGCCGCGGACGCCGTTGCCGGCACAGACGCCGGGGCTTCCGCCGGCGCGCGGCCCCCGGATTGAAGCCGGCATCCGCGAAGGAGAGAACAGCATGCAGGGCAAAGACACAGCGCCGCGCCGCGCGGAAACGACGCGCGAAACCGCAGAAACCGCCGTCAGCCTGACCTTGTGCATTGACGGATCAGGCCAAACGGATATAAACAGCGGTTTCGGCATGGCCGATCACCTGCTGACCATCACGGCGGTGTGGGCGGATTTTGATCTCGCGCTCAGGTGCCGGGGCGACTTGCATGTTGACGCCCACCACAGCGTGGAAGACATCGGCCTCTGCCTGGGCCGCGCCCTGGATCAGGCCCTGGGCGACCGCAAGGGGCTGGCCCGCAGCGCTTCGGCCGCCGTGCCCATGGATGAAGCCCTGGCCGAAGTGTGTGTGGATTTTTCCGGGCGTCCCTATCTTGTGTACAGAGGCCGCGAACTGCTCCCCCCGGTCATCGCCGGGCAGGAAAGCGACCTTTGGCGGGAATTTTTCAAGGCCCTGGCAACAGCGGCAAAAATGAATCTGCATGTTACCTTCGCCTACGGCGACAACGGACATCATCTGCTCGAATCGGCGGGCAAAGGGCTGGGACTGGCCCTCAAAGCCGCCGCGGCCCGCACCCGCGCCGGCATCCTGAGTACCAAAGGAAGTCTTGACTTATGACCGGCAGCCTCTTCCGCGCTTTTTCCATCGGACTACTTTGCCTCGGCCCGCTTCTCGCGGCCGCCTGCGCGACACCCTCACAACCGCCTCTGCCCGTCGGCGGCCTGAAACTGGGTCTCGCCGGCTTTACCCAGCCGAAAATGCCCTCGGATATGCTCGCAGGCTGGCAGGTAGAAGACACCCCGACCGTCGAAGCCGCAGATCTCAACGAACTGGACGCTGTTCTCAGCTCCGTGCTGGCAAAGGAATCCAAACACAGCTTCATCGGCCGTGAAAGCGCCGACCGTTGCCGCAGAATCGTCCAGGCCGAAAGCGGCGCGCCCCGCGCCGCCCTGCGCACCTGGTCCGCCGTAGGCCGCTGCATGGGCGCGGACCTGCTCGTCGTCCCGCAAATCATGGAATACCGCAAACGCGACGGCGGTCCTCTCGGCGTGGTGACTCCGGCCAGGGTAGTTTCCGACGTCTTTATCGTGGACGTGCGCAACGAAACCCTGATCTCGCGCTCCCGCTTCGACGAAACCCAGTCCAGCCTCACCGGCAACCTGCTTGATACAGACAAGTTCCTCAAGCGCGGGGCGCAGTGGATTACGGCCGCCGAACTGGCCCGCGAAGGCATGCAAAAAGCCGTCAAGGAGTTGGGCCTGTGATCATCATACCCGCTCTGGACATCAGGGGAGGCAAGTGCGTCCGCCTGCGCCGCGGCCGCGCCGAGGACGAAATCGTATACGAAAACGACCCCTTCAAAGTTGCCGTCGGCTGGGAGAAACGCGGCGCGGAACGTCTGCACCTCGTCGATCTGGACGGCGCTTTCTCCGGCTTCCCCGTCAACAGCGCGCTGATCACCGCCATCTGCAAGGAACTCTCCATCCCCGTGCAGATAGGCGGCGGCATCCGCACTCTGGAAGCGGCGCAGACCTATGTCCAAGCCGGCGCGGAACGCATCGTCATCGGTACCGCCGCCATGGAAAACCCAAGCCTTTTCGCCGAAATCTGCACCAGCCTGCCGGGTAAAATCGGCGTGTCGCTCGATATCGAAGACGGGCGCATCCGCACCAAAGGCTGGATCAACGACTCCGGCCTGACCATTGACGCAGTCGTGCCCCGGCTGTACGCCCAAGGCATCTCCTTTATCGTATACACCGACATCAGCCGCGACGGCATGCGCAGCGGCCCCAACGTCGCCATGCTCCGGGAGGTCGCCGGTTCCGGCTATGTCCCGGTCATTGCCGCCGGCGGCGTGGACAACTTCGACGACATCAAGCTGCTGTACGAAATAAGCCGGAACTCCCGACTGGAAGGCGTGATCAGCGGCCGGGCCCTCTACGAGGGTTCCTTCAACTTTGAGGAGGCGTGCGCCTGGCTCGCGGCCCGGAACGCCGCCGCGTAAACCTCGCGCAGCCGTGCTGCGGCAGGGTTGTTTTTTGGGGAACGGTTTCCCCGCGCAAACCGATATGGTTTGGGAAACAGCAAGGCGGCCGCTCGGCTCCCGGCCGCCGGGAGGGCGAAGTCATCCGGCACGGAGCCGGATATGGATTGAAACATGGAGGAGGAGATGGGCGACCTGTCTTCTTACGCAACGCTTGGCGCGCGTCCCATACCGGGGGACAACCCGGCCGGCAAAGACGCGCGCTATGAGCCGGAATATGCCGCCGTACTCGCGGAGATCGAAAAACTGAGCTTTTCCGGCTCCGGTCAGACTGTTTCCTGGCTGAATGTCGAAAAAAACGCCGCAGCCATCCTCGCCGGCCAGTCCAAGGATCTGCAGATCGCCGCCTACCTGGGCGTCGCGCTCTGGCAGAACAACGGCCCGCAAGGCTTGTCCGCCGGCATCAGCATCCTGGCCGACCTGCTCGGAACATATTGGGAAACGGCATGGCCGGCGCTCAAAAGGATGCGCGGCCGGATCAATGCCGTCAACTGGTGGCACGAGCGGACCTCCGACTTCCTGAAAGACTGCGCGGGGCAAAGCGGTTTAATTTCCGCCGAACTCGGCAAACAAATCACGGACGAACTCGGCAGGCTGGACGGCCTTATCACCTCCCTCATGCCTGATGCCTCGCCGTTGCGCGACATGGCGAACGCCGTCCGTCAACTTTCCGCTCCGCAGCCGGAAGCCGACCCGGCCCCCGCCCCCGCGCCGGCGGCGGAACAGACCGCCGCAGCCGGCGCCGCCGGACAAGGGACGCCGCCGCCTGCCGCCGCGCGACCCGACCCCGCCGCCCTCTCTGCGGAAGATCCCGCTCTCCTGCGCCGCAATTTTAACGCGGCCGCGCTGGCCTATCTCCATGCGGCCAGGCGCGGACAACCGGCCGACGCCGCCTTATGGCAAATGTCGCGCCTTGTCGTGTGGGGAACCGTCACGAGCATGCCGGACTCAGATGACGGGCGCACCCAACTGCCCGCCCCCGACATGGGCGCCCTGGCCGAGGCCCGCGTGAACCTGGATGCCGGCAAAGCCCTGGAAGCGGCCCTGGCCGCCGAGGCTTTTTTCAGCACCGCGCCCTTTTGCCTGGACGCCCAGGAAATTGTCTACAGCGCCCTTGCAAGCCTGGGTCCGCAGTTCGCCGATGCCGCGCAAAGCGTCCTAGACGCCGCCGCCGCGTTCATCAGGCGCTTCCCCGGTGTGGAAAAACTTTCCTTTTCCGACGGCACGCCCTTTGCCGCCCCGAAAACGATTGTCCGCCTGCGCGAAGCCGCCGCATCACAAAAAAAAACCGGCACGGACGAAGAGCGGACGGCGGGCAGCCGGGATTACGCAAGCCTCTACGCATCCGCCAAAGACCTGCTGGCGCGGAACAAAGTCACAGAAGCCATAGCGTCTCTCGACGCCGCCAAAGGACAATCCCCGGCGGTCAATCTGCGTCTGACCGCCTGCCAGGTGCGCCTGCTGTGCGCGGCCGGGAACGCCGAAGCGGCCGGGCTCCTTGCCGAAACCGTACTTGGGGAAACAGCCGCGCGCGACCTAGACACCTGGGACCCGGAAGCGGCCCTGGACGCGCTTCTCGCCGTGCGCGACGCTTTTTCCCTGAACGTAACCGGGGCGCGCGCCGCCCCGGAACTTCTCGTGAACGGTTCGAACACGTCCGCGTCCGGACCGCTATACGCCGAAATGCTGCGCGACGTGCGCCGCCGCATTGCCCGCCTGCATCCGGCCTCAATCCTGGAATAGCAACCGATACTATATGAAGTTCGCTTTTCTTTTGTTTAGGGAAACCTTATGAACATCAACGCCGGTATTATCGACCAGCAGATTACGGGAATTATAAAAGATCACCCGGAATGCTTACCGGAAGGCAATGATTCGAACAAAAAAAGATCAACGGCATTTATATTGCTGTGTATCTCAACATGCCTGGAGATTTCTATTAAAGATGCCGCTGAATTGATAACGGACGGCGGCAGTGACGCCGGCATTGACGGCCTCAACATCGGCGAAGTTGAGGACGGGGAATTTTTGGTCACCATCTTTCATGGTAAATACAAAATAAACGACTTATCCGGTATATTCAATTTTCCGGAAAATAGTGTGCAGAAAGTTATTGATACCGTACAGGTACTTTTTGATCCATACCGAACTGTCACGCTCAATAAAAAAATCAAACCGAAAATTGAAGAAATACGTTCACTGATCTGTGACACATATATTCCCAATGTGCGTGTTATTTTATGTAATAACGGAGCAGAATGGACAGAGCAAGCGAATAATTGGATAAAAAAAGCGAAAGATGACTATGGAGATAAAGTCGAATTTATTCATTTTAATCACGACTCCATCGTCAATATTTTGCAGCGAAGCAAAAAAGCCGACACTACATTAACATTGAACGGCCAAGGCATCGTTGAAGATATGAACTATATGCGTGTTTTGGTAGGACGTGTTTCCGTGCATGAAATTCATAGATTGTTTGACGAACATGGTGACAAACTCTTGGAGAGAAATATTCGTCGCTATCTTGGTCTACATACCAATAGAGTTAACACAGCCATTCATCAAACGCTTTGCGACCCCCAAAAGTCAGATAAGTTCTACTTTTATAATAATGGTATAACTGTTGTCTGTGACAAGTTTGATTACAATGCCTTTCAAAAAACAGATTACAAGGTTCAGCTTAAAAACATGCAAATAATCAATGGCGGCCAGACCTGCAAAACAATCCAGGAAACATTGCAAAGTGTTCCGCCTGGGGCAGTGAGTGAATCAGCCTATGTCATGGTGCGTATTTATCAGCTCGCGGAAACGAATAAAGATTTTGTGCAAGACATTACCTACGCGACAAATAGCCAGAATCCGGTTGATTTGCGCGATTTGCATTCAAATGACGAGATTCAGAAACAGCTTGAAATGGGGATTGCCGACCTTGGGTATAGTTACAAACGACAGCGTGAAGAAGGCGCCGGCGGACCTAATGTCATTACCGGTTCAATTGTTGCGGAATCTGTGCTGGCAATTTGGAGGCAACGCCCCCATCATGCGAAATTTCGCCGTAAAGAACACTTCGGGAAGCTGTATGAAGATATTTTTACGGGTTTGAATGCGGCGCAAGCGCTTCTTGCCGTCCTGATTTTCCGAACTGTCGAGAATGAGAGGAAGCGCCCGTCTTCTCCGTATCCTCCGGATTATTTACCATACGCATCTCACTATATTTCCATGCTCATCGGAAAAAAAATTCTTGAGGATATGTGTGTAGCGCTGCCGGAAGTCTCGCATCGCAATTTTCGGGACCTTATGCAAAGATTTGCTGATAATCAGGAGGAATATCATAAACACGCCGTCGATGAGGTGAGAAACGCCCTGAAAGTTTGCTACGGTGACAGGGAAATTTCTCTGCAGCAACTTTCTGCCACTTTCAGGCGCGGCGATCTTCTTGAAATGCTCCAGGGAAACGCTGATTTATTTTTTTGAAAGGCATGGGGATGGATTCTTAGCTGCGCTCAGAATGACAAAAGCGTGGTCATTCTGAGCCGCAGCGAAGCGAAGGCGAAGAATCCATCTTGATGTCTTTTGCCTTTTCCGCATTTAATCGGCGTTTCCCTGGAGCATTTCATACTTGAAATGCGCGGCACGGATTTGCGGCGCAAAGCCTTGCCGCGAAACCGGAGCAGGCTGGCAAAGCCTGCCGCAAGCTCATATTCCTCAATTCGTCACGCGGCTTTCGACTGCAGAGCGGCTATCTCAGCCATTACCTG
>JAISMY010000007.1 GCA_031276485.1 Desulfovibrio sp. | reverse complement strand
CAATTCCATGAGGCACTCCCCAAAACGGGCTGGTGAAATAGCTTGAAACACACGATTAAACGTATCATGGCTGGGAATGTCACGCATACCGATATGTTTACGGAGCCATTCCTGCCTGGCTTGGGCATAATCCTCCATGTCATAAAAACCATTGCCACCAGATAAATATGTACACAAAGCAATAAACATTATAATTTCAAGACTTTGTACCTTTGTTCTTTCCACTCGCGGGTCAGGCAGGGTCCGGAAAATTGCCAAAGTAATTTCTGTGGGGGTGTTCATTCCTCCACTTTATAGACTTTTTTTAGATGCGTCAGCCCTGCCCCCCCCCCGTGAGCGCTTACCACCTATCACGTTTTCAACTCATGGAATATGCTGATGAGAACAATCATAACCGGTGTCCCACCTCCGTAATCATAAAAAATTGTGATATTTCACGACTATAACGTATACCCCTTCTAAAATTAGAATTGCTGATGTTTTCCGGCGCTCTCGACTTTTGCCGTCATTCGGTGTATAGCCTGCCCGTAGTGCAGTATCGGCGCGGCTGTCCGGTATTTCGTCCGATGCCGTGCCTGTGCCTGGAGTTTTCAGCCGTGCCGGCCGGCCCGTTGCGGAGCGTTGATGCAGATTCCCTTGTATTCAGTCCGATCCCCGGTTGACGCCGAAGAATTTTTTACCGTTTTGAACGGGCGTACAGCCGCCTGCGCAAGCATAAGCGGAGGCGTCGATGCCGTTGCGGAGCAAGTCGCCGCGATTCTGGAGCAGGTCCGCTCACGCGGCCTTGAGGCCGTGCTGGAGTATACCCGCCGTTTCGATGCGCCGGAATTTCGGGAAGAGCAGTTCGCACCGGACGAGGAGGCCCTGGACCGGGCGGTCTCGGCAGTGTCAGCGTGCGACCTCGCCGTCATACGCCGGGCCTGGGAAAACATCCGCTCCTTTCACGAAAACGACAAAGAGCAGTCACGTTTTGAAACGCGGCCGGAGGGCGGCATAGTCGGCCGGCTGGTCCGTCCGGTGGACCGCGCCGGACTGTACGTGCCGGGAGGCAAAGGCGGCGAAACGCCGCTGGTGTCAAGCCTGCTCATGGGCGCGGCGCCTGCCCTGGCGGCCGGAGTGCCGGAGATCGCCGTGCTCTCTCCACCCCGCCGGGATGGGAGCGTCAATCCTCATATAGCTGCCGCCGCCCGCATGATCGGACTGAAAGAAATATACGCAGCGGGCAGCGCCTGGGCCGTGGCGGCCCTTGCCTACGGCGCCGGCCCGTTGCGCGCAGTGGACGTTGTCGCCGGACCAGGCAACATCCATGTCTCCGCAGCCAAACATCTGCTCCGGGGGCGCATCGGCGTGGACATGGTCGCCGGACCCAGCGAAATCTGCATTGTGACCGATGCCTCCGCTCCTCCCGCCTGGATCGCTGCCGACATGCTTGCCCAGGCTGAACACGACGAGATGGCCTCGGCGGTGCTGATCTGTACCGAAGACGCAACGGCGCAGGCCGTCCGCAGCGAACTTGAGCGCCGTTGCGCACAGGCGGCACGCCGTGATACGGCACGAGCCTCCCTGGCCCGCTTCGGCGCGATCGTCCGTGTCCCGGACACGGAAACGGCCGCGGCGCTGGTCAACCGCATCGCTCCGGAACACCTGGAACTCGTCGTGAGTGACCCTTGGTCCCTGCTCCATCAGATCCGCAATGCGGGAGCGATTTTTCTGGGCCGATATTCGGCGGAGGTCTTCGGCGACTATTGCGCCGGCCCGAATCACGTGCTGCCGACCATGGGCACGGCCCGTTTTTCCTCCGGCCTGTCCGTATCCACATTTTGCAAGAGAAGCTCCCTTCTGGCCCTCAACCGCGCCTTCGCAGCGGAGTTCGCGCGCGACACGGCGGCCCTCGCCCGCCTGGAAGGACTGGAAGCTCACGCGCAGGCAGCCCTTTGCCGTCTGGAAGACAACTGATACCAAGTCGGCGGCGACAGGCAGTTATTTTATAAAAATCTGATAAATTTATCAGTATAATATGATGGATATTTCAGCGAATTTACACTGTATTGATTGCAGCCCGGTATGAGACTGAACATAGCGGATAACGACATGCAAACGGTAACAACAACGCATCTGACGGAATACCCTCTGCTCGCGCGCGGCAAAGTGCGGGACATCTATGCGCTTTCCCCGGACACGCTGCTCATGGTCAGCACGGACCGCATGTCGGCTTTCGACGTGGTCATGAACGAGCCCATACCCTTCAAAGGCGTGGTGCTCAACCTGATAAGCCTGTTCTGGCTGAACAGATTTTCCGGCCTTGTGAAGAATCACCTGCTGGAAAGCGATGTACGGCGTTTCCCGAAAAAACTGCGCGCGCACGCCGACATGCTGGAAGGCCGCAGCATTTTGGCGCGCAAGGCTGTCCCTCTGCCCGTAGAGTGCATCGTGCGCGGCAACATAACCGGCTCGGGCTGGAAGGACTATCTGTCCACGGGCATGGTCTGCGGACACAGTCTGCCCGCCGGTCTTCTGGAGTCGCAAGCCCTGCCCGAACCGCTGTTCACGCCGTCCACCAAGGCCCAAGCCGGCACGCACGACGAGAACATCACACGGGAGAAAGGCATGCGTCTGGCCGGCAAAGACGCATTCCTGCAGGCGGAAAAACTTTCCCTGGAAATTTTCAGCGCGGCAGCGCGCTATGCGGCCGAACGCGGGATCATCATCGCCGACACCAAATTTGAATTCGGCATCATCGACGGGGAACTGCACCTCATCGACGAGGTGCTGACGCCCGATTCGTCCCGCTTCTGGCCGGCCGGACAGTTTACGCCCGGCAGATCCCAGCCCAGCTTCGACAAGCAATACCTGCGCGACTGGCTGGAAACGCAGGACTGGGACAAGGCGCCGCCTCCTCCCGGTCTTCCGGATGAAGTGGTCCGGGAAAGCGCGCGCAAGTACAGGGAAGCGTATACCCTGCTGACCGGCGGAGAGTTGCCCGTCTGATTCGGATTTTATGTATGACCTCGCCTTGCGCGTCTGTTTTTTTGGTTAAGGAAACGCTGATTAGCGCAGTTCACAAATGAAACGAGTGAACTGCTCGGCAAGGATTTGCTTGCAAATCCTTGCCGCGAATCAGGAGCAGGCGGGCAAAGCCTGCCGTAAGCGAACTGTTTCAAGCGTTAACTGCTCTAGAACAATAACGAATCAAATGCGCGTCAAATCAGCATGACAAGGAGCTGTGCATGTTGCTGCAAGGCAAAAAAGCCGTCATTTTCGGAGTCGCCAACACAAGAAGCATCGCTTACGGGATAGCCGGGGCATTCCGCGCCCACGGGGCGGAACTTGCCCTCTCCTGGGTCGGCGACGCCCTGCGCAGACGGGTTGAACCCATAGCGCAGGAGTTGGGCGCGTCTTTTACTTTTCCCTGTGACGCGGCAAGCGACGAGTCTATCGCCGAAGCGGCCGCAACGGTTGAAAAAAACTGGGGCAGGATAGATGTTCTGGTGCATGCCGTTGCCTTTGCCGACCGCGACGAACTGCAGGGGCGCTACATAGACACCTCGCGCAAAGGGTTCGCGCTGGCTCTGGATATCTCCGCATATTCCTTGACGGCCATGTGCAAACACTTCGAAAACATCCTCAACGACGGGGCCTCGGTAATAACCATGAGCTATTACGGGGCGCAAAAGCACATCAACAACTACAACGTAATGGGTGTGGCCAAGGCCGCTCTGGAATCCTCGGTGCGCTACCTGGCCTTTGACCTGGGACCGCGCGGCATCCGCGTCAATGCCGTAAGCGCCGGACCGGTAAGAACCCTGGCCGCCTCGGGCATCTCGGGCTTCCACAGGATACTCGGACACATAGAAAAATATACGCCGCTGAAACGCACCATCACCATAGACGAAGTCGGCAACACGGCGGTCTTCCTTGCTTCCTGCTTGTCCACGGGCACTACCGGCAGCGTGGTTTTTGTAGACGACGGCTATCACGCTTCAGGCATACAGATCGACCCCCAAGGGCACACGGATTGACACGGCGGGCGATGCACGTCACATGCTGCCGGGTTAGCGGAAGAAAATACTCATGACGGGAAAACGGCAGGTTGAGGCCGTACTCCATACCCGGCGAAGCCCGCCGGCCTATTGTTAGCCCGAGTTTACAAAATTGAAGAAAGAATTAATAATTTCAGCATGTTGTATTTTTGTATGGCACAACAGTTTTTTATAACTTATTGTCACACTTTGGGAGGGTCAAAACCCCCACCTTTTAGGTGGCAGCTTCAGCATTTCTTTTTTTTGTCCTTCGGCCTCACGAGAGCGTTAACCCGAGTTTAACAAACTCGAAATGACACGATTATTTCCGCTTATAGTGCGGATATTACGAATCAGCCCGGGCAAAATACCGCAAAAGATACCGTGTTTTTGAAACGGTGTAATCAGGCCCGTATTACTCCCGGCGAAGGCGGCGCGGTTCATAGCCCTTGGTCCCATGCCTTTCGTCGGCCTAGAGCGCGGGTTTGCAGGCAAAAAAGGCACGTCTAGG
>JAISMY010000031.1 GCA_031276485.1 Desulfovibrio sp. | reverse complement strand
TTTGCGATGCATAATGTTTGTGACATAGCAGAGGATTTGTGGCAAGAAGCACGCGCTCAATTAAAGAGTCGTGTTCGATTGTTTATCCATATGTGGACGCTGACCACCTATCACGTTTTCAACACATGGCATATGCTGATGAGAACAATCATAACCGGTGTCCCTCCTCCGTAATCATAAAAAATTGTGATATTTCACGACTATAACGTATACCACTTCTAAAATTAGAATTGCTGGACGCTTACCGGTATGGCTTGATGCGCCGTACGCCTTGTGCTATAGAGAACAAAAAAGAGGGTGGGCTGCCGGTTCCTTCTCTTTTCCGCCCGGTTGCAACCATTGTGGTTTGATCGTTCCCGAGGGCGGTTTTTTTACGTCTGTCCTGAGGAAGTTATGGAAAAAGACGCCAAGGAAGCTTTGCAGGCAAGCAAGGAAATCGTGGTCAAATTTATTGAAGCCGGGCGCGTGTCGCCCGGCAATTTCGCCGAAGTGTTTCCCGGCGTATACCGCGTTGTGCTTGAAACTCTGACCGCCCCCGGCGGCAGTCAGGCGGCTGCCGGTCCCGGTACGGAACGCAGGCCTTGATGCGGCGCGAATCCGGCGCAGCCGGCGAATGTTTTGCTCCGGACAGCGATGCCGCCGCTGTACGCCGCCTGTTTTCCCTGATTGCGCACGCCTACGATCCGCTTAACCACATCCTCAGTTTCGGCCTGGACGGCACCTGGCGCAGAAAACTGGCGGAATCCCTGCACCCGCTGCCCGCAGGCGAGGACGGGCGCATTCTGGATATCGCAGCCGGAACCTTGGACGTGAGCATGGTGCTGGCCGAACGTTTTCCTGAACACGAGATAGCCGCGCTGGACTTTTGCCTGCCTATGCTCCGGCGCGGCAAAATGAAGACCTCAAAACTGCGGCGCGGCACGATACGGCTGCTGTCCGGGGACGCGCGCGCCCTGCCTTTACGCGACGCCTGCGCAGATGCGGTAACCGTGGCCTTCGGCCTGCGCAATATCCGCCCCCGCGAACGCGCCTATGCTGAAGTCATGCGCGTGCTGCGTCCCGGCGGACGCTTTCGCGTTCTGGAGTTTGCCGGTGAGGAAAAAACCGTCCTTTTCGGTCTTTACAACCGCTATCTGCATCACATCCTCCCGGCAGCGGGCGGGCTTTGTTGCGGACACAGGGCCGCATACCGCTATCTGGCCGACACGATACGCCGATACCCGGCTGCGGAAAAAGTGGATGAGGAAATGCGTTCCGCCGGGTTTGCCGAGGTGCGCCATGAACCCCTGACCGCGGGCATCGTCGGTATCCATTGCGGTGAAAAAACAGCCTGAAATGCCCGACGCTGCCGGGAGGCCGGCCCCATGCCGTGTATGCCGCACAGTTTCCCCATATTCCAGGATTTCGCCGACAGGAGTGAAAGCATTGCCGTGGTCGGACTCGGCTATGTCGGTCTGCCGCTGTCCGTAGCCTTGTCCGCGCGCTTTGCGGTCATCGGTTTTGATCTTTCCGAAAAACGCATTGACGAACTGCGCCTGGGGCTGGACCGCACGGGCGAAGTTCCCGAGGCCGCCCTGGCCGCTTCCGGGCCGGCATTTTCCTCATCCCCTGCAGATATAGGGGCCGCGCGTTTCATCATAGCGGCCGTGCCCACGCCCATTGACGCCCACCGTAATCCCGATCTGGCCCCCCTGCGTTCCGCGTCGGCCCTGATCGGGCGGCGCCTGCGGGCGGGAAGCGTCGTCGTCTACGAATCCACGGTCTATCCCGGCGCGAGCGAAGAAGTCTGCGTTCCCATACTGGAGCGTGAATCGGGCCTGCGTTGCGGCCCGGATTTCGCGATCGCCTATTCTCCGGAACGCGTCAACCCGGGCGATGGAGAACACCGGGTGGAAAACATCGTCAAAGTTGTGTCGGCAAGCTCGCCTCAGGCCCTGGAACTGGTCGCGGCGGTCTACGGAGCCGTCGTCCGGGCCGGCATACACCGGGCGCCCTCCATCAAGGTCGCCGAAGCCGCCAAGGTGATTGAAAATACGCAACGCGATCTGAACATAGCCCTTATGAACGAACTTGCCCTGATCTTCGACCGCCTGGGCATAGATACCCTTGATGTTCTGGAAGCCGCGGAAACCAAATGGAACTTTCTGCCTTTCCGGCCGGGGCTGGTGGGCGGACACTGCATCGGCGTGGATCCCTATTACCTGACCTTCAAGGCTCAGGAGGTCGGGCTGCACCCCGAAGTCATCCTCGCAGGCAGGCGCATCAACGACGGCATGGGCAAATATGTTGCGGAAAAAACGGTAAAGATGCTTATCGCCCAAGGGCACAGGGTCGGCCGGTCCCAGGTCGGCATCTTCGGCTTGACCTTCAAGGAAAATGTGCCGGACCTGCGCAACAGCCGCGTGCCGGACATAAAAAGCGAACTTGAGGAATACGGAATTACCGTGCTTGTGCATGACCCCCTTGCCGCGCCTGACGAAGCGCTGCGGGAGTACGGCGTATCCCTTTCACCCCTGGAAGCTATGCGCGGGCTGGATGCGGCAGTGTTCGCCGTAGCGCACGGCGCGTATGCCTGTCTCGAACTTGACGCGCTGTCCGGGCGGTTCAGAAGGGAGGATCGGGCCGTACTGCTGGACCTGAAGGGTATCTGGAAACGTTCCGATGCGGAAAGGGCAGGCTTCGCATACTGGCACCTGTAGTGTCATGTCGTTTACGGGGCAACGACGTCCTGCCGGCAAGCTTTTTTCGCGTCTTCGGCTCCCTCCTCTTCCGCTTCTTCGCTTCCCCTCGCTTCGCCGATGCGCAGTTTGTCGCCGGGAAGCCACTGTTGCAGTATCAACTCAAGCTCCCGCACAGCGATGGGTTTTGCAAGAAAATCGTTCATTCCGCCGTGCAGGAACATGCTGCGCACATCGCCCACGACATTGGCGGTGAGCGCCACGACGGGCAGGCGGGCGTACTTTTCTCCCGGCAGGGCGCGGATGAGCCTGGTGGCGTCGATACCGTCCAACTCGGGCATCATGTGATCCATAAACACGAGGTCGTAGTCGCCGTTCCGCACGCGTTCAACGGCTTCGGCGCCCGACTCGGAGGTATCCACTTCCCCTCCGTAAGAGGTCAGCAGGCTTTCGGCAATCATAAGGTTGACCGCGTTGTCGTCCACCACCAATATGCGCGTATCGACCAACCGGAGAGATCGGTCGCCGTCGGTCGCCGCATCGTCGTCCGCGTGGACGGCTGTGCCCAGCAGCTTCGCAACGGTAAGACCGGTGAGAGGCGTATAGACGGTCTGCACTGAGGGAGGAAATCCGGATTCGCCCGCGGGCGAGTCCATCAGAACAATCAGCACTGTGTTCGGGCCGGTCTTGTCGCGGATGTCGGCATAGTGGGCTTCTTCGAAAAAGACATGCGAATAGTGCTCCATACTGCCTGTTCCGTCCACAATGTCGTAACGCACACCCATTTTGGCCAATTTTTCGGAAAGGCTCCGAGATTTTTCGGCATCGTCAACCCGGACGGCCGCGCAGCGTTTGTCGTCCGGCCGCAGCGCGACGGCGGTCTTGAAATTTTCAACCTGCTGCATTATGTAAAAAGAAAAGCTGGAGCCTTTGCCGTACACGCTCTCCACCTGTATCTCGCCGTCCATAAGCTCCACAAGTCTTTTGGAAATGGCAAGCCCCAGACCGGATCCTTCGATTCCACGGTTCTTGCGGGTATCCACCTGCGAAAAGTTGCCGAACAGGAGGGGCATATCTTCCCTGCGGATACCCATGCCCGTATCACGCACGGTAAAGCGCACCCTGCACAGGCTGTCGTCCGTCTGTTCCGCAGTAACGCTGAAAATGATATACCCCTGTTTCGTAAACTTTACGGCATTGGAGAGAAGATTGACTGCAATCTGTTTGATGCGGGTCACATCGCCTATCATGTACTGCGGCAGCAGCGGGTCGTCGTCGACAATCAGGTCGATGGGCTTGTCGCCGATGCGTATGTGGATCATCGTGACGATGTCGTTGATCAACGAGTGGACGTCGTAGGAGTCGGGCACGAGTTCCATAGCCCCGGACTCAATCTTGGAAAAATCAAGGATATCATTGATGATGGAAAGCAACGATGCGCCCGCGCGCTTGATATGGCCGAGATATTCAAGCACGGACGCACGCGGATAATTTTTGATCGCCAGTTCGGTCATACCGAGGATCGCGTTCATCGGCGTGCGGATCTCATGGCTCATGTTGGCCAGAAATGCCGACTTGGCGCGGTTGGCGAGTTCCGCGGCCTCCAGGCGCCGCTGTTCGGTGATATCGGTGTAAAATCCCTCCAGCAGGTGCGGAGTGCCGTCGTTGTTTTTCTCCACCACTCGGCTGCGTTCCCACAGCCACTTGACGCTGCCGTCTTTCATGACGATGCGGAACGTTGCTTCCAGAGGCAGGCCCAAGGCAAGCGTTTCGCCGTTGCTCTGTGCCAGACTGTCCACATCGTCCGGATGCACCATGTCGAAAAATTTGACGGCGTTGTTGCCGAGCAGTTCATGCGGCGTATAACCGGTGAGGGAATAACATCCTTCACTGACAAAGGTGAACGTGTAGTTCGGGGGATCGTTCAGGCACTGATACACCATGCCCGGCAGATTACTCATGAGGGTTTCTGTGCGGCGCGTCAGCAGACGGCGTTCGGCGCTTTCCATGGCGAGCGCGACAAAGTCAGCCAGCGAGGAGGCAAAATTTTGTTCTTCAATGGTCCAGACACGTCGTGAGGGAAACTGCTCCGAGCGGTCCTGTTCGATACACACCACGCCCACCAGTTCTCCGCCCGCGCGCACCGGCGCGTCAAGCAGGGCGCAGATCTCGGGGCCGTATGTTTCCTGAAGATTCGGCAGGATATCGGTATGCGCAGCATCGTCTATGATGAGCAGCCGCTCGGTTTTCAGCAGTTTAACATAGCGCTGCCGTTCGCCGAGGGGAAAATCCTCTTGTACGGTATACTCGCCGGTAGTGCTGTCGTAGCTTGTGATGCTTTGCAGGATCAGTTTGTCGAGCATCACCCGCCACAGCCCCACGCGGTGGGTGTTCAGACCGCGGCATCCTTCACAGGCGATAACTTCGGCGGCTTCCCGCAACACACCGGCGGTAAGCGCCGGTGTTTTTGTAATACGCGCAAGCGCCTTGCTTAATTCGGCGGCATATTCAATTCGACTGTGCATGGTACACGTTTCCGGAAAAACAGACGGGCCGTTCGTCTTACCCCGTTATTTACAAAAAGCACATTTCCAACCTAAAGTCCAGAACATGAGAGTGTGCATCAATATATAGATCCCCGGCACATAAAAGAAATGAGAGTGTACATCAACGGATAGATTTTAAGCACAAAAATATTATAAATTCAGTATGTTTCAGTATGTTGTCATGATGCTTCTCAACACCTCGACATAGCTCGGAAAAACCTGTAATTTTTGAACATTATTATTATTGTATCTATCTATAGGTAAAATACCATGTTGGCCTCCCCTCACATATCGGTTAAGTATTCCGATTCGAGTAGGGGGCGGCCTCGCGGCCGCTCCCTCTGACACCACAAGCTGTTCCGTTGTCCGCTTCCTCGGACTGCCATGCAGACCTCCCGGAGCAAGGCGCGTCTCATTCCATCGGGCCGCGCCGGATTTACCCCACAGCACCCCAGTGAGTTTCGGGCATCGGAGTCCATAGCCCCCTTACCCGTGCTGCACGGCCTTATATCCGGTTTCTGTCCGTCGCGTCCGGCTTTTGCCTCCAGCTTCCTCCAGACACTGCCTCGCGACAGCGCCCCTGCCTTTGGCTACTGGTTCCGCTCACCACGGCCCAGAGTGGATTTGCACCACCTTGACACGCGCCATGTCCGGCGCACTAAAAAAGGAGCATACCAAGGCATGCTCCATTTTTGCAAAGCATATTGATATTATTAAGTTTGCTGGAATGCCCCGCCCCCTGGACAACCCGATTCCGAGCACAGTGATTCCCGGCGCATGCCTCCGCGGCACGGTGCGCCGACTAACTGCTCCGGGCCGGATCGCGGCCGGATATTTGCGATCCGGCCCGGGATTGCAGCAGCTTCATGCATTCCTGGACGTTGCGTTTACGGCAGCATCCACTTCAGGGAATAAGCCTGCAGGTACGTCAGAACGCATATAACCAGAGTCATGGCCAGCGAGTGCAACAGCGTGAAGCGGAAAAGGTTGCCTTCCTGGCCGATCATGCCCGTCGCCGCTGTCGCCACGGAGATGGACTGCGGCGAAATCATCTTGCCGGTGACGCCGCCCGAAGAGTTGGAGGCGACCGTCAGGTGCGGGTCCACGCCGACCGCTTCGGCCGTGGTCCGTTGCAGACCGCAGAAGAGAGCGTTGGACGAAGTGTCCGAGCCGGTGAGGAATACGCCTATCCATCCGAGCAGAGGCGCGAAGAAGGGGAAGAAATGGCCGGTCTGGGTAAAAGCGAGACCCAACGTCGTACTCATGCCGGAATAGTTCATGATGTACGCCAGACCGAGGATTGTTGCTATGGTCAGTATGGGGAACTTGAGTTGCACGATGGTGCGCGACAGGCAGGGCAGAGCCTTGCCGAGTCCGTAATTAGGCATGAGCAGGGAGGCTATGAGGCCGGAAAGCAGAATGGCCGTGCCGGCGGCCTGCACAATATTGAAGCCGTAGACGGCGGCATAAGGCGCGTCTTTGGCGACAATGGGGGCGGTTTTCATAACCAGGTTATGCAGGTTGGGCCATTGTATCGGGATGTTGAAGCCTCCGGTCATGGCCTTGAATCCGCCTGTGCCCCAAATAAAGACCATGACGGCAAGAATGATGTAGGGCGACCATGCGCGAAGAATCTGTCCCACGGTGTAGGCGGCATTCCCGCCGCCGCTTGCTGCGGGCGCTTCATTCGGGAAATGCCAAACGGTCTTGGGCTTCCATACGCGCAGCAAAATCACCATGCCTGCGATGGTCACAATGGCGGAAAGGATATCCGGCAGATAAGGACCGTGGAAGTTCGAGGAAAGATACTGGGTTACGGCGAAGCAACAGCCGCTGACCAAAATGGCCGGCAGCACTTCCATTGAGCGTTTGAAGCCGCACATGGTCACACATACCCACAGCGGCACGATGACGGAAAGGAAAGGGAGCTGGCGGCCGACGATGGCGCTTACATGGTTGAGGTCAAGGCCGGAAACACTGGCGGCGACGATGACCGGGATGCCTATGGCGCCGAAAGCCACCGGCGCGGTGTTGGCTATCAGACAGATGCCTGCGGCATACAGGGGGTTGAAGCCCAGTCCCACCAGCATGGCCGCCGTAATGGCGACAGGCGTGCCGAAACCCGCGGTGCCTTCAATGAAGGACCCGAAGGCGAAGGCAATGAAAATGGCCTGCAGCCGCCGGTCGTCCGTCAGGCTGGCCAGAGATCCCTTGATGGTTTCGAATTCCCCGCATTCAACAGTCATGTTGTAAACCCAGACCGCCGTGATGACGATCCAGATAATCGGAAAGATGCCGAAACACATGCCCATGATCGTGGCGCTGACGGCCATGGTCACCGGCATTTGCCAAACGACGACGGACAGAATCAGAGCGGAAAGCGTGCCCACTATCGCGGCGTAATGTCCGGGGGTCCTGCGCACGGCAAGCATGTAAAACAGCAGGATCAACGGAATCGCGGCAATGAGCGCTGAAACGAGGATCCCCCCGACGGGTTCGTAAACCTGGGTCCAAGTGTTCATAATTCCTCCTGGCGCAGCCCTGTCGGGCTTGTTGAAAGTTGATCAATTCTTCCGATTCCAACGCTGTCACAAAGTAGATCACTTTTTCCGATTCCGAAAAAACAAGCGGGAAATAACAAAAAATAAGATGAGCGGGAAATTACCCTTTTGAGAAACTAAACGCAAGCGGTTGTCGAAAAATTTTTTGGAAACTCCGGTCTCGCCGCTCGGACAGGCACCGGGCATTCGCAAATCCCGTGATTGTATCTATCCATAGGTAAAACTCTCATATAATTGAAAAACAACTCCTTATCGGGAATCCGAATAAGCGGAAAGCCGCTCCGAGACATGACTCGGAGCGGCTTTCCCTGCGTCTCCCGGCCTCCCCGCCGGGAAACGGAAACGGTCAATACATGCCCGTCACATAGTAGAGGATAATGACAAAAGGCACAGCGACCGTTTTGATGACTGTTGTCGCCAGGATAGGCATGTAAGCCTGACGGTGGGTCAGCCCGGTCACGAACATGGCCGTGATGACCGCTCCGTTGTGCGGCAGGCTGTCCATGCCGCCCGAGGCCATGGAGGCTATCCTGTGCGCCACCTCCAGCGGTATGTTCGCTTCGTCGGCCATCTGAATGAACATGTCCGACATCGCGCCCATGGCGATGCTGATGCCGCCCGACGCCGAACCGACAATGCCTGCCAGAACGTTCACGGTAATCGCTTCAGCCACCAGAGGATCGCCGCTGATGCCCTTGAAGAACTCAACCAGGAACAGGAAGCCGGGCAGGGCCGCGATGATCGAACCGTAGCCGTATTCCGAAGCCGTGTTCATAATGGCCAGCAGCGCCGCCGCCATGGCCGACTTCATACCGTCGGTGAAACCCTTGATCACCGGCTTGAACGCCAGGAGAATGGTACACACAATGGCCGAAACCATGGCTATTTCCACTGCCCACAGACCGCGCATGGCGGCCACGGAGATGGCTATGGGGGTCTTGAGGCCGGGGAAACTGAGCGAATATTCCGAGCCGAACATGGCGGGCACGCCGTGTACGGTCATCAGGTAGTTCATCACGCCGACCAGAATCAGGGGGATGACGGCAATCTGCCACGGCGGCAGCTTCTGGTTGGGGTCCAGGGGCGCCGGCTCCTGCAGAAGCTCCACGCCGCTGCTGTAGGTTTCCCCCCTGGCCGCGGCCTTTTTCTGCAGGTGCATGAAATAAAGCATGCCCAGCGCAAAAACGAAAAGACCGCCGACTATGCCCAGAAAAGGCGCGGAATAGGCATCGGTCTTGAAAAACGAGGTGGGGATGATGTTCTGAATCTGCGGAGAACCGGGGAAGCAGTCCATAGTAAAGGTAATGCCGCCCAGCCAGATGGCTCCGGGAATCAGCCGCTTGGGAATGACGGCCAGCTTGAACATCTCAGCCGCGAAAGGATACACGGTAAACACGATGACGTGCGCGGAAACGCCGCCGTAGCTCAAGATCGCGGCCACCAGCACGATGGTCAGGATGGCGTTCTTGGGGCCGACCAGCCGGAAGATCGCCAAGGTAATGGATTTGGCAAAGCCGGATATCTCAACCACTTTGCCGAAAATGGCGCCGAGCATGAACAGAGGAAAGAAGTTGCGGACAAATTCCGAAGTTCTCTGCATGAACAGGTTGGTATAGGCCGGCAGTATGGAGAGGGGCTCGAAGAAGAGCACGGCTGCCAGCGCGACTATGGGGGCAAAGATGATGACGCTGTACCCGCGGTACGCGACGGTAATCAAAGCCGCCAGAGCCAGGGCAATGATTAGTAAATCCATGGTCTATCTCCGTGGGAAGTTAAAGGACATCCTCAACATTTTTCGCGGCAATGGCCACGGCCTCGCCTTCGACGACAACTTCGCCGCGCTGGTTGACGCAACGCGTTGCCATGCGGATGCGGTTCTTCTCAAGTTTTTCGGTGACTTCGCATTCGGCGCGCAGGGTATCGCCGATCTTGACCGGGCGTTTGAAATTGCAGCTTTGCGACACATACAGCGCCCCTTTGCCGGGAATATACATACCCACCAGCGTGGAGAACAGCGAGGCGGAAAGCATGCCCTGCGCGATGCGCCCGCCCATTTTTTTGCCCAGAGAACTGCCGAGGGCATAGACCTCATCCACGTGGATGGGGTTGAAATCCGCGGTCATGGCCGAAAAACTGTGGATGTCGGATTCGGTGACGGTTTTCGAGAAAGAAGCTTTGTCGCCCACGGCGATCTCATCGTAGGTTCTGCCCCGCATAGTTTCCTCCTTGTATGGACAAACGGAGCCGCTCCGATGCTTGCGCGCCGGAGCGGAGGTATTTATTTCAGGCCAAGAACGCCGCGGGCGATGACCAGTTTGTGAACTTCAGACGTGCCTTCATAAATCTTGAGCAGACGGGAATCACGGAACAGCCGCTCAATGGGCATGTCTTTCATGTAGCCGTAGCCGCCGTGAATCTGCAGGGCCGTGTCGGCGCAAAAACAGGCCGTTTCCGCCCCGTAGTACTTGGCGACGGCGGCATCCAGGGAAAACGGCAATTTTGCGCTTTTCAGCCAGGCGGCCTTGTACACCAGACCGCGCAAGGCCTCTATGCGCACCTTCATCTCCGCCGCGTACCATGAAAGCCCCTGCTGCGCGCCGATGGGTTTGCCGAACTGCACCCGGTTGTTGAGATAAGTGACGGATTCCTCAAGGGCTCTTTCGGCAATGCCCAGACCCTGGGCGGCCACGCCGATGCGCGCGAAATCCAGCAGCTCCATGGCCATGGGGAAACCTTTGCCCGGCGCGCCCAGCAGGTGGTCTTTGGGCACGCGGCAGTCCTTGAAAAAGAGTTCCACGGTTTCCGAGCCGCACAGGCCGAGTTTGTCTTCCACCTTGCCCGCGCTGAAGCCGGGAGTGCCTTTTTCCACCAGGATTGCGCTCATGCCGCGCAGACCCTTTTCAGGTTCGGTCAGGGCGAAGACCAGGGTGGTCTTGGCTATGGCGCCGCCGGTGATGAAGCACTTGTTGCCGTTGAGCACGAAATGGTCGCCGTCGGCTAGGGCCGTAGTCCTGGCGGCCGCGGCATCGGAGCCGGCCTGCGGCTCGGTGAGGGCAAAGGCGGCCAAATTGCCGCCGCTCAACAGGGGGGGCAGAAATTTCTTTTTCTGCGCTTCCGTGCCGAACTTGAGAATGCCGTAGGGCGTGATCTGGGTAATGGACAGCGTCGCGGCCGTGGAGGCGCAACGCTTGGCCAGTTCTTCGACAATCAGCGCCTTGCTTATATCGTCGCCGCCGCTGCCGCCGTATTCCTCGGGAAAACACGTGCCCGTAAAACCCAGGTCGGCCATGCGCTTGAACAGTTCATGCGAAAATTCGTGCTTCCTGTCCAGTTCGGCCGCCTTGGGTTCCACCTCTTTGAGGGCAAAATCCCGCGCCGCCTGTTGGATGAGTTGTTGTTCCTCGGAGAGTTGAAAATCCATACCGTACTCCTTTTCTTCAGTTGTTTGTTTGTCAACGGCGCGTTCATGCGCCGGAGCTTCCTCCGCCGCGGCGGGGGGGGAAGCGCCGTTCCGTCCCGTTACGCCCTTACAGAGTGAGTCCCATGGGCGCATCTCTGAAGATGCGCGGGTCCATGGTTTTCAGATCGCCGGCGATCAGGGGTTTGAACTCCATCTTGGCCAGAATGTGTTTCTCCAGGTCCACGCCGGGAGCGATTTCCACCAGCATGACACCCCCGGGCGTCAGACGGAGCACGGCGCGCTCGGTCAGGAACAGCACTTCCTGGCCGGTAGAAACCGCGAACTCGCCGCTGAAGCTCACCTGTTCCAGCTTGTTGATGAACTTGATGCCGTCGGCGTCTTTCACGATGTTCAACTTGCCGTCCTTGATCTCGCATTCGGCCTTGCCCGCCGTGAACGTGCCGCAGAAACACACTTTTTTGGCGTTCTGCGAGATGTTCACGAAGCCGCCCGGCCCGACCACGCGGCCGGCGAACTTGCTCACGTTGACGTTGCCCTTCGGGTCGATCTGGGCCGCGCCCAGGCAGCTCAGGTCGATGCCGCCGCCGTCGTAGACGTCGAAAATGTCCGGATGCTTGTACATGGCCACGGGGTTGACCGAGCCGCCGATGCCCACGCCGGGCAGCGGCACGCCTCCGAGTATGCCGGATTCTATGGACAGGGTGATTTTGTCGGCAATGCCTTCCTCGCCCGCGACGCCGGCCACGGAATCAGGAATGCCGATGCCCAGGTTGACCAAGGTGTTCGGGGTAAGCTCAAAGGCCCCGCGGCGCCCGATGACCTTGCGCACGGTGAGGGGTTCCGGGGCAATGGCGTCCACGGGTATGCGGCGGGAGCCGGCGCATTCCGCGCGGTATTCCGGAAAAAGGAAGAACTGTACGTTGTTTTCCGGCTTCCCTTCCACCACATAATCCACCATGAAGCCGTGCACCTTGACTTCCTGGGCGGGCAGGGAACCGCGCGCCACCACCTTGTTGACCTGGGCGATGACTATGCCGCCGCTGTTGTGCGCGGCGGCGGCCATTTCCAGTTGGTCGCCGTGCGTGCCTTCGTCGCTGAGCGAAAGGTTGCCGTCGGTGTCCCCGTAAGAGGCCTTGATAAAGCAGATGTTGATGGGAAAGGATTTGTACAGAAGCTGTTCCTTGCCGCAGACGGTGAGCAGTTCCACCACTTCTTCACCGGCGGCGCGCGCCGCGTCGTTGGCCTTGCAGCCTTCCAGGCGCGGGTCGGCAAAGGTTTTCAGCCCGACGTGGGTGAGCACGCCCACCTTGCCGCCGCCTATGGCGCGCAGCAGATGCGAGGTAACGCCCTGGGGCACCATGTAGGAAATTATCTTGTTTTCCACGGTAAGCTTGTTGAGGCCGGGTTCCAGGCCGATATGGGCGCAATACAGCTTTTTGATCAATCCCTCGACGGCCAGATGATTGCAGCCGCGCGTCTTGCCGTCGCCCACGGCGGCCGTGTGAAAGACGGTGAGGCCGCCCGGAGATCCGGAGCCAAGCCTGCGTTCCTTGAGCGCAATCAGCAGTTCTTCGGGTACGGCGGATCCCACAAAACCGCCAACGCCGAGCGTCATGCCGTCCTTGACCAGTTCGGCCGCCTGTTGCGCCGTGATAACCTTGCTCATACCTACTCCTTATGCCTGTAAGAAAAATTCGCAGAAAGACGGGCGACACAATGTCATAAACATCAATACCTGAACTTCGCGGGCCGTTTTTCCAGAAAGGCCCTGCAGCCTTCTTTCTGATCCTCGGCGGCAAAACAGAGGGAAATGAGATCCTTTTCCAGTTCCATGGCCTTGTAGATGTCCGTATCCGCGCCGCGGTTGATCGCGATCTTGGCGTAACGTACAGCGATGCCGGACTTGGAAACGATGCTTTTCATCATGCCCAGGGCTTCATCCAGCAGGGCATCGGCGGGCACCACCTTGTTCGCGAGGCCCAGGGACTTGGCTTCGTCGGCCTTGACGTTGCGGCCCGTGTAAATGAGTTCTCTGGCCATGCCGAGACCGATAAGGCGGGGCAGGCGCTGGCTGCCGCCGAAGCCCGGGATCAGCCCCAGGTTGACTTCGGGCTGCCCGAACACAGCGTTCTCGGAAGCGATGCGGATGTCGCAGGCCATGCTCAGTTCGCAGCCTCCGCCCAAAGCGAATCCGTTCACGGCCGCGATAAAGGGTTTACCCATGAGTTCGATGCGGTTGAACACTTCCTGGGCGAACTCCATGTAGACTCTGGCCTGCTCGGCGGTATAGTCGGCCATCTGGGAGATGTCGGCCCCGGCCACAAAGGCTTTGCCGCTGCCGGTGATGACGGCGCCTTTGATGCCGGCGTCCTCCTTGATGACCGTCAGCACGGCGTCCAATTCTTTAAGGGTGTCGTTGTTCAGGGCGTTCAACGCTTTGGGCCGGTTCATGGTGATGACGGCAATGTTGTCTTTCTTTTCGAAGAGCAGATTTTCGTAGGCCATGAGTTCCTCCGTACAAGAGATACACGTTACCCTTCAGGGATATGAAGGCGGATTCAATACTTCGCGGCCTGCCTGCGGTTCGACCGCGCTGAGGCAGGCGGCGCGGCCTCTGAAAGCAATAAGCGTTCCAAAAAACCTTTGACTATATAATATAGTGAAATATAACGGATAATTTTTGATGAGCGCGACCGGCGCCGGCCGCGCCGCCGACATGTCGCCTTCTCCCTACATCGCTGTAGTTTCCCGACATGTCGCGCGCAGGCGACAGCCAACGCGCCGGGGGAGGCGCAGCCGGAGAACAAGGCACAAAAAAACAGGCGCATAACTCTGCTCCCGCAGGGCCTGCGGGCAGGATATGCAAGGTTTTTTTCTATTATATCATATTATAATTATTATTTATTTTTATGAAAATCGGGAATTTTACGGCGCATGGTCCGCGCACGGCCGAAGTCGACGCGGGGAAAGACGCGGCCGCGCTTGCTCCGCAGCCTATTCCGCTTCAACTGCTTATTATGGGAACCCCTAAAAACCCTTTTCCAGACGGGATTGAGCGTTGTAAATTCAGTATTTGTCAGGTCGGCATGTGACATAAATTTAGTTTTTAGAGGTTCCCTTATGTAATGAGTATCCGTATTGATATCGCACATAGGCGCTTTACGCGAAGTGTCCGGGAATCGCGGCACTTTTGTCGATTTCAGGCGACAACAATGTCGCGCGGCCCTGCTGTCGCGTTTTCCCACACTGTCTGTCGGAATGTCGGATTGCGGGGCGAAAAAGGCTTTACATGCGCGGCGGCACCGGGTATAGAATACGCAAAGAACTGAAGCCGACATGCAATCATGCAATCGCCGTGCGGACCGGTCACCCCGCACGAAGGAGCGCGCCTATGGACGATGCCAAGGAACCGGAAGATCTGCGTCGCGAAAACGTGCGCCTGCGCGGAGAACTGCACAACGCCCTGCTGAACAACTACATTTACGAAACCATCATGCGCATCCTGCCGGACGGTTTTCTCGTTGTCGCCGGGGACGGGTCCATTCGGGACATCAACGAGGCATACTGCAAATTTTTCGGCGTACAGCGCGAAGCGGTCATCGGCACGCCCATCAGACATCTCATCCCCAACACCAAGATGCATGAAATCATGGAAAAAGATCTCACGGAGATTGATACCTTCCATGAATATCTGCCGGGTACGACGGCGGGAGAACGCCGCGTAGCCGTCACGCGTCTGCCGGTGCGCACCCGCGACGGGGAGATTTTCGCCAGCGTAGCCCATATAAAATTTTCCCGATACAACGCCAAGCTCATGCAATCCATCCAGGAAATGGGCGATGAGATTGAGTATTACCGCAGGGAACTCATACGCCATTCCATAGAAATCTGGTCTTTCGAATCCCTGCCCACAGCCAGCCCGGCCTACCGGGAAGCCAAAATAATGGCCCAGCGTTTTGCCTCCAACGACCTGCCCATCCTCCTGCAGGGCGAAACCGGGGTGGGCAAGGAAGTGTTCGCCAATGCCATACACAATGCCGGCGCGCGCAGCGGCGGACCCTTCATTTGCATCAACTGCACCACGATTCCCGCCGACCTGCTGGAGTCGGAACTGTTCGGCTACGAGGAGGGGGCCTTTACCGGGGGGAGGCGCGGCGGCAAACGCGGCAAGTTCGAGATGGCGGACAAGGGCACGCTGCTGCTGGACGAAATCGGCGATATGCCCTTGTCCATGCAGGTGAAACTGCTGCGCGTCCTGCAGGACAACGTGATCGAAAAGGTGGGCAGTGAACGCCCCACCCGCGTGGACGTGCGCATCCTGGCGGCCACCAACCAGAACCTGGAACAGAAAATCAAGGACAAAACCTTCCGCGAGGACCTGTATTACCGTCTGAACGTGCTGCCCGTGTTCATACCGCCGTTGCGCGAAAGAAAAGAGGACATCCCCGCCCTGACTTACGCTTTTCTGGAAGAACTGAACAACAAGTATGCGCAGAAGCGGTCGACAGCTCCGGAAACCGCGGCCTGTCTGCAGCGCTATTCCTGGCCCGGCAATATCCGGGAACTGAAAAACGTCATCGGTCGCTGCTTCATGACCTGCGACCACGACGTCATCAAACCCGAACATCTGCCTTCACGCGTGCTCATCGAAAGCGAGGTGAGTCTCAACGCCGGCACGGCGCTGAACGATATGGTGGTCGACCGGGAGCGTGACCTGATCGTGAAAACCCTGCTCAAGTATACCTGCAACTGCAGCAAGGCCGCCAAGGCCCTGGCCGTACACCGTTCAACCCTGTACGCCAAAATGGAAAAATACAACATCAGCCTGGGAGCTTTGCGGCAATCTCTGGAAAGCCCCGCAGGCATCTGATGCGGGGCTGCATTCAAAACAAAGCCCCGCTCACGCCGCAGGAAGCCGCGGAGATCCTTGTGCCCTGCCGGTGAAGCAACTTCGACCCTGCGCTGATTGATGCGTTCTGTCCGGCGGCCGGCGACTTTGCCGCATTTGCGCAACTCAACCGCTGACGACACGCGGCGCGGAAGCCTGACTTCCCGCGCCTTGTCTGAAGTCGCGCAGCAACGACATCCCGTAACGGCATGTTTCAATCCACGACCGACTCCATCCGCCGACCGACTCCGTCCCGGCGGATAGGAGCCGGGCGGCTTGCCCCCTCCCTGAAGGAGGGGGTTACCGGGAAGGTAGGCCCGGCGAAGCCGGGCGTCAAGCGGTAAGCGCTCACGGGGGGGGGAGTAGAAAGTCTCTAGATTTTCTGCTATGAGGAGAGGCATGGTGACTGAGCCGTTATCCGAAATTCCGCTGAGCGCCGAGGTACTCAGCCGCACACCGCCCGAAGCGATAGACCTGAT
>JAISMY010000086.1 GCA_031276485.1 Desulfovibrio sp. | reverse complement strand
GCGATTATATCAGAAAGTAAAACATTTGAATAATTGCTTGTTTTATACAGATCAATGGGAAGTCTTCAAAAAGGTATTGCCGCCGGAGCGTCATATCATCGGCAAAGAGCATCCCCGTTGCATTGAGCGTGACAACAGTAATACGCGACATCATTTGGCAAGATTTACGCGGAGAACAAAAGTTGTCTCCAAATCGGAGAGAGCAGTTGAATTGACATTGCGGCTCTGGCAGGCTTTTACAGCACCTCATTTTTTTGAAAAAATGCAGACTGTGGCATTATCAATCTATAAGTGAAAACTCTCAACTTTTTAACGCAAGAATCGTCAGCCGGAAAGCGCGCTTTTCGGCCGGCTCGTGCCGCTCGGCGGCGCGGACAGGCTTCCGCGGAAATCAACAAAGGTAAGGAAAATCATGCCCAAGCGCCCCTATCATCTTGAGACACTGGCCCTGCATGCCGGGCAGGAAGCCGACCCTGCCACGCTGGCGCGCGCCGTGCCGGTATATCGCACAACGGCATACAAATTCCGCAATTCCAAGCACGGCGCCGATTTGTTCGCTCTGCGCGAACTCGGCAACATTTACGCCCGGCTGATGAACCCCACCAACGATGTGCTGGAAAAACGCCTGGCCGCGCTCGACGGCGGGGCGGCCGCCCTGTCCCTGGCCAGCGGTACGGCCGCCGTGTATTTCACGATCACCAACATCCTGCGCGCGGGCGACGAACTGGTCAGCGCCGTCAACCTGTACGGCGGCACCTATACCATGTTCGACGCCATATTGCCGCAGCAGGACATCACGGTGCGTTTTACCCCGGTCAACGATTTCGATGCTGTGGAGCGGGCTGTCAACGCCAGGACGCGGGCCCTGTTTATTGAAACCATCGGCAATCCGGTGTTGGATGTGGCCGATATTGCCGGGTACGCCGCTCTGGGTGCAAAATATCACCTGCCGCTTATAGTAGATGCCACCTTTACCCCGCCCACCCTGTTGCGGCCAGTCGAGTACGGCGCGGACCTTGTCGTCCATTCCCTGAGCAAATGGATCGGCGGACACGGCACCGGCATCGGGGGCATTGTTGTCGATTCCGGCAAATTCGACTGGAGCGACCCGAAATTTGTTCTGTACAACGAACCGGACCGGGGTTACCACGGCCTGCGTTTCGCGCACGACCTCGGCGACCTGACGCCCGTGGCTTTTGCGGTGCGCCTGCGCACCGTCGGCCTGCGCAACCAGGGGCCGACTCTGGCCCCGGATGCCGCCTGGCAGTTTATTCAGGGCGTGGAAACCCTGCCCCTGCGTATGGACGCGCACAGCAAAAATGCGCTTGCCGCGGCGGAATATCTCCGCAGGCATCCGAAAGTCACCTGGGTGCGCTATCCGGGCCTTGCCGGAGACCCGGCCTACCCGCTTGCGCAGCAATACCTGAAGAAAGGCGCCGGCGGCATGGTGGTTTTCGGCGTTGCGGGCGGAGAAGAAGCCGCCATAAAACTTGTCGACAATATTGAACTTTTCAGTTTACTTGCCAATGTCGGCGATGCCAAGAGCCTGATTATCCATTCCGGAAGCACCACGCACTCCCAGTTGTCGGAAGAGGCGCAGGCTGCCGGAGGACTGCACCCGGATCTGATTCGGCTGTCCATAGGTCTTGAGCATATTGACGATATCATCGGCGCGCTGGAGGATGTTCTTGAAATTATCTGACCGGCTGCGCGCTGCGCTGTTTGCGGGCCGCGCGGCGTTTCGGGACAAGGCCGCATGGATGCGCTGAAAGAAAAACAGCGGCGGCTGGAAGAGTGTCTGCGCTCCTTCGGCAGCGTTGCGGTGGCCTTTTCCGGCGGGGTTGATTCCACTTTTTTGCTCGCCTGCGCCCGCGATGTCCTGGGTGACAAGGCTGTCGCCGTTACCGGGCGTTCTCTGAGTTTTCCCCTGCGTGAACTGCGGGCGGCGGAGGATTTTACGGCTTCACGAGGCATCAGGCATGTTCTTGTGGATTCCGGGGAACTGGAGGTGGACGGTTTTTCCGACAATCCTCCGAACCGCTGTTACCTGTGCAAGCAGGCGCTGTTCGGCAAGATCCTGCGCGTGGCCCGCGAGCAGGGGGCGGCGCACGTCATTGAGGCCTCCAATGTCGACGACGAGGGAGACTACAGGCCGGGGCTTCAGGCCGCGGCGGAACTGGGCGTGTACAGTCCGTTGCGCTTGGTCCGGCTGGGCAAGGACGAGATCCGGCGGTTATCCAGGGAAATAGGGTTGCCGACTTGGGACAAACCGTCTTTTGCCTGTCTGGCCTCCCGCTTTCCCTACGGGGAGCGGATCGACGCCGAACGCCTGCGCCGCATTGACGCTGCGGAGCAGTTCCTGCTTGACTGCGGCTGCCGTCAGGTGCGGGTGCGTTTTCACGATGGGGGGCGGCTTGCCCGCCTTGAGCTTGACGACCAGGGCTTCGCGCTGTTTGCCGACCCGGCCCTGCGCGCGGCGGTGAGCAGCCGCTTGAAAGATCTGGGCTTTGCCTTTGCGGCGATTGATTTGCAGGGTTACAGGACAGGCAGCATGAATGCGACCCTGCCGGCGGTCCCGGCGCACGGGGAGCGCGACGCCGGCTCCGGATAATTCGAACTATGCTGCAAGTCACTGCGACAAAAATTTTCGAATTTGCCTACGCGCACCGTCTGCCTTCGTATCGGGGCAAATGCGGCAACCTGCACGGGCACACGGCGAAGGTGGAAATTACCGTAGCCGGGGTGCAGGGCGAGCGTTATCCAGGCATCACCGCGGACTTTCACGAAATCAAAGACAAAGTCGGCCTCATTGTCGAAGAACTCGACCACAAGTGCCTCAACGAGGTTGTGGGCCGGGCAGCTTGTGACGCTCCGGAGTATTTTGAGCAGGTCGGGGACGAAGGGGGCGCTCTTGTCGTCGCGCCGACCGCGGAAAATATGGTGCGCTGGTTCAAGCTGCGCCTGGAGCGGGAGTGGCCGGAAGCGGACGTGGTGCGGATACGCTTTTGGGAATCGCCGTCCTCATATTGCGAATGGAACCGTTCAGGATAAGGTATGGCCGGGCGGACAGAGCAGCATGCCGGCGCGAGGGAAAGCGCCGGGAGGCAGGACTTGCCGCGTCCGGGCGAACCCGGAGCGGAACGGGACTCAGGCGCCGGCCGGGGAGCAAGGCTCCCGCTCGTAAGCATTTTCCCGAGTATCGACGGTGAGGTCAACAGCGCCGGACAGGGGACGCTTTCAACGTTCATCCGTCTTGCCGGATGCAATCTGCGCTGTTGGGGAGGGCGCTGCGATACCCCGCAGGGGCTTTCCGTAACGAAAAACACGCCGTGGATGACCGTGGACGACATCGTCGCGCGGGTTGCCGCTCTTGCCGGCCGCAAGGTAACGGTCACCGGCGGAGAACCCCTGCTGTACCTAGGCAAGGGGCTGGAGATGCTGTTGCGCGCGTTGGAGGCGGCGGGCATGCGCATTTCCGTCGAAACCAACGGATCCGTAGTGCCTCCCGCCGAACTGGCAGGTTGCGTGGAATGCTGGATTGTGGACCGCAAGTGTCCGTCGACGGGTGAAACGTCCGGCATGGTCCCCCTTGATCGCATGACGGCCGCCCTGCGCGCGACGGACTACCTCAAATTTGTCATTGCCGATGCCCGGGACTATGCCTTTGCGGCGGAGATTGCGCTTCGCCGCGGAAGTGCGCCCGGCGGTCCGCGCATCGCCTTTTCGCCGAAAGCGGACGACATGCCGCCGGCCCGGCTTGCCGGTAACATTATTCGGGACAGGCTGCACAACGTGCAGTTTAATCTTCAGATTCACAAGGTCGTCTGGCCCGCCGGCGAAGACGGAGATCCGGCGCTTTTTGCCCCGTAAAAACAGCCGCCTGCGAAGCGCAGGAGCGCGGGGAAGAAGCATGCTCCGGGCCGTAAGGGCGGTACGGGCCGGGCGGCGCGCATCGTCGGCCGGGCGGATTTTTCGTAGACGCCGACACGGGAAAAGAGTACCAAAGTTCCCGGATACGCCCGAACATGCGCTTACAGGCACTCGGCGAAGTGTTTGTGACGCGGTGTTGATCCCGGTTTGTTTTCAGCAGAAAGCAAAGCGGTATGGCTGAGGCTACGCCGTCGCCCGCAACTTTTTGAAAAATCAGGCTCTGTCTGTTTTTCAAAAAGTTCGGCATCCTGCATTCAAACGCGTTTGAATGCAAATTGGTACGAAGAACAACAAGCAGGAGAAATTCAAGTCGATTGCGGAATGCCGGCTCGCGCGGCCGGCGGCGCTGTGCAGCCTGTGTGCGCAACATGCAAAACGGAGCAATGCCGCTATGTCCATCCGTTTAAAATTACTGTCTATTTTTACCATTCTTGCTCTGGCTGGACCCTGTCTGCTGATGGGCTTTGTCGGTATTCAGACCCGGCAGACGGACGTGGAAAATTATGTGCAGTCCTCACGCGCACAGTTGGAAAAGGCAGATGAATATATTCAGCTCTTGTTTACCACGATCAAAAACAGCGCCCGGTATATCTCCAATACTCCCGAAGCGCGCCGCTCCCTCGGTCTGCTTCCCGTCTATGTAACCAGCAGACAACCTACGACACCTGACCGGGAACGCATGACGCCCGTCGCGCTTGCTCTGGACGACCGCATGCAGCAGCTCGTGAACGCGAATCCTCTTTTTTACAACATGGGTATCGGCCTGAAGGACGGGGGGTTTGTCGGTTCCCCCCTCGCTGTTCGTCCGGCCGGCTATGACCCCAGGACGCGAAGCTGGTATACAATCGCCATGGCGGCGGCGGGCGACGAATCTTACGGGGAACTTTACCGTTCCGCCACAGCCGGAATTCCGGTGTGTACCGCTATGGCTAGAATACGCGACAGTTCCGGCGCGGTCATCGGCGCAAGCTACATCAACGTCAGCCTGGACACCATGACGAAGATGATCAGCGCCGTGCGCATCGGCCGGACAGGGCAGGTGACCCTGGTGGAAGGCACAGGCACAATCATCGCTTCAGACCAGTTCAAGGACAGCGTGTTCACAAATATCAAAGACGGGAAAATCCCCGGACTGGAAGACATGCTGGCGCTCGCCCCAGGCTCGTACACGCGGGAAGTGGGCGGAGTGCCGCGCATCGTTACCGTATTCAGGGGATTCAACAATTGGCGTTTGCTGTGTATCATCGACGAAAGCGAAGTGCATGAATCCGGCATACGGATCATTCTCAAACTGAGCGCCGTCACTCTGGCGCTGGTTCTGCTGTCGCTCGCCCTGGGTCTGCGCTTCGCGGGCAGTCTTGCAAACCCGGTCCGCTACCTCGCTTCCAGAGCCGAGCGGATCACGCACGGCGAGTTCAACGTCGACATACAACTCAAGCGCTCGGATGAAATAGGACAGCTCAGCGCCGCCTTTGCGGAGATGCTGCACCAGTTGAAAGAGCGGCTCGGCTTCGCGCAAAGCATCATGCACGGCCTCGCGGTGCCCTTTTCCGTTGTCGACCTCAACGGGAGCCTGACTTTCGTGAACCGGATGCTGCTCGAATTCTGGGGGCTGTCCGGCAAACCGGAGGATTACTACGGCAAGTCGTCCGGCGCCTTCTTCGACGGAAACGAGAAGAGCAGAACGCCGCTTGACCGGGTTCTCGCGGAAAGACGTACCCTGTACAACATGTCGGTGGTCAGAATCAACGCCGCGGGCGAGAAAAAGTATGCGCGCGCCACGGCATCGCCGCTGCTGGGCATGGACGGCGAACTGCTCGGGGCCTGCATGATGCTCACCGACGAAACGGAAATCCGCGAACAGCAGGACCGCATCATGGCCCTGAACGAGCGCATCACGACATCGGTCAAGGAGACGCACGAAATTTCCGGCAAACAGGGCGAGGATTTCCGCAGCTTGCTGCAGCACCTTGAAAAAACGTCCGACAACGCCCGTCTGCAAAAGGAGGCCTGTGCCGGGGCCATGGCCGACATCACCTCCCTGAGCCAAACGCTGGAAACACTGGCCGCCAAGGCGGAACGGACAACGGAGGATACGCGCGATACCCGCGTTCAGGCCGAAGACGGGCGGAAGATCGTCACGGAGACCGTGGAATGCATCAAAAAAACCGCGGAATACGCCGACCTTACGGCCAAGGGTATGCAGTCGCTGGGAATTCAGGCCGACGGCATCAACAGCATTGTCGAACTGATCAAGGATATCGCCGACCAGACCAACCTCCTGGCCCTGAACGCGGCCATAGAAGCGGCCCGCGCCGGCGAAGCCGGGCGCGGTTTCGCCGTTGTCGCCGACGAGGTGCGCAAGCTGGCGGAAAAAACCATGCACGCAACGGAGGAAGTCAACAAATCCATCTCGGCGTTGCAGGTCGAAGTCGGCCGGAACAAAGACCTGACCGACAAGACCGTGAACCTCACGCATACGGCTGAAAGTCTGGCGGAAAAGTCAGGCGAAAGCCTGGCCGGCATCGTCGCCATTGCCGATCGGGCCATGGGCGAAGTGCGCGGCATTGCCGAGGCGACGGCGGAGCAGGCGCACATCGGCGCGGACAACGTGGAGACCATGCGCCGTATCAGCGAAGCCGTGCAGGAGACGTCCCGGAGTATGACGGATGCCGGGCAGTTTACGGAAAATTTGACCGCACAGTCGGAAAAGCTGCAGCGACTTGTGGAGTCCATGGGCTCGGACCGCCGCCGCACCCAGCGTTTTACCCCTACCGTTACGAGCATGCTGACCGTCACCGGTCTGGGCGGCGCTCCCGTCGCCTGCCGGGTTATGGAGATGTCCGTATTCGGACTTTGCGCGGAATTGCAGGTCAAACCGGCAACACCGTTGCAGGAGAACGCTGCGCTGCACGTCAAGGCGAACGACCCGCCGCTGAACGGCATGCTGAACTGCGGCGGTCTGCTGAAGTGGCAGGACGGCCTCTTCATCGGCATTGAATTCAGCGCTCCTCTGTCTGTCTCCGCCTCGGATCTGGAACGCACGCTTCTGGCACACGATTCCGGTTGGTGAAGGAACCGCACAGAGCGCAGTCTTACGGCAGTACCGTGTAACGCGTGACGGGTAATTCAACATTGAGGAGGTCCGGGGGAAATTTTTTTCCCCGGCCGCGGGACGCCGGCAAAAGCAAAGTTGCAAGGCTCTGATGCGGGAAAAAGGAGCGGCTGATGCCGGCATATGAAGCGGTAATAGGTCTGGAGATTCATGTTCGGCTTAACACGGAGTCGAAACTGTTTTGTTCCTGCCCGGTGTCCTTCGGCGCCGCGCCCAACGAGCAGGTTTGTGAAGTATGTTCCGGCATGCCGGGCGCCTTGCCGCGTCTGAACGGAAAAGCCGTCGAACTGGCCGTGCGCGCCGGTCTGGCCCTGAACTGCGCGGTCAACGCCTACTCCCTCTTTTCCCGAAAAAATTATTTTTACCCCGACCTGCCGGACGGTTTTCAGACCTCGCAATTTGTGCCGCCCGTCTGCGAAAAAGGCTTTCTGGACATCAAGGTCAAGGGGCGGAACAGGCGCATCGGCATCACCCGCGTCCACCTGGAAAACGACGCCGGCAAATGCCTGCACCTCGGGGGCGCGACGCTCGTGGATCTTAACCGGGCGGGAACGCCGCTTATTGAGATCGTCAGTGAGCCGGATATGCGCAGCGCCGGGGAAGCGGCGGAATTCATGCGCCGCATTCATGCACTGCTGGTCGCCATAGAAGTTACGGACGGGAACATGGAAGAAGGCAGCCTGCGCTGCGACGTCAATGTCTCCCTGCGCCCGCCGGGCGCAGGGAGCTTGGGAACGCGCTCCGAGACGAAAAATCTCAATTCTTTCCGCCATGTGCAGCGGGCTGCGGACTACGAAATCGCCCGGCAGCGGGCCTGCCTGGAAGACGGCGGGGCAGTGCTGCAGGAAACGCGCCTGTTTGACGCCGAGACGCAGGAAACCCACGCCATGCGCAGCAAAGAGGACGCCCACGACTACCGTTATTTTCCCAACCCCGATCTGCCCCCGATCCTGATTGACCCGGAGCGTATCGAGGAATGGCGCAGGACGATGCCGGAACTGCCGGGTCCGCGCGCGGCGCGTTTTGCAGCGGACTACGGCTTGCCGGACGAGGACGCCGAACTGCTGGCGGCAGACAGGGATACCGCCGACTACTTTGAAACCGCTGCGTCCCTGTGCGGCAACCCGCGCCGCACGGCTGCGCTGATGCGCGGGGAACTGCTGCGCGAATGCGCTGCCGCAGGCGTCAAGGCGGGAGAAGCGCATCTGACGCCGCCTCTGCTGGCCGAACTGGTGCGCCTGATAGACGGGGGCGCGCTCAACGTCCGCATCGCCCATGAGATTTTTCCGGAACTGTTTGCCTCAGGGGTTTCACCGGAGCGTTTCGCAGCCGAACGCAACCTCGTCCAGCTTTCCGACAGCGATGCGCTGGAAGCCGTCGTGGACCGGGTGCTGTCCGAATATCCGGCGGAAATCGCAGGGTACAGAGGCGGAAAGACCAGGCTGTTGTCCTTTTTTGTCGGCAAGGTTATGGCCGGCACAGGCGGAAAAGCCAATCCGGCCGTGGTCAACGGGCTGCTGCGCGCAAAACTCGACGCCGCGCCCGGTCCGCAGGTATGATGCCCTAAGGGAAACCCTATGACGCTCAAGGAATGCTGTTCGGTACTAGGCGTCGGGGAGGGCGCCGATGCGGCGGAAATCAAGCGCGCTTACCGGCGTATGGCTTTCTTTCTGCATCCGGATTTGAATTCGCAGGTTCCGGATGCCTCCCGCCGCTTTCAGGAAGTCAACGAAGCTTACGTGACCCTGAGCAAACGCCTGAACGGGACGGCAGGCGCCTCCCGCGCCGGCGAAGCTGGAGCGTCGACAAGGCGGGCGCAGGAAGAGGCGCGCCGCGCCTATGCCGCGTCAGGACGGCGGGCGGGGCGAAACGCCGGGACGCCGGGCGCGGAGACGCGTTCCGGGCCGGGCGGCATGCGCGCGGAAGACGTGCTGCGGGATATCCTCAGCGATCCCTTTGCCCGCCGCGTCTATGAAGATATTTACAGCCGCATTGAACACGGCGGGGGGAAAGAAGCCGAACCCGGCTGCAAAGGTACGTCTCTCACGCGGACAACGCCCGTGTGCGGCAGGGCGCGCGCGCGCTCCGCAGCAACCCGCCCGACGCAGCCGGGGGTCCTCGACAAGGTTAAAGGATGGTTTCTCAGGCAAATCGACGAAGAACAGGTGCTGCGGCTGCCGGGACGTTCCCTGGTGCCGGGGGCGCGCGTGCGGTTGGAAATACAGCACGGCTTCGCCGAAACTCCTCAGATTATCGAGATTACTCTGCCCCCGGAGTTTGATCCGGGCAAAGCCATGCGGCTCAAAGGCATGGGTAGGCGCATCGGCAACCTGCGCGGCGACCTCTATGTGCGCATCGAACCGACTTGAGGAGACGCGGAAAGAGACGGTTCATACCAAGTTGTAATCAATACAGTGTAAATTCGATCACCATATAGCTGTTAATATAATTGAAAAACAGCTCCTATCAAGGCAGGCAGTTTCTGTTTAGGCAAAATTTGAGTATTTTTCAGGCCTTCTCTGTGGAGGAAAATAGTCCTTGATTCGGCTCTGGCGCAGTTCACAAATGAAATGCGTGAACTGCGCTGCAAGGATTTGCCTGCAAATCCTTGCAGCGAAACAGGCGCAGGCAGGCAAAGCCTGCCGTAAGCGAACTGTTTCAAGCGTTAACTGCTCCAGAACAACATGTGTTGCCGGTGAAATAATTTTGGCAGCTACCACCCGGTGCTAAATCCCCCTTCGCGGGGGCCCATTCATACCATCGCCTCGGGCGGTGGTAGATGATTCCTCCTGCACTCCTTTTACGTCCCTCACTGCGTTCGGGACGGGCTGTTACCGGAGAATCTTGAGGGAATTTGCGAATATGCCGAGTCGCTCGGCGTTTCCTTGACGGAAATGCCCGTCTCCGCCGACGCATCATCACGCGGCGGTTCGCCCGAGGCGGATTCATTATGCAGCGCGTCAATCCTCAGCCGGCATTAACGATAGTCTGGATGTCTCCAGTCTCTATGATTTTTTGATCAACGGAATACCGGTATGACCGTCACCCGAAATACGAAAAATGTCCCTTATTACCAGCTCGGCTTCGGCGCGTTCGCTTCTCTTGAGGGTATGGTTGACGCCAGGCGCAGTCCGGATTCACCGAGCGCGCTGTTTTACGTGGATCATTTTTTCCGCGGGGGCGGCAAAGCCGCGCTTCCTTTGCCTGCGCGCGGGGACGACCTTGTCGTGTTTGTGGATACCACGCAGGAGCCCACGGTGGAAAACATCGACCTCCTGAGCGGGGAGGCAAAGGCTTTTTTCGGCGCAAAAAAGCCCTGCTGCGTGACGGGCATCGGCGGCGGCTCCGTGCTGGACACGGCCAAAGCCGTGGCCAACCTGCTGACCAACCCGGGCCGGGCGCGAGACTACCAGGGATGGGAACTGGTCAAAAATACCGCCGTATACAAAATCGGCGTGCCTACCCTTGCCGGCACGGGCGCGGAATGCTCGCGCACCTGTGTGCTGGTCGATTACTCGCGTGGCCTGAAACTGGGCATGAACAGCGATTTCACCGTCTACGACCAGATACTGCTGGACCCCGCGCTCACGCGCAGTGTGCCGCGCAACCAGTTTTTCTTTACCGGAGTAGATACTTTCATGCACTGCTTTGAATCCCTGCGCGGAAGCTACCGCAACGTGATTGTGGACCGTCTTTCGGATACGGCAATCGGCCTGTGCCGGGATGTTTTTCTCGGCCCCGGCGATATGCAGTGCGACGACAACCTCGAAAAGATGATGGTTGCCTCCTATATCGGCGGCATGGCGGCGGGCAACACCGGCGCGGTACACCCGATTTCGGCGGCCCTTTCCACTGTGCTGCACCTGCCGCACGGCAAGGCCAACTGCTGTGCCCTGTCCGTGCTGGGTGACATTTATCCTGAAGAACACGCCCTGTTCATGGAAATGAAGGCTGACAACGGCATAGATCTGCCGTCCGGCATTTGCCGCAATCTGTCGGACGACTGTTACGAAGCCCTGTACCAGGCTTCGATCATCCACGAAAAACCCCTGACCAACGCCCTGGGGCCGGACTACAAGACCATCCTGAGCAAAGACCGGCTCATTGCGCTGTTCAAAGCCATGTGAGGCGCAGCGATCGTATATGGGTATTGCGATAGATTTCAGCGGACGGGCCGGCCGCTACACAGAAGAGGAAATCGCGACCGTTGTTGCGGCAATGCGCAACGCCGACCCCCTTACGCAGGGCGACCTCCAGCGCGCCTTCCAGGAAAAGTTCAAAACCTTCAACGGAGCGCAACACGCCTTTGCCTGCATGAACGGAACGGCCGCCCTGCAGACGGCGGCCGAACTCTGTTTGTTGAACGCGGGGGACGAGGTGGTCATTCCCTCCCACACTTTTACGTCGTCCGCTTACCCGTTCGCGGGGCGCGGAGCGCAGCTTGTGTTTGCGGATATAGACCCGCATACGCGCGTGGTCACGGCCGAACATGTTGAGCGCGTACTCACCCCGCGCAGCAGGGTGCTTGTCGTTGTGCATCTGTACGGGTTCCTCGCCGACATGCCGCCGATCATGGAGCTTGCGCGGCGGCGCGGGCTTCTTGTAGTAGAAGACGCCTGCCAGGCCGTAGGGACGGAACATTCCGGCGTCAAGGCGGGCAATTTCGCCGATTTCGGGACTTTTTCCTTCCACTCGCACAAGAATATCTCCACTTTGGGAGAAGGCGGCATGCTCACGGTCAAGGATGCGCGCCGCGCCGAACTCGTGCCCATGCTGCGTCACAACGGGCATCGCGCGTATGCCGGGGAGCGGCCGGACTACTGGCTGCCGGCCATGGGCGACGTGGATTTCCCGGAACTGGACGGCAGGCGGCTGCAACCCGCCAACTACTGCATAGGAGAAGTGGAATGCGCCCTGGGCAGCGTCCTGCTGGACCGCGTACAGACTATCAACGCGCAAAAGCGCGAACGGGCGCTCCGTTTTATCGACGCGCTCGCCGACCGGCCGGAACTGGTCTTTCACCGCGAGCCGGGTCCCAGGCACAATTACCATCTCCTGGCCGCGCGGATGGAAGGCCCGGCAAGCCGGCGTGATGCCTTTATACGCCGCATGTTCAGAGAATTCGGCATCAAGTGCGTGGTGCAGTATTACCCGCTGAACCGCTACCCGTACTATCGGAAACTCGGTTTCGGCGAGGCCCGCTGCCCCAATGCCGACGACTTTTTCGACCACATGATTTCCTTCCCTTTCCAGCACAGCCTGACGGACGAACAATTGCTGTACATGCTCGACTGCACACGAAAAACCCTGGACGGGCTGCGCGCGGGAAAAGATACATGAGACCGGACGTTCCGCCGGGCCGGGGGCGCGGGGCGTGTTTGCCCTGCCGGCGCCGTATTCAGGATTGAGGCCGGGTCCGGGATGGCGGCTGAAAAAAAAGCGCGTGTGCTTTTTGTAGTGATCGGCTACCCGGCCGTCGGCCTCGGCCATGTTTACCGAGCCATGATGCTGGCTGAGGCCATGCCGGACTGCGCCGTCGGCTTTCTCTGTACGCGGGAGAGTTCGGCCTTCGCCCTGGCTCTGCCGGCGGTGAAATATCCCGCACACAGGCAGGAATCCTGCGAACTGTACCGGGATGTGCTTGCCTTGCGGCCTGATCTGGTAATCAGCGACATGCTGAACACCGGAGAAGACTACATGCGGCCTTTGAAGCAGGCCGGGCTGTTCCTGGTGAACTTTGAGGACGAAGGGCCCGGCGCGTCGTTTGCCGATCTGGTGGTCAACGCCCTGTACGAACGCGCCGGCAACGCTGACCCCCGGCGGTTGTACGGGCATGAGAATTTCTGTCTGCGCGACGAATTTCTCAAGGCAGTGCGTAAACCTTTCTCGTTGGAAGCCGAACAGGCGCTGGTCACGTTCGGCGGTACGGATGCTTCAGATTTCACCCGCAAAAGCGTGGATGCGCTGTACGACCTCTGCGCGCGAGGCGACAATCCTTTGAAGCTGCGCATCGTAGCCGGCCCCGGCTATGCTCATCAGGAGGCTCTGAAGGCGCATCTCGCCCGTCTGGACCCTGAAGGGCGCGTACTTTTTTACACCCACGCGACCAACGTCATGTCCGCCGAGATGGAAAAGGCGGATTTCGCAGTATGTTCGGCCGGACGCACTGTGTATGAGCTGGCCCACATGCGTATCCCGGCGATCGTGTTGTCGCATCACGAGCGCGAGGATATGCACAGTTTTGCCCGCCCGGAAAACGGATTTTTGTACCTCGGCGTGATGAACCCGTTTCGCGCGGACGACTTACGCTCGGCTTTCCTGCGCACAGCGGATGCGCGGGAGCGGCGCCTGTTGCGCGAACGTCAGGAGCAGTTCGATTTCACGGGCAACAAGGCGCGCGTCGTCGCGCGCATTCTGAGCTTGCCGGCAGCGCGCAGTGCGGCAGAGCAGCCGCGAGTCGGCAAGGACGGCAATAATTGAGGCGGGGCATGGGGACGGTCGGCATTCATTGAAGATCTTGCCCATGCACGCCGGAGAGCAAAGCATGAGCGTAACCGCGTTGATCCAGGCCCGCATGGGTTCAAGCCGTCTGCCCTGCAAGATGCTGCTCAGTCTGCACGGTCTGCCGGTCATAGACTGGGTGGTGTGCCGCACGGCAAAGTCGCGCCTGTTGACGCGCATCATCGTCGCCGTTCCGGAGACTCCCCTGGACGATGTTCTGGACATCCACCTGCGCGCCCAAGGGGTCGAGGTTTTCCGAGGGCCGGAGCGGGATGTGCTGAAGCGCTTCGCAGCGGCGGCGGATGCCCTGATCGGCGCGGAGCCGGGCGCGCTGATCGTGCGCGTCTGCGCCGACAATCCCCTGATCTGGGGAGGAGAAATCGACGCCCTGATCCGGCGCAGGCAGGCCATGGGAAACGCCCCCGCCGATTATCTCTACAATCATGTGCCTCTGAACAACCGTTACCCCGACGGGCTGGGCGCGGAAATCATTTCCGCGGACCTGCTGCGTCTGCTTGAGAGGAAAGCCGTGCGTCCCGAACATCGGGAACACTGCCTTTCTTACATTACGGATAACGCCGACTCTTTCACGATTCAAACCTTTGATCCCGATGACCCGCGCCTGCACCGCCCGGATGTCGGGCTGGACCTGGACACCCCGGAGGACTTCCGCAAACTGGCTTTGCTGCCCCTGCATCCGGATATGGAACCCGCGGACATTGTTGATCTGTTCCCCCAACGGGAGGATGACGGCATTTCAATGCCGTGAACGACATAGTACACTGTAACGCTTCATGATAACTATAGCATTTAACGCTTGAAACAGTTCGCTTAGGGCAGGCTTTGCCCGCCTGCTTCTGTTTCGCGGCAAGGATTTGCGCCGCAAATCCTTGCGGAGCATTTCAAGTGTGAAATGCTCTACTGCGTATCCGCGGCGGATCCTGTCGGCGCAGGCGACGGCCGGCGGAGCAGTCCGCGCAGAACGGCGAAGGCTTCGGGAATGCCCTTGGGGTTGTTGCCGCCGGCTTGGGCGAGGTCCGGCCGGCCGCCGCCGGAGCCGCCGATTGCCGCCGCCGCTTCCTTGATCAGGGTCGGGGCCGTCCAGCGGGAGTGCAGGTCGCGGGACACGGCGAGCAGCATATGCGTTTTGCCGACTTCTTCTTCAGCCGTCAGGCAGATGACCCCGGACGGCAGTTTGGAACGCAGGTCGTCCATGAGTTCGCGCAGGATTTTGACGTTCGGCGAGGAACTGCGGTAGGTGAGCAGTTTGGCGGTTCCGAGGTCTTCCACCTGGGACATGAGGTTGCTGCCGGCATAGGCTGCCGCCCTGGCTCCGGCCTTTTCCAGATCCCTGCGCAGCGCCTTGACTTCTTCCTGCATGGAGCGGATGCGCTGCGGCAATTCGCCGGCTCTGCTTTTCAGCAGGCTTCCGGCCTCGCGCAGTTCCGAACGTTGCGCCTTGTGCAGGGCCAGGGCGTTTCTGCCGCAGACCGCTTCAATGCGCCGGATCCCGGCGGCGACCCCGGCTTCGGACACAATGGAGAACAGGCCGGCCTGCCCGGTGCGCGTCAGATGCGTACCGCCGCACAGTTCCGTGGACTCTCCGCTTATGTCGACTACGCGCACGTTCTCGCCGTATTTTTCTCCGAACAGGGCCAGGGCGCCGTCCTCAACGGCTTCACGGTAGGAGCATTGCCGGACCGTGACCGGAAGATCGGCCAGGACGGCGCCGTTGACGGCGTGTTCGACCTCGGCCAGTTCCGCGCCGCTCAGGGCGCCGGGGTGGTTGAAGTCGAAGCGCAGGCGTTCCCTGTCCACCATGGACCCGGACTGACGGGCGCGGTCGCCGAGGATACGGCGCAGGGCGGCATGCAGCAGGTGGGTGCAGGTATGGTTGCGGGCCGCATCCATACGCGCGTCCGCGTCAACGAGCAGTTCGGCGACGGCATCAAGGAGCAGTTCGCCGGCGCGCATGCGGACGCGGTGTACGGTCAGATTCGACGAAGCCTTGAGCGTGTCGGTTACTTCCGCTTCGCCCTGCAGGGTGCGCAAGGCGCCGATATCGCCGCACTGGCCGCCCGATGCGGCGTAAAAGGGGGTGACGCCGGTCACGCAGAAGCAGTCGCCGTCCCCGGCGGCAACGCGCTCCAGCCGTTCGCCGTCCGCGCCCAGCAGGGCGATGATGCGCCCTTCCGCCCGCAGAGCGTCGTACCCTGTGAAGCGGGAAAGCAGTCCTTCGTCGGCCAGGGCGGCGAAGACCAGGTTCGTGTCCGCGCCGCCGGCGCCCTTACGGGCGGCCTTGGCCCGTTTTTTCTGCTCGGCCATGGCGGCGCGGAAGCCTTCCTCGTCGACGGATATGCCTCGCTTTCCGCTTACGTCGTTGATAATGTCCAGGGGAAAACCGTAAGTGTCGTAGAGTTTGAAAGCCGTCGCGCCGGGAATGCGCGTTTCGGCGTGTTCCTCAAGGCCGGCCAGCGCGTCTTCCAGCAGGGCAAGGCCCTTGTCCAGGGTCTTTTCAAAGCGTTCCTCCTCTTCCTTGATGATGCGGGAGGTAAAGACGCGCGCTTCGAGCAGTTCCGGGAAGCCTTCGCCCATGGCCCCGGCAACGGCGTCGGCGGTTTTGTACAGAAAGGTTTTCGGCATGCCGATCAGCCGGCCGAAGCGGTAGGCGCGCCGGATCAGCCGGCGCAGCACATAGCCGCGACCTTCGTTGGACGGCATGATGCCGTCGGCGGCCATAAAGGCCACGGCCCGGCTGTGGTCGGCGATGACGCGCAGGGCGGTGTCCGTGTCGTTGGTGTCCGGGGCGCTTCTGCTGTACGCGACGCCCGCCAGGGAACAGGCCGTGTCGATGATGCTGCGGAAAATATCGGTGTCGTAATTGGAAAAAACGCCCTGGCAGACGGCGGCTATGCGCTCCAGGCCCATGCCGGTGTCGATGCTCGGGCGGGGCAGGGGTTCGCGTTTGCCGGCTGGAGTTTCGTTATACTGCATGAAGACGAGGTTCCAGATTTCCAGGAAGCGGTCGCATTCGCAGCGGCCTATGCCGCAATCCGGACCGCAGCGCATGTGTTCGCCCTGGTCGATGAGGATTTCCGAGCAGGGGCCGCAGGGGCCGCTGTCGCCCATGCGCCAGAAATTGTCCTTCGCGCCCATGCGGATTATGCGTTCTTCGGGGACGGAACTGTGCCGGAGCCAGAGAGCCGCGGCTTCATCGTCGTCCTCGAACACGGTGACATACAGCTTCTCGACCGGCAGTTGCAGTTTGTCTGTGAGCAGTTCCCAGGAAAATTTAACGGCCTCTTCCTTGAAATAATCCCCGAAGGAAAAATTACCCAGCATTTCGAAAAAGGTGTGATGCCGCGCCGTTCTGCCCACGTTTTCCAGGTCGTTGTGCTTGCCGCCCACGCGCAGGCATTTCTGGGCTGAAACGGCGCGGGGAGAGGGCGCCGCTTCCAGTCCCTGAAAGATTTTTTTGAACTGCACCATGCCCGCGTTGGTGAAGAGCAGCGTGGGGTCGTCGCCGGGAACCAGGGAGGAGGAGCGGGTAACCGCATGCCCGCGTTCCCGGAAAAAGTCGAGAAAAAGGCGGCGTAAGGCATTGGCGGTGAGCATCCGGCACATCCTTTGTCATGCTTCCGCGCCGGCTGTGGACGCGTAGTCGGCGTTTTCGTCTTCCAGCCCGGTTTCGGCGCGGGCCAGGGCTTCGGGGTTCATACCCAGGTGTTCGGTGAGTCTGCGTTCTATTTCAAGGCGCAGTTCGTCGTTTTCTTCCAGCAGGAGGCGGGCGTTTTCCTTGCCCTGCCCCAGACGTTCTTTACCGTAAGAAAGCCAGGAACCGCTTTTTTCCACGATTCCGGCTTCGACGCCGAGGTCGAGGATTTCCCCGGTGCGGGAAATGCCGGTGCCGTAAAGGATGTCGAAAACGGCCGTGCGGAAGGGCGGGGCCACCTTGTTTTTGACGACCTTGACGCGGGTACGGTTGCCGTAGACTTCTTCTTTGTCCTTAAGGCTCTGGATTTTGCGGATGTCCAGGCGGATTGTGGCGTAAAATTTGAGGGCGTGCCCGCCTGTGGTGGTTTCCGGGTTTCCGTAGCCGCCGGGTATGCCGCCGATTTTCATGCGGATCTGGTTGATGAACATAATCGCCGTGCGCGATTTGTGGATGGAGCCGGTCAATTTGCGCAGGGCATGGCTCATGAGCCGGGCCTGACCGCCCACCTGGGTCTCGCCCATGTTGCCTTCCAGTTCGCTCTGGGGAATGAGCGCGGCCACTGAATCGACAACCACCAGATCCACGGCGTTGGAGCGGACCAGCAGGTCGGCGATTTCCAGGGCCTGTTCGCCGTAATCCGGCTGGGAAATCAACAATTCGTCGGTATTGACGCCCAGGCGGCGCGCATAATTGATGTCCAGGGCGTGTTCGGCGTCGATGAAGGCGCAGGCTCCGCCAAGTTTCTGCGCTTCGGCGATGACGTGCAGGGTAATGGTCGTTTTGCCGGAAGATTCCGGGCCGTAAATTTCAGAGACTCTGCCCCTGGGGATGCCGCCGACGCCCAAGGCCAGATCGAGACCGATGGACCCTGTGGGAATGACGGGAATATCGGCATGGGTTTTGTCGGAAAGCTTCATGATGGCACCCGCGCCGTGCCTGCGTTCAATGGTTGCAAGCGCCGCGGCCAGGGCTTCGGCGCGCATGCCGTCCGGGGCGGGTAAGCTTTTTCTTGCCATAATTCCGATCCTTTCTGATGTTTCACTGCTCAACGATGCGCTTTCTGCCGAAAGCAGACCGGCGTCATACCCGGCTCCGTCCGCCGGTCGCGCCGCCCGGGCCGGGAGCCGGGCGGAAGGAATGCACGACCAAATTGCCTCTGTCTCCTACCAGAAGAGGGCAGCAAAGTCACCAGCTTTGTCGCCCCTGCCCGTGCCGGCGCGCGGCCGGCGATCCGGCGGTAAAAACTTGGCGTATTGCATTCAAACTCGTTTGAATGCAACTTGGCAGCGGCACGCATATTCCATAATTCGGTAAAATATTGACTCCCGCCTGCGGCTGAGGGTATCTTCACGCCGCGCCGCGCGCGCTTTACCGTGGAGGCTCTCCGGCTTCCGGCGGGTGTATTTTTTTCGTTCCCGGCTTCCTTCCTCATCACGCCGCACACCAAAGGAGAATTTGTGGACTTTTCAGCGCTGCTCAACCTGCGGGACAATCCTTCGCCGCTTTATTGCAGACACCCGGAGCTGTCCATCGAGCAGCCGGCGTTTGTTCAGTTGGACGAAAACGGGCGCGTAACAGCCCGTTTTGATGATACCGACGGAAGTTCGGTACCCGATGCCGTCCGGCACGATCGTTCACTTCGCTGGGACGTCACGGCGTACCTCAGCGGTAAAGCGCTGGCCGCCCTTGCCGAAAACCCGACCTTCCGCGCGCTGCTGAAACGCGTCCATGACGGACGGAAAATTGAACCGGACGGGAAAAATTATGTGGGCGTGCTTTCAGAGGACGCGGAAGCCGCTTCGGACGCGATCGAAGATTTTCTGAACGATCTTGAACCCGACATAATTGTGATGGATGTCGACGACTGGCTGTTCGACGGCTTGTCGCTTTTTGATCACTGGTCCGGGAGACCGCTGGATACGGCAGTAGAGGAACTGGAGAAAATTGCCCTTGAGGAACGCGAATCCGACGAAAGCGGCGACGGTGTAATCATCGAAGGCGACATTGAGCAGGCGCTCATCAGGGAAGCTGAAAAAGTATTCCTGGAGGGGTTTCACACTCTCGACAAGTTTCACCTAGAAGCACTCGTCGCTGCCGGGCGTATTACGGCGCAGCAGGCGGACGGGCAAGGACGCCGGCCGAAGCCGGACAACATTTAAGGAAACTCAGATATTGCGTAAGCGTCAAACTTTAGGCCTTTCGAAGCCGGGAAGATAGATTCTTCGCTTCGCTCAGAATGACGGAGAGGGGCGTAGGCTCACTCATCTCTCCCTGAAATTGAACAGCTTTTCGAGGTGTTCAGAACTCTTTGGTTTCAAAAAGAATATCTGTTTTTCAGAGCGAGGAAGAGTGGCTGAACATGGTACGTAATCAGGAAAAATATTCGACACCTATTGATTTGCGTTTAGGCATATCCGTGCCGCAACAGGTTCAGAAATGACTTCCATGCGCCGGCAAGGCGGGTTCTGCCGGGGCATTGTCGGTACTGTCGAGCAAAGATGTCCGGCGTTTGGTGCTGTTGGAGTGTCGGCCGTCAGTGTCGGCAGTCGAGAATCGTCCGGTAGAGACCGGGGGAAAGGATGTCTCCTGCACCCCTCATCTCTTGCACACCGGCCCGGCCAGATCCACACATTCCCTGACGATGCGCAGCACCGCCTCGCGGGCGTGAGGCGGCAGCGGGCCGATAAGGTCGGCAAGCGCCGCCGCCGGTTCTTCCGCGTCCGGCCCCGTTTCACGAAAGAACTCGGCCGGACTGCACCGCAAAGCTGCCGCAAAATCCCGCAGTCTTGCAATCTTGGGTGAAATCGCCCCCTTTTCCATACGCGAAAGCGCGTCCTGCCCTATGTTCAAGCGTTCCGCCAACTGCACCTGGGTTAAACCCAATGAGCGGCGACGGCGGGCTATATTCTCCCCAACCACGAGCGCCATTGATTTCAGGGGCATGTTTCCCTCTCCGTGTTTACTGATTTCCGTGGAAATCAGTAAACAGCGGCCGTAAGGCCGATGCGCCGCGAAGCGGCGTGAGCCGGCCGAAAAGCACGCTTTCCGACTGACGATCCCTACGGTAACAAGATTACTTATTCTTTTGCAAGACCTCAAGCCGGCTTCGGCAGGGCAGACGCATCTAATTTTTCCTACTACGGCAAGAAAGCGTCCTCGCCGGGCACCGCGGAAAGTCCGCCGTCTTGACGGCCCCAAACAGCTGCTATGTTGCGCCGCAACGAAATT
>JAISMY010000075.1 GCA_031276485.1 Desulfovibrio sp. | reverse complement strand
TCTCTCATCAAATGTCACGCCCCGGAGGGAAGTATGCCTGTATGCAAAAATTGCAAGTCGGAATTGGTAGTGAAAAATGGCTTTGTACGGGGGAAGCAGCGTTTCCTTTGCAAGGCTTGCGGGCTGAATTTTGTAGAGTTTTTATCTATGGATTGGTACAATCATAGTAACATCTCAAAATTACAAGTTTTTCCGAGCTGTGCCGAGATGTTGAGAAACATCCTGGCAACATGCTGGTTTTATAATATTTTTGCGCCGAAAATCTATCTGTTGATGTACACTCTCAGGAATATTATCGTGATTTTTACAACCGGCTGCGAAGCCGGACAAACCTGCCGCAAAAGGCTGTAACGGCAGTTGCGCGTAAATTGCTTGTACTCCTGTGGCGTATAGCGATAGAGGGGCGTTCGTGCAAGGCGGCAACGTCAAGTTGAGAAAATTCACCAATGCTCACCGGGTAGCCGGCGAGTCAGGAGAGGCGCGGCCTATCTTTGTTGTTCTGCAACGCTGTTAAATTGCGCGATCCTGAAATGAACCGGCGTACCGATTTTTTGGAATCAGGCGCGGCCCTCAAGACAGCGCTTCAAGGCGGAAACTCCCGACGAATGAATCATTTCCAGGGGAATCGCCCTGTCGTCGGCGTACTTGAAGGCTTCCTGCCTGGCGGCGTGTGAAATCTTGCCGGTGCAGAGGATAATCATGTCGGGTTCGCCGAGCTGTTTTTTCAGGCTACGTTCCTGGCCGGTAAAAATTTTCAGATCGAAGCCGAGCGTCCCGGCCGCATGCATGTAGTCCTTACGCAGGCGGTCCATACCGCCGATCAACACTGCGCACATAGCCGCCGCCTCCCGTTTGTTTGCCGAGTTATCAGCAACGTTCGGCTTCCATTTATCTGATAACGAAAGTCAAAGTCAACAAAAAAATAGGCTGTGCGGCAAAATTTGTTTGCGCCGTACCCGAGAATCGCTGCTATTGACAGGAGTAGCTGATCTTGAGGTTTTCGCGGACTCGTCGCTCTCTCGACTACATCCGGCCGGCGTATCAAGTTGGGGCAAAATTCGCTTGCGCCGGCTCTGCGTTGTCGGCACGATTATTGCTTCCCAAAGATTGTAAAAGAACTTTCGTCCGGAATCGGGGCTCTGAGAGCGGATATTTCAGCGATTCAGCAACAGGCGCGCAGTCGGAATTTTGACCGGCCGCACGTATCCGCCCCGCTGCCAGGAGATTCTCATGGCTTTACCACTCCGTATGGTCCACGCGCACAAGGGTAAGGGCATGCCCTCCGCGCTGTTTTTCGGCATACTCCGGGCAACGCCCGTCCTGTTCCTTGCCGCGTTTGCCGCGCTGCTGCTTGCGCCGCGCGACGCCGCGGCCGTGCGCATCAAGGATATCGCCACCTTCAGCGGGGTCCGCGACAACCAGCTCACCGGCTACGGCCTGGTCGTCGGCCTTTCGGGCACGGGCGACAAGAAAGATTCAGCTTTCACCATGCGCACCATGGTCAATATGATGGAAAAAATGGGCGTGCGCGTGGACATGAAACAGATGAAACCCAAAAACGTGGCGGCCGTCATGCTTACTGCGCGCATGCCCGTTTCGGCCAAACCCGGCACGCGTCTCGACGTGACGGTATCTTCCCTGGGCGACAGCACCAGCCTGCTCGGCGGCGTCCTGGTCCAGACTCCCCTGAAAGGCGTGGACGGCAAGGTTTACGCCCTGGCCCAGGGGGCGCTGGCGGTGGGAGGATTTTCCGTGACCGGCAATCAGGCCCAGGCCCAGAAGAACGTCAGCACCGTGGCGCAGATACCCGGCGGCGGAGTTGTTGAACGCGCCGTGCCCTTTGAGTTCAACAGCCAGGATCACCTGACCCTGAGCCTGAACAGCCCGGACTTTTCCACAACCAACCAGATTGTGGACCGCATCAACAAGGCCCTGGGCGGCACCTTTGCGAAACCTGTGGATTCGGCCACCGTCAACCTGGACATCCCCTCGGATTTCCGGGGCAACATGGTGCCCCTCATGGCCTCGCTGGAAAACATAGAAATAACGCCGGACACGGCCGCGCGGGTAGTTGTGGACGAAAAAACCGGCACCATCATCCTGGGACGCGACGTGCGCATTTCGCGCGTGGCGGTCGCGCACGGCAACCTTCAGGTCACTGTGCAGGAAAACCAGGACGTCTCGCAGCCCGGCCCCTTCAGCGGCGGCAGAACCGTGGTCACGCCGAGTACGGACCTCACCGCGACCGAAGAACAGCGCAACCTGAACATTCTTGAAGGCGCAACCCTGCAGGAGCTGGTGGACGCCCTCAATTCCGTGGGCGCTGGTCCGCGCGACCTCATCTCCATACTGCGCAGCATGAAAGCCGCCGGCGCCCTGCACGCGCACCTTGAGGTAATCTGATGCCCGCCCCGCGCTTCCCTGCAAACCGCGGCGCGCCCGCTCCGGACACGCGCGCAGCCTGAGGTGATGTGAATGCCCGCCGCTCCAGTCTCCCCCCTTGACCCGGCCTTCATCGCTTCGGAAAACATGCGCAAAGACCTGGTTCAGCGCAAGCTGGATATGGATGCCCTGCGCAAGCGCCTGGGTCCCGAAAAAAACAAGGCAACGGAACTGCGCGGAGCCTGCGAAGGCTTTGAAGCCGTTTTCCTGCAGAAAATGTGGGAGCAAATGCGCAAGACCGTGCCCAAAGAAGGCTTTCTGCACAGTAAAGATGAAGAAACTTACCAGTCACTGTTCGATGTGGAACTGTGCAAAAAAATGGCCTCGGCCGGGGGCATCGGGCTTGCGGACATGCTCTACGCGCAGCTTTCGCAGCAGCTTGCGGACTCGGGGCGCGCCACGATCCCCGGCCGCATCCGCGATCCTCTGCATGTGCCCCCGAGCAAGGGGCTGCTCGCCGCGCCCAGGGACGACGCGGCGTCCGCGCCTGACGCGCCCGGACAGGCGGCAATCAGCGCCGACGATCTCTATGCCCCCCTGCCGGACGATGACGATGGTACCGGTGATGAAGACCTGAACGCCGCCTTGCAAAGCCTGAGGGCGGAAGTGGACAACGCCTCCGCTCCCGACGCGCGCGGGGAGGCGACGGCGGACGCCCGCCCCGCCGGAGACAGGCGCATTGAAGCCGCGGTAGCCGCGGGCGGCGCGCCCGCCCCGGACCCGGACGCCGTTGCCGGGATTTTCGCCCGGAACGGCGAGCCTGTCCCGTACGCCGGAATGCCCGCGCTGAACGGAGCCCCCGCCCCGGCCGCCGGGATATCGATACGCGGCGAAGCGCCCGCGCCGCTCACGGAAGCCGCGCAGGATCTTTTGCGGTCGGAGGGCGGCATGCCCCCGGCCGGCCCGCTGCCGACCCCGCCCGAAGCGGCCTACGGCAAAGAAACCGCGCCGGGAACCTCTGTCCTGTCCTGGCAAGGCCCCGGTCCGGTTTCGGCCAAACCCAGGCCGATAAACAATTTCGTCCGCAACAGAAAACAATCCCGAACCGGAAAAAAAAACGACGCCTACGCCCGCGCCGCGCAACAGGCGCAACTCCGGACGCAGCCCCGTACGCCGTCGCCCGCCGTCCCCTCCCTCGTCCCCGATCCCGCCTTCGCGCAAAAGCCGATCCCTACCGCCTCCGCTCAAGATATGACCCCGGACGCCGCGTGGGCGCAATCCCCTGCGGCCCGGACACCGTCTCCGTTGCCGGAGCAGGCGCGGAATCAGGCCGCGGGCGAGGACTTTGAGCCTCCTCTGACCCAACCCCCGGCCGGCATCCTGGACGGAGCCCGCAAGCCCCTGCCCGGACCTGTGATCAGCCGTTTCGGCTGGGAAGACGACGGCACGGGGCGCAGGCGCTGGAAACCGGGCGTTGAAATCGCCGCCTCCCCCGGCGAGCCGGTGCGGGCCGTGCTGCCGGGCACGGTAGTTTATGCCGGACCGCGCGACGGCGCGGGAAACACGGTGGTCATCGAGCACAACGACGGCTACCGCAGTTATTACGGGAACCTGCAGCCGACGACGGTTCGCGTCGGCCAGCGCGTAGGGCTTGGCGCGGAATTTGCAAAAGTGGCTGCGCAGCCCGCGGCGCAGGCCGGCGGGGAAAATTCTGCCTCCCTGCATTTTGAGCTTAAAAAGGGAGAAATGGCGTTGAACCCCGAAAACGTTTTCAGCCGCGCCGGCGAAGCGCGACGACAGGACGCAAGGGCAGGATGACGATATGTACCAACGCATACGCGGCAACCTCCATAGACAGTTCAAGGCATTGGAACTTCTTGCTTCCCTGCTTGACGAAGAATTTGAACTGCTCTGCGCGCACGACACGGACGCCGTGAGCGCCCTGGAATTTTCAATACACGAGTTGTTGCGTCAGATTATGGATGAACGGACGTCGCTCAAAAAAAACATTCAGGGGGCGACGGTTGCGGAATACGCGGGCATGCTCCAGGACGAGGAAGGGCGGGAAATACTGCGCCTGAACACGCTGATCGACGCCCTTGAGCAGCAAAGTTCGCGCCGCGCGTCGCGCAACGCCGAACTTTCCCTGGCCCTGCTGGACCAGAGCCGGTCTCTGGTGCTTTTCCTGCACGAGCAGATAGCGCCCAAGCGCACGCTGTGCTACGGCTCCGGCGGCCGGCTCAGGGAATGCAGGCCGGAAGCCGCCATGTATTCGGGGAGATTCTGACATGGCCTGGGGCGTCAATTCCGTACTGAGCATGGGGGTGGGGGCGCTTTTCGCCTCGCAGGCCGCGATTTCGACCACCGGCAACAACATCTCCAACGTGAACACCCCCGGCTACACGCGCCGGGCCGTGCTGCTCCAGGAAAACGCCGGGCTTGAGTCCGCTCCGGGCAGTGTGGGTCAGGGCGTGTCGGCCACGGAAGTCATCCGCTGTTTCGACAAGTTTATCGAAAGCAACTACCTGAACAAGTCCGGTCTTTCCTCGCGCTATACGGCCGAGTACAATCAGCTCCGCTATGTGGAAAACCTGTTCAACGAGGCCAATGTGGACGGCATGACCACCGCCCTGAGCGAATTTTTCGACGCCTGGAACAAGCTTGTGCAGAACCCGGCCGACGGCACGTCGCGCGAAGCCCTGCTCGGCAGCGCCTCGGTGCTTATGGACGGCGTCAACAATACGGATCAGGCCCTGCGCGACCTGGAAAACCAGACCAACACCATGATCCGCGAAGACGTCGATCGGGCCAACCTGCTCATGCGGGAGATTGCGGCGCTGAACAAGGAAATCAACGCCTCCTACCTGGCCGGACGCATCAACCCCAACGACCTCATGGACGCCCGCGACGCCAAGGTGCGCGCCCTGGGCGAAATCATGGACGTCAGGGTGGACGACAGAGGCCCCGGACACTACAACGTGAGCATGGCCAACGGCTATACCCTGGTGCAGGACATCATCCCTTTTTCTCTGGAATTCAAAGGGATGCAGACCGAAAACAACCTGACCGCCGCTTCCCCTTACCTGACGAACCCGCAGAGTACCATCCATTTCGGCGGCTCGGACAATGTTGAGTATACTATTGAAATTGTGGACAATGGAACGGGGAGCGGAGGCACGGTCGGCAGCGGCGCGCAGTTCCGTGTATCCATTGACGGCGGCCGCACCTGGCTGAAGGACGAAAACGGCAGCGACCGTATTTTCAATGCGAACGAAGAAGGGCAGGCCGTACGCGTGGGCGAACTGGACATCTGGTTTGACCGCGGCAGCTTCAACGCCGGCGACCGTTTCCTGATCTGGCCCAAGCCGGACGTGTATTGGATTGAGCCTACATCCGACCCCATCAATATTTCCACACAGATCTACAAGGACGGGTCGGACAATTCTCTGCGTCTCACGGGCGGCACACTGGCCGGCTACCTGGAGTTCCGCGACTACAAGCTGGCCGAATACCGGGATCGTCTCGACGCCTTTGCCAGGGGCGTGACCTGGGAAGTTAACCGCATCCACAGCCAGGGCGCGGGGCTGGAACCCATGACCTACGCCCTCGGGAGCTATGTTGTGGGCAATACGGGAGTGCCTCTGGGGTCGCCCGAGGCGCGTTTCACATGGTCCGACAAACTGCAGGCCGGCAACTTGACCTTTGCGGTGTACGGGCCGGACGGCAAGCTGATGACGGATTATCCCGGCCTCAACGTGCTGGCCCAGGCCGGCGGCAACTTCGATCCGGCGGTCCATTCTCTTGAAGCCGCGGTAATGGCCATCAACGGCAGCGAGATACACATCAGGGACGAACTCACAGGAGAAATCAGCGCTACGGTCAAGCCTTTTTCCGCGCAGATCGTAAACGGTAAGCTCGAAATCAGCATGAACACAGGCATGGGACCTGGGCAACTCGCCCCCGGCTGTTCCTTCGCCGTGACGGCGGACACCACCGGTCTGGCGGCGGCTCTGGGCATCAACACCTTTTTTACGGGCGACAACGCCGACACCTTTGCCGTACGCAACGACCTGTTTACAAACACCAACTTGATCAACGCGGGCCGGCTGAACGGCGCGGGGGAAATCAACAAGGGCGACAACGTCACGGCCCTGGAAATTACCGGGCTGACGACCAAACAGGTATCCATAGGCACCTACTGGGACCGCCCGACCACACAGACCCTCGCGGACTATTACGGCAACATCGTCACCAAGGTCGGTTCGGACACGGTGAGTACAAAGTTCGTGTCGGCTTCGGAAACGGCCATGGCCACCGACCTGTACAACAGGCAGCAGGAAATTTCCGGCGTGAACCTGGATGAGGAAATGAGCAACCTTATCAAGTTCCAGGCTTCCTATAAGGCAGCGGCCAAACTAATCACCACGGCCGACGAAATGCTGCAGACGCTTCTTTCGCTCAAATCGTAGCATCGGATGCCGTTTTCGCTCAGGCGGCAGAGCCCGCATTCGTTCAAGCAGAGGATATCCTTATGGCGATCCGCGTAACTCAGGGGATGATGTACGGCTCTTTCGTCCGGGATATGAACAGGACGTTGAGCGACTACATGGATTCCAATATCCAGGCGTCGAGCATGAAAAAAATCAACAAGCCCTCGGACGACCCCGTGGGCGCGGGGCGGGTGTTAAGTTCCCGCGCAACCTTGAGCCGGCTGGATATCTACGATGAAAACATAGCGACGGCCAAGGGCTGGCTTTCCACGGCCGACTCCGTGCTGGCGTCGGGCGACGGCTCGGTGCAGAGTCTGCTTTCCCAGATACAGGTGTTGGCCGAACAGGCCGCGACGGGTACGGTGACGGCAGACAACCGCCTGCAAATTGCCCAGCAAGTGCGCGGTCTTATGTCGCAACTGGTGAGTCTGGCCAATACCGAGTTCGCGGGCAGCAATATCTTTGCGGGCCACAAAACGACGGGAACGGCGTATGCAGAGACGCTGGGAGTCTCCCTGCACGGCGAGAATATGGACAATTACCGCTATGTGGACCTTGTCGCAGCGCCGTTGGACGGCGGCGCGCTGCCTTCCCGCGTGGTGTCTTTTGTGCCGGTCAACGGCGGCGGCGGCACAGCCGGTACAGCAACGTACTATTACACCGCCGACGGCGGCAAGACGTGGGAGCCTGCAACTGTGACGGGCGATACAGCGCCCTCGCCCGGCTGCACCGTCAGCGGCGGCGGGGTCTCGGTGCATATTTCCGATGCCGATGTGCCCGTAACTCGGTATTATGACCCGCCGGGAGGAACGAACCCGTTGAGCGATCAGAGCAGTCTTGCCCAAGGCACGTGGTTTTGTGTGCGTCCGTCCGCCGTCTATCTGGGTGACGATACCGACACGCAGGTCAGCACAACGTACATACCGGAGGGGGCCACACTGACCATAGGAGCCAAGGCAAACGGCTATTTTGCGCGCGACGTGGCGGTACGCCTTGATCCTTATCTGAGTACCGACACGGCAACTCCGGGATTCCTCCGTTATTCCTACAGCGTGGACGACGGCAGTAACTGGATTTCAGCCACTGCGCCTCTGCCTCCGCCTCCGCCTCCGCCGGGTGCTCCCATGACTCTGCCGGTGCCCGGAGGCTCTCTGACTCTTGACCCGTCTCCTACGGCGGCAGCCGGTACTCCGCCTACTCTGGACGACGGTGTCGAAGGCATGCAGTTCATCATCCATCCGCACAGGGCGGATGTAAATTTCCAGATAAGCGAAGCGTCGCAGATTACCGTGAACATGGTCGGCAAGGACGTGTTCGGCGGACTCTACAACTATCCCGGTGATTTTATCAAGAACTACAACAACGGTACTCCTTATGAATATACAGATACTGCAACAGGGCAGACTGTAAACGTGTACAATGACCGGCCCATTGCCGTAGGCAGTGAAAATCCCTATTACAACGACGGCATTCCGAACATGTTCGAGTCTGTCGGAGAGCTGATTTGCGCCCTGGAGTGCAACAGCCAGACCGGTGTGCAAAAGTCTCTGGATAAGCTGAAGGATGTGATGAACCACATCCTGGCCAAGGCAGCGGAAATCGGCGGGCGCGAAAAACGCATCGCCGCCACGGAGAGCGCGCTCATCCTGCGCCGCTACAGCGAGGAAGACCGCCTTAGCCAGATAGAAGATGTTGATCTCCTTGAGCTTGAGGCCAGACTGGCCGCGCAGCAGACGGCGTACAACGCCGTTCTTAAATCCACTTCCATGATTATGCAGTTGGGCCTCGTCAACTTCCTGTAAAACAGGGCGGACCGATGCTGATTCTGACCCGGCGGGCGGGCGAAAGTCTGCACATAGGCGGCAATATCAAAATCACCGTGCTCGGCATACAGGGCAAACAGGTGAAGATCGGCATTGAAGTGCCGCAAGGCATGTCCGTGTACAGGGAAGAAGTCTACGCGCGCATCCTTGAAGAAAACAGACAGGCCGTCATGGCCGACGAACAGGACTTGAAGGCGGCGGCAGCACTGTGGAAACGGGTAAAATGAACGACAACCCTGCGGGAGTGGACGCAGCGGGCGGCAACACCGCTAAAACGGGGCAAACGGGCGGCAACGCTATGGAAATGAATGAACTGAGCGACCTCACCGGAGGAAAGGGTGAAGCGTGCGGCAATCCTGCGGGGCCGGAAGCGGGAAGCGGCAACGCCGAAGGACGGGGTGAAATCATAAGCATCGAAACCCGTCTGGGCCGGCGCGATGTACTTGCGGACAAGGTCATTCTCTTTCCCCGCGGGCTGATAGGCTTTGAGGGGCAACGCGAATTTACCCTGCTGCAGATTCAGGAGAACGCCCCCCTGCTCCTGCTGCAGAGCATGGAAACGCCGAAATTGGGGCTGCTGGTCGCGGACCCTTACGTATTTATCCCTGAGTACGGCCTGACCGTGGGCGATACCGAACAGGAACTGTTGCAGGCGAAAAACGTCGATGATATAGCCGTGCTGGTAACGGCCTCCATACCGCCCGGCAAACCAGGGGACGCCGTACTCAATCTTCTCGGCCCCATACTGATCAACCATACCCTGCGTCTGGGGCTGCAGGTTCCCCAGTTTGAGGGTGCCGGGCCTCCAAGAGTCCGTATTCGCTCCAAAATACAGCCGCCGGAATAAAACGGCCCGCCCGCGCCGGCCGCGTGAGCCTCGAAACATCAGGGGAGAGGGCGTGGACGCGGCGGCAATCCATACCTTAAAGGACTTTCTGATGAAACGCGCTCTGATTACCGGCGTGACCGGGCAGGACGGCGCCTATCTGGCCGAATTTCTGCTGAACAAGGGTTATGAGGTACACGGCGTCAAACGGCGTTCTTCGCTGTTCAACACGGACCGCATCGACCACCTGTACCAGGACCCGCACGAACAGAACCGCCGCTTCATACTGCATTACGGCGACATGACGGACTCGGCCAACCTGATACGTATCACAGCCGAATCGCAGCCGGACGAAATCTACAATCTGGCCGCGCAAAGCCACGTCAAAGTGTCCTTCGATTCCCCGGAATACACGGCCAACGTTGATGCCCTCGGTCCCCTGCGCCTGCTCGAAGCCGTGCGGATCCTGAAAATTGAGGACAAAGTCCGTTTTTATCAGGCGTCAACCTCAGAATTGTACGGACTGGCGCGTGAGATCCCGCAAAGCGAAAGCACGCCCTTTTACCCGCGTTCCCCTTATGCCTGCGCCAAGCTGTATGCCTACTGGATAACGGTAAATTACCGTGAAGCCTACGGCATGTACGCCTGCAACGGCATACTGTTCAACCACGAGTCGCCTCAGCGCGGGGAAACTTTCGTCACGCGCAAGATAACAAGGGGGCTGGCGCGTATGCTTCTGGGGCTGGACAAGGTGTTGATGCTCGGCAACCTCAACGCTCTGCGCGACTGGGGGCATGCCTGCGACTATGTTGAAATGCAGTGGCTCATGCTGCAACAGGACAAGCCCGAGGATTTCGTCATCGCCACGGGCCGGCAGATGTCCGTACGCGATTTTGTGCGCCTGGCCGCAGCGGAACTGGGTATGAGCCTGGTGTTTGAAGGGAAGGGTATTGACGAGGTCGGCAGGCTGGACGCCCTGGACAGGGAGAAATGCGCGGCCGCGGCGGGCGCGGATCTGCACGGCGCGCTGCAGGCCGGGGACGTGGTCGTGCGCGTGGATCCGCGCTATTTTCGCCCGACGGAAGTTGAAACCCTGCTGGGCGACCCTTCGCTTGCCGCGCGCAAACTGGGATGGAAGCCGAAAACCGGCGTGGAGGAACTGGCCGCCGACATGGTGCGCGAAGACCTGCGCCTGGCACGGCGCGATACCGTGTGCCGCGTGGCGGGGTTCCATGCCTTTGCGCATCGCGAATAATGTTTCAAACCGGAGGAGGGAGTCGGCCTGAGCAAACGTAAGTCCGACTGGGGGATCTGAAATCCGCATCAGATGTTTCCCGCAGCATAGCTTCCCAGGAGTTTGAAAGTGCGGCAACGCGCGGCCGCCCTGTCGGCGACCCCGGCGCAACGCGGCAGCGCAAGGTCGGCGGCGATGTCCACAAGGTAGGCGCGCTGCGCCGGGTCTTCCCACAGGGCGCAGGATGCCGTAACGGCAATGTCCGCATCCAGACCGGCAAAACAGTGCAGTACCCGGCTCAGGTCTTCCGCTCTGTTGCCCGTTGTGAACAGCAGCGTACTTTTGTCGGCGCCCGGTCCGGCCGGCCCGGACCCGCCGATGACGAAGAAACGCGCGCGGCCTCCGCTTTCGTTTTCAAAACCCCGCTCCAGCAACGGCAAGGGGAAAAACGTTTCCGGGTCGTGCGGCGGGGCATGCGGGGTCAGCGCCGCCGACCGCTCCGTTCCCTCGGCCCAGTTCACGGCCGCGATATGACTTTCCACAGGCACTATGCGTATGCCGGGCAGGCGTTTCTGCAGAGTGGCCCAGCAGCGCGCCAGGGAACGCGGATGGGCGAACAGGCTGTGTACCGAGGACAGCGACTGCTCACCGGAGAGCAGACAGTAGCCCGGCCGGCAGTACAGTTCGGCTTTTATGCCGAGGTCGTGCCTGAGAAAAAATTCTATGATGCGCGGCGTTGCCCCCTCCGTATAGTTTTCAGCGGGCACGATGCCGATGTCCGCCTCACCCGAGGTTACGGCGCGAAACACCGCGCCGGGATTTTCCGCAGGCCGGTATACGGATGAGGCTCCGAGCAGGTCGCGTGCGGCGATATGCGCAAAATCCCCGTACAGACCCTCATGGGCATCGGAAAAAGCCGCGCGGTGCGGCTCGCGCAGGGAGTGCGCCGAAGACAGGATTTCCCGGTAGATGATGCGGAAATGTTCTTCGGGCAGGGGGCCGGGGACGGAACTCCAAAGTTCCGCGACCTTACCCGCGCTTTCCGGCTGATTGCCTGCAGCGTCGGCTTCGCCCAGGGAGAGGCTCAGACCCGCCCGGCGCTGCAAAAGTTCCAGCAACTGCCGGTCTGTTTCCTTCAGCCGTTCCCGCAGGGTCTCCACGTGCCCGTCTGAGCTTCCCGCGTCCTGCCGAGTTTCGCTCATCATATTCTCCCGAAAGGCGTTTTGCGCAGATGTCGAGTTTGACCGGGATCGGCATTGATGCAATCCCGTAAAAAAATGGAGAGTGTGCGTCAATATATAGAGTTCAGGCACATAAAAATAATTAACTCGATGAGTTATAAGTTACGAGACATATTCAAGTCCTGAATTTTACAAATTACAGCAAATTTCTGATTGCTTGAAAAGGGGCTGATGATGGTGCGTAATCAGGAAATAATATCCAAAAAGCGGCCCGTGTCCAGGTTATGGAAGTAGGCGCCGATGTCCGTTCCGGTGAGCGCCGCTTCCAGTTCGGTCCTTTCCAGGCGACGGCCGCGAAGCAGGTTTGCAAGTTCGCCGGAATCTTCGTTGCCGAAATAATCGCCGAAAAAGGCGATGTCGAGGATCACGCCCCGCTCCACGTTCATGTGGATTTCCAGCTTGCCGCACCCGTCGATCCGTTGTTCCCTGCGAATGTTGCAGGCGGGGGAAGCGCCGTAATTCCAGTCCCACGTGTCGTACACCCTGCGTTGCAAAGCCGCTGCGCCCTGCAGATCTTCGGGCGACAATGCGCAGGGGACCATTTGATGTTCCCGAATCAGCGCCTCGCGCAGGACCGCGACAAAGCGCTGCACCGGGATGTCCGCGGACATGTGCTCCTTGACGTTGGTTATGCGGCTGCGGACGGAGCTTATGCCCTTGGAGGCGAACTTGTCTTTGGGCACGGCAAGCGCCTCGGCGACAACGGAGAGGTCTGAATCATAGAGAATCGTGCCGTGGTGCATGACCATGCCCCGCTTATAATATTGGGCGTTCCCGGAAAATTTTTTACCGTCGATGGTCATGTCGTTGCGGCCGCTGATTTCCGCCCGCACGCCCAGAGAAGCCAGCGCTCTGCCCACCGGACCGCAGAACGAAGCGAAATCGAAAGCGCCCGGAGTTCCCCTCCGGACTATGAAAGTGAAGTTGACATTGCCCAGGTCGTGGTAGACAGCGCCGCCGCCCGAAAGCCGCCTGACCACGCTGATGCCGTGCTTTTTCACATAGGCGGCGTTGATTTCCGCCGCCGTATTCTGAAATCTGCCCACGATAATTGCGTTGTGGTTCCGCCAAAGCATGCAATAGTCGCGAGTCTTGTCCAACGCGTCGAAGATATACTGCTCCAGGGCCAGATTGAAATGCGGGTCCGTGGAAGGGCTTTCAATATAGTACATTACGAATTCCGGATACATTATGTTTCAATCCACGGCCGACTCCCTCCGCCGACCGACTCCGTCCCGGCGGATAGGAGCAGGGTGGATTGCCCCCTCCCTGAAGGAAGGGGTTACCGGGAAGGTAGGCCCGGCTGCGCCGGGCGTCAAGCGAGAATCTCCCTGAAGGGAGAGGTTTCAGACCATAAGGGAAATTTTGATGAGCTATGCCGCTCAATGCGGTGTGTACAGGCAACGGGCGCACTTTATCGAAGCAATCCGTCTTTTGCAATCCTCCTCTGCGGATTTCGCATCGGCATTACCTCCATTGTCCCGACAGAAAAATACGCTCGACATGCTTCAACCTGGCCTGCCTGGTATACCGTAGCGCGGTTTCCCGGCAGCGCAAGCTTATCGCCGCCCACAAGTCCGGCTGCTCCACAGACAGTCTTACCGCTTTCGCCAAACCCTGCCCGGCGGCATAAACATCCCCATCGGAAAAAAAGAAGCCGTTCCCTATGTCCCCTTCATCCCCGGCAAACGCAAACGGGGACTCAACGGCGCTTTCCCCCGGCAGTCGCGTCCGGCGCATGTATTCCCAGCCCCCGAGCCCGGTAAAACCCACGGGTACGCAGCCGGACGCCATGGCCTCAAGTGGAGGAAGCCCGAAACCTTCCGGAAAACCGCTGCTGAGAAAAATGCGGCAGGTCGCAAGCATATCCGCGACGGCTTCGCGCCGCAGCCCGTGTATCTCCACCCATTCCACGCGGGGCGGCGAGGCTTCGCGCGCCAGGATATGCCCGGCGATCTGCCGGATGCTCTCCCCCAATGCCCTGTTCTTGCGCGGCATCCAGGCGATGCGTACCCGTCCGTCGGGACGCGCCTGCTCATGGAAAAAAACATCACCCACAGCCGGGGGAAGCACATCGCGGCAGGCTATGCCGTGTACCCGCCGCAAAAATTCCGCCACCGGCCGGGATACGGCAATGTAGGAAAAAGGAAGCCGCGACCAGGGAACGTCACCAGGGAGCGGTTTGAGCATAAAAATCCAACTCTGCACATACACCGCCACCTGGGCCCCGGATGTCGCGCCTGCATGCAACCCCGAAGGCCAGCTCTCCGGAGCGCACCACAGGTCCGAAGGCGACAGGCGGCTGCCCGGAGGCAGAAACGGCAATCCTTCAGCGCAAGCTTCCTCCAAACCAGGAACGGATCTGTCCGGACCGCAGAGCGCGACCTCGCCGCCCAAGGTTCGCACATCGCGGGCAGTATCATAGATAGCGGCCAGACCGCCGCTCATTTTCCTCAGCGGAGGGATGTAGAATACCGTACGCATGCCTCTCTCCGCCGGGGGGGCGCCGCCGCCGCCCCCGCCCGGGGGGGGGGGGGGGGCGGGGGGGCG
>JAISMY010000032.1 GCA_031276485.1 Desulfovibrio sp. | reverse complement strand
AATACCAAGTTGCATTCAAACGAGTTTGAATGCAAGACGCCAAAGTTTTTGAAAAACAGGCAAAGCCTGATTTTTCAAAAACTTGCGGGCGGCGGCTTCGCCTCCGCCATACCAATTTGATTTCTATTGAATGCAAATTGGTATAAATCAGTTTGTCCTCAGTAATCGCCGAACACCGCGCCGGTCGACGCCGAGCCGACCTGCCGCGCGTAGCGGCGGAGCAGGGAGGAGCCGATTGCTTTGTCCGGGGCTTTGTATGCCCTGAAACGCGTCCGGATTTCCTCTTCGCTCACCAGCAGGTCCAGGCGCCGGCCGGGGATGTCTACGAGAATATCGTCGCCGTCGCGCACTATGCCGATCACGCCGCCGTCCGCCGCTTCCGGCGAGACGTGTCCCACAGCCGCCCCGCGCGAGCCGCCGGAGAAGCGTCCATCGGTGATAAGGGCCACATCGCCGTCCAGTCCCATGCCGGCTATGGCCGACGTCGGGGTGAGCATTTCGCGCATGCCCGGACCGCCCCGCGGTCCTTCGTAGCGCACCACCACACAGTCGCCGGCTCTGATTTCTCCGCCCAATACGGCCGCCGTAGCGGCTTCTTCGGAGTCGAACACCCTGGCTGTGACCGTGCGCCGCATCATGGAGGGCAGCACGGCGAACTGCTTGACCACCGCGCCTTCCGGGGCCAGCGTTCCTTTGAGTATCGCAATGCCGCCTTCCGGGAAATGCGGGTTGGACAGGGGGCGGATCACTTCCGTATTTTTGACGGCAGCTTTCAATGTTTGCAGGTTTTCGGCTATGCTCAGTCCGGTGACGGTCAGGGGATCGCCGCGCAGCAGCCCACCGGCCAGAAGCTCGGCCATCACCGCGGGGATGCCGCCGGCCTCATGCAGATCCTGGATATGCGGAAGCCCTGCCGGAGAAAGCTTGCACAGGTTCGGCGTCCTGCGGCTGACGGCGTCGAACATGTCCAGGGAAAGATTCAGCCCGGCTTCGCGGAAAATTGCGGGCAGGTGCAGAACGGTATTGGACGACCCGCCAAGGGCCATGTCCACAGCCGCGGCGTTGGCGATGGACTTGTCCGTCACGATGTCGCGGGGCGTGAGGTTCTTTTCGAGAAGGGCCATAACCAGGCTCCCGGCTCGTTTGGCGAGACGGATGCGGTCCGCGGACACGGCCGGGACGGTGCCGTTGCCCGGCAGGGCCAGCCCTATGGCCTCGGCCAGACAGTTCATGGTGTTGGCGGTGTACATGCCCGCGCAGGAGCCGCAGCCGGGGCAGGCGCTTTGCGTCATTTCCTCAAGTTCGTCCGGACTGATCGCGCCGACGCGCGCACGGCCGACGCCTTCAAACACGCTGATCAGGTCGCTCCGGCCCCCGCCCGGCAGAGACGCTCCCGCGAGCATGGGGCCGCCGCTGACCAGCACCGCCGGGATGTTCAGGCGCAGCATGGCCATGAGCATGCCCGGCACGGATTTGTCGCAGTTCGGGATTAATACCAGCGCGTCAAAGGGATGGGCGGTGGCCATGATTTCCACGGAATCTGCAATGATTTCCCGGCTCGGCAGGGAAAATTTCATGCCTTCATGGTTCATGGCCAGACCGTCGCATACGGCTATGGTCGGGAATTCAAGGGGAGTGCCGCCGGCATCGCGCACGCCGGCCTTGACCGCTTCGGCAAGGGTCCGCAAGTGCAGATGACCGGGTACGACCTCGTTGAAACTGTTGACCACGCCGACAAGGGGACGGCGTATTTCCTCTCCGGTCAGGCCTAGGGCATAAAGAAGCGAACGGTGCGGGGCCTTTTCCGGTCCCTGCGTCATGCGCAGGCTGCGTTGAGCTTTCATCAAAACTTCCTTGGTCTGGTTGCGGGGTTCGAATCTTTGTGCCTATGAACGAGTATCCCGAGAGCTTTCATCAAAACTCCCTTGGTCTGGTTGCGGGCGCGCGGTGCGGTGTGCCGCAGGCGACCACTGTGTTCTCCGGGTTGAAATTTTCATTTCCGCGACGTCAAGCACTTGCGGAGTTTACACGCAAAACGAGAACACTTCAAACATTGTACGGCGCCGTTTCTTTCCGCGGATCCTGCCGCAGGATTGCCTGTCCGGAAACGATATCGTAGGCGGTGCTGCAGGCCCGCGCGTAATCCGAAAGGACGCGTTGCGAAGCGCCGCGTTCGAGCAGGACGCTCAATGCCTGCAGGCGTACCGAAAGCAGGGCTTTGTTTTCTGCGCAAAGCGCGGCTTGGCGACGTGCCCATTCCGTATCGCCGTCCGCATGCAGCCGGGCGACCCACAATGCCTCAAGAGCGGTTTCCGGCACCATATCCTCAGCTCGGAACTCCAGACCGGGCTGAAAAAGGCGTCCGCATGCACGCAGGCTTTCCGCCAGTACAAGCGCGGCCTGGTATAAGGAAACAGGCGGCGGGGCTTCAACCCCGCCCGTTCTTTTGAGGGTGGACAGGGCTTGGGAAAACAACGGCAAATCGCGTTGCTGCAGCGCATGTCCCATGACGGCAAAGGCGATGTCGCCGCCGTCGCCCCGACGGGGCAGACGCAGCGCGCCGCGCAGGACGCGTTCGCTTGCTTCACCAGGAAACATTTCGGACAGGCAGCGCAGCAACAGGGCATAAATCTCCGGCCGGTCGGGACGGTTTATCAGGCGCAGCAGGGATTCCGGCACGGGCATGTGCAGCCCGCGCCCGCGCTGGACCAATGTCGCGGCGAGATACACAGGATCGCGCGGAGCATGCGCCGTGCAGGCTGCCGCATCCAGCACGCTTTGCGCCCTGTGCCGGGACAGATGCAGGGATTGTGTTTTTTCCCATGCCGCACGGCCGATTTTTTCCGACAAATCCGGCCGGCGCAGGAAAAAAGCCATTTTTTCCAGCATATCCCACCCGTCTCCGTACACCGCAATTTCCCTGTCGGGCGCATAGATCTCGTTCTGATCCGGGCCGATGTCGGGCGAAAGTACGCAAGCCCCGGCGCCGGCCGCCTCCATCAGGCGAAAGTTGACTTCAAAGGCGATGGCCTCATTGGGCACAATGCGTGTATCCCTGTAAAATTCCAGCATCTCCTTCCCGTGCAGGTCGGTTGTCGTCAGTCCCAGAGGGCGCAAAATTTGGAGAAAGCGGGAGCGCAGAGGGCGCGTCTCCGGATTGTCCCGACCTGCGAAACCCGCCGGACGGGTTCGCTCCGCATGGGGACGCCAAGGCAGATCCGGAGCGAACATAGCCAGCCGGAACAGTCGAGCAGGCGTCCACAGAGCCGGCATGCGGGAGAAAAAGGAAACGTGCGGCGTCCCCACCACGTCAAAAAGCCGCAGGTAATATTTTTGCCAGTAAATATTGAGATGGGTATCCAGGGACCAGAAAAGCAGGGGACAGGGAACCTGTTCCAAATTTTTCAAGAAAACAGGGCGATGCAGGGACTCCTGTTGAAAGACCAAGTCCGGCCGAAAATCACGCAGTTCCGGCAAGGACGGGAGGTCCACAACCGCGGCTGCGGGATGGGCGATGCGTACCTCATGCCCCAAGGCGGCAAGCGCCGGAGCCAAGGAGGCGTCGATGCACAGGATTTTCACGGAGGAGGAGTGTTCACGGCTCCGTCTGCTGCGGAGCGGGCGCGTTCAGCGCGCACACGCGGTTCCTGCCGGAGTTTTTGGCCGCATACAGAGCCTCGTCGGCGCGCTGCAGGACAAGGGCTCCATATTCGCCCTCGGCGTACTCGCTGCATCCGGCGCTTACGGTGACGGCGCGACCGTCCGGAAGACGTACCAGCTCGGCAACGCGCTCACGCATTCTCTCCGCAACGGATACCGCCGTGTCCAGCTCGCTGCCCGGAAGAAGGAGGACAAATTCCTCCCCGCCGTAACGGCATACGATGTCGCCGGTCCGCGAACACGCCTTGAGAACCTGCGCAACTTCTTTCAGCACAGTATCACCGGCAGGATGTCCGAAGGTGTCGTTGACTACTTTGAAATGGTCTATATCAAACATGATACACGCAAAGCGCCTGTCGCCCGAAGCGGCATACCTGAACAGCGCATCGTCAAACAGCTTACGGGTATGCAGACCGGTCAGAAAATCAATAGTGCTTTCCTCTTCAAGCTGCCTTTTTTGTAAAACAACATTATGTATTTTTTTTTGGAGTACGGCAATTACTTTGCGTTCCTGATCGACATCGACGATGACGCCAAGCAATCCGCGTACGCCGTCTTCCTGCACAAATCCGCCGCTCCAATAATGGCAGATATGTACTTTTCCATCCGAAAAATTATATTTTATGATATGATGACTAATTTTTGCATTTTGTAACATATCGAGATCTTCTTTTTGGTAAAAAACTCTGTCGTTATATGGGAGGTAATCAAGCTCAAGCACCGTCTTGCCTATGATATATTCTTTTTTGACGCCAAACATCACTTCATAGGCTTTATTAATATAGACAAATCGTAAATCCGAATTTTTCAGAAATACGGAATTGGGCAATGTTTCAAGAACCGCGCGCAGTGAGAAATTTTCCAGTAATGAATACATCTTCTTTGCTCCATGCCGGTAAATGTAATTCGGAGGTGGAATAACTTTCATCCTGGCGACCGGCAATACCGGGTATGCCGAAAGGCGCGGGCAAGTCAAGCGCGCCGCAGGCGTATGATGCTCAGGCAGGCGCGGGTCATTGCCACAGCGCCGGGTAGGCTCCGAGTTTCAACAGATCCTGTTTGGAGATATCCACAACATATTCGCCTTCCGCATAACTGCCCATTTCATACGGCGCATAGACAATGCGCATGCCGTAGGGAGTGAGCAGAATTCTGTCCATATCCAGGTCCACGTTGTCTTTTTCGTCACCGGTGACGGCGTCTCGCGCCTTTTTCTGCTGCAGTACGCTTGCGACGATATATCGGGCAAGAGCATCGGTCGGAACCGTTTGGGGAAACAACTCATGCAGCGTCAAAGCCCTGCCTGTGGCCAGATCGTATGTCCTCGCCGAGAAGAAACGATTCGGGTGCGCGCCGCCGGTGTCCACGAAGGTGGAGAAGAGAACGGAAGCGTATCGCGCCGAGGGGTGGAACAGGGTATAGCCGGTGGTGCTTTCCCAGCCGTGCGGGGAACCGGCATTGCCGGGAGCTTCGGCAGCCCGTTCCGCCGCGGCTTTTTCATAGGAAGCTACGGTTTCGTCAAATAACGCCTGCGCCGCCCGCTGTACCGCGGCATCCGCCGCTCCGCCCAGCCCCTGCGGATAGGAAACAGACAGTTCCAAGGACAAGCCGGCATACTGTCTGCTGCTTTTTATGGTAAAGCCGCCTTTTCCGTCGTCAGTCGCGGTCCTCGGCAAAACGTCGGATTTGCCGGAGCCGGAAGGCTGGGCCGGGGCGTTGACCGCGCGCGTTGCGGGAGAAACGGCCGGGGCTTTGCCCGTACCCTTCGCCGGGGCTGCAGCGGGGGCACGTTTCGCCGTATGCGGGGGTTGGAGCTCGGCGGCGCGCGCGGCGGCCTTGTCGATGAAAAAGCGCGTATAGCGCGGCGTACCCTTGCCGAATTGCTCGAACGCGTCCTTTTCCCGTTGCGCGTTCCATTGCCGCTGCGCCTCGCGCAGGGCTTTGCGCTCCGCCGCAGGGCGCGCGGCCAGCGCTGCTTTGTAGGCCGCGCCGAGGCGTTGTTCCGCGATGCGGAATTCGGGATTTTTCATCAATTCAGCCCATTCAGCCTTGCTCACCGCGGCGCTTTCGGCAAAAGCGGCGGGTGCCGGCAGCAACGCGAGAAGCACCGGCAAAGCGGCAACGCGTAATATGTTCACGGCAAGCTCCCCTGTGACGTCAGTGTTTACACGCCTGTGCATAGCAGTTCGCGCCGTCGATGTACGCCCGGTTATGAGCGGCGGTCGTCAGTGTTTACACGCCTGTGCATAGCAGTTCGTCCCCGCCGTGACAAGGCGCGTTGCGCCGGGGCATTTGCCGTTCTCATCCCCGAAAAAAAGTCCGTTTGGAAGTTTACGGAGAAAAAAATACCGAATGGTAGTATTTTCGACCGTAAAAAACAGCTCTTTTGCAAAATAAAACAACGCGGCGATCTCGATATGAACGGCATACGCAAGCTATATGCGTATGTTATGCGTCAACCGGTACACAGGTGCGGCCGTGGCCTGAAAATTGCTCCGGACGGACATCCGGGCGCGGAGTGCAGCAAGGGCGCAACGCGGCGTCATGCCTGCGCAATTTTCGCCGTACGGACAACAACGGTTTCATTATTAAGGAGTTTTTGATGAACAGACGGACCTTTCTGAAAACAGGGCTTGCCGCCGCATCGCTGCTGACGGCTCCCCCGCTGCTCAGACGCGCGCTTGCCGCAGACCCGGTGACCTTTTACGGCCTGAAGTCCATGTCGGGCGCATACGCAAGCTACGGAGAATTCGCCGAAAAAGGCTCGAAACTGGCCGTTGACGACTACGGCTTGCTGCTCGGGGAAAAGCCCCGCTACGTAACCATCGACACCGAAGGCAACCCCGGCCGCACCGTGCGCAAGGTGCAGGAGGCCGTGCAGCAGCAGAATGCCCGCTTTTTCGGCGGCTGTACCCTGTCCTCGACCGCGCTGGCTGTGGGCAAGGAAATCAACAAGGTCGGCGGCGTCTTTATGACCCCGGCAGGCGCGGATGAAATTACCGCCTCGGAATGCAACAAGGCGACTTTCCGCTGGACCGTCCCCACCTACGGCGCCATACAGGAAACCGTCCGTCCGCTCTTTGCGTCCAATCCCAAGGCGAAACGCTGGTATTCCATCACGCCGCAATACGTGTTCGGCGAAGCCCTGTTGACGGCTGCCAAAAATCTGTTTGCGGAACTGGGCATCGAACATGTCGGCAACAGTTACCACTCGACCCAGGAACAGGAATATTCCGGCTACCTGACCAACGCCGCGGCGGCGAACCCGGATGTGCTGCTGATTCTGGGCTTCGGCGGCAACGGCGCAAGTTGTCTGCGGCAGGCGGCCAACTTCGGCATGAAAAGCAAAATGACCATACTCCTGGCCTGGACGCAGGGGCTCGACTGGTTCCAGTCACTGGGGCCCGATCTGCTGGAAGGCGTCTACCTCGGAGCGCAGTATTGGCACCAGGTCGACGCGCCCGTCAATAACGCCCTGGTCAAGCGCACACGCGAAGTCTACGGCATTAATCCGAATTATCCTCTGGCCGGCGACTACATCATCACGAAAATTATTTTTGATGCCGCGGCCAAAGCCGGTACAGCGGACGGCGCGGCGGTGATCAAGGCTATGGAAGGCATGCGGTACGAAGGGCCGACAGGTCCGGAAATGATCCGCGCTCAGGATCACCAGGTGATCAAGGATTACTACCTGCTGCGCGGCAAAGCGAAAGCCGCGATGAAAGACCGCGACGATCTGGCGACAGTCGTCAGTTCCGGAAAATCTTTTCCGGAAGGCGACCAAATCCTCTGTAAAATGAGTTGATGCGCAAAGGCGCAAGCGGCGAGGCGGCGCGGAATAATGCTGTACCTTTTTCAGGTTCTCAACGGTCTGGGGCTGGGCATGATCTACTTCCTCATCTCGGCGGGCCTGACCATAATCTTCGGACTGCTGAATTTCGTGAACTTCGCGCACGGCGCCTTTTTTATGCTCGGCGGCTACCTGTGCTGGTCGCTGACGGAACTGACGGGCAACTTCTGGATTTCGCTGCTCACGGGTCCGCCGCTGGTCGCCTTTCTGGCTTGGGCGGCAGAGGTGACGCTCATCCGGCGTATCTACCGCCTGCCCCATACCTTCCACATTCTCGTCACCGTGGGTATCGCGCTGATTCTGCAGGAAACTACCATCATGATATGGGGTCCCATAGGCAAGAGCATCCCGGTGCCCGACGGTCTGCAGGGCGTTGTGAAGCTGTGGAATTTCACCTATCCGACCTATCGCCTGTTCCTGATAGCCTTTACCTCGCTCATCGGTTTCGCGCTCTGGTACCTGCTGGAACGGACCCGCTTCGGCGGATTGGTGAGGGCCGGTAGTGAAAGCGCGGAAATGGTCGCCCTGCTCGGCACGAACATACACCGCCTTTTTGCCCGGACCTTTGCTCTGGGCGTGGGGCTGGCCGGGTTGGCCGGAACGCTTTCCGCTCCGATCCGCGGCATACACCCCTTCATGGGGCCGGAGGTTTTGGGCATTGCCTTTGTTGTGGTGGTAATCGGCGGCATGGGCTCATTTACAGGGGCGCTGCTCGGAGGCTTGCTGGTCGGGCTGGTGCAGAGCCTGATGAGCACGCTCTGGCCCGAGGGCGCGAGCCTGATGATTTACGGGACCATGGCCGCAGTCATTTTACTCAGGCCTTACGGTCTGTTCGGGAGGGCCTGAGATGGACGCAAACGGGCAGGCGCGCGCCGCGCGGCATGCTCCGGGCGGTTCAGGGCAAGGCCGGGATCTGTTTGCATCCCTGCGTTCCGGGCCGTTCGGCGGACCCACGCCCGCCGTTGCCGTTCTTTTGGTGCTGATGCCTTTTGCGTTGCCTTCCAGCACTATGGCGACGGAGATTCTGATCTTCGCGACGGCGACTCTGGCCTGCAACCTGCTGCTCGGCTACGGAGGGCTGTTGTCCTTCGGACAGGCGATTTTTTTCGGTTCAGGCGCCTATCTTTCCTCACTGACCATGATGCGCCTGGGTGCCGGCCTGCTGCCTGCGCTGCTGGTCGCCGTTGTCGCCGGAGCGGTGTCGGCGGCCCTTGTAGGCGCATTGTCCGTCCGGCGCACAGGCATTTATTTCGTGATGATGACTCTGGCCTTCAACCAGACGGCGTACTTTATCGCTTACACACTGTCCGACTGGACGGGCGGGGACAACGGTCTTCTGGACGTACCGCGGCCGCCGCTGGCGCTGTTCGGCGTCACCCTGGCCGACTTGAGCAGCGCAACGGCCTACTATGTGTTTACGGCCGTTATTTTTCTCCTGATTTTCATCGCCGTCCGGAGGGTCATCGCCTCACCCTTCGGAAGCACGCTGATCGCCGTGCGCGAAAACGAAGCCCGTGCTCTGGCGCTGGGCTACGACACGCGAAACTTCAAAATCGCGGCGTTTGCCGTCTCCGGCGCCATGACATCGCTCTCCGGGGCCTTGTACGCCATGCTGCTGAATTTCGCTCCTCTGGAGAACATTCAGCTTTCCATGTCGGAAAACATCGTGATCATGACCGTCATAGGCGGCACCGGTTCTCTGCTCGGTTCTCTGCTCGGCGCGGGAGCTTGGGTGATCGTTTCCGACATGCTGGCGGAAATCTGGCCGCGCTGGCTGATTTTGACGGGCGGAGCGCTGATTCTTATCGTGCTGTTCCTGCGCGGCGGTCTTTGGGGCGGCGTGGAAAGCCTCATGCGGCGCTTCGGCGGCGGAGTGCCGTACGCAGCGGACGGCGCCTCCGACGCTGCCGGACCGCCTGCGCAGCCGGTGGAATAATTCCGAAGTCCCGGCCGGGCATATCGTTACGGTCGCGGTTTTGACTTGAAATCCGACCAAGGAGTAATGCGATGCGTGATTCCCACATCCTCACAACCGAGAACCTGAGCCTGTCATACGGAAGCTTCAGGGCGGTGGACAAGGTCAACCTGCGGGTAAGGAGCAGGACGGTACATTCCGTAATCGGTCCCAACGGCGCGGGCAAAACGTCCCTGTTCCACTGTCTGACGGGCGGCAGGCGGCCCACGGGCGGGCGCATCCTTTTCAAGGGCGAGGAAATCACCAACAGCTCGGCCCATGCCAGGGTGGGGTCGGGCATGGCCCGTTCTTTCCAGGTCACCAGTCTGTTCCAGAATCTCACGGTGCGCGAAAATCTGCGTCTGGCGGCGCAGGGCCGCGACGGCAACGGCGCCCTGGTTTTCTGGCGTTCCGTCAACGCGCGCAAGGAGCATGCCGCGCTGGCCGACGGCATCATGGAGCGTCTGGGGCTGGACGGCAAAGCCGGCGTTGCCGCCGGCGACCTCTCGCACGGGCAGCAGCGTCTTCTGGAAGTGGGCATGGCCTTGTGCGGCAAACCGGAGCTTCTGCTCCTGGACGAACCTACCGCAGGCATGGGCGTGAACGACATCCCGATGATGACGGAACTTATCGCCGGCCTCGGCAAAGAGTACAGCGTCATGCTGATTGAGCACAACATGGGCATAGTCATGGCCGTCAGCGACACGATTACGGTCATGAGCCGGGGCGGCGTCCTGGTTGAAGGCAAACCCGAAGCGGTCCGCGCCGACCCGCGCGTCCGCGAAGCGTATCTGGGCGAAGTGGCCTGATGCCGGTCTTTCCGTCCGCCCGTCCCTGCGCCCGCAAAACCTGTCCGGATGAAGCCGTCCGATGCTGATACTCTCAGACGTCCATGCCTATTACGGGAAAAGCCACATCCTTGAAGGGGTGTCGCTTTCCGTCGGCCGGGGGGAACTGGTCAGTCTGCTGGGGCGCAACGGCGCCGGCAAGACCACCACGTTGCGCTCCATTGTCGGCGTTCTTCGTCCAGCGTCCGGCTCCGTGACTTTTGAGGGGCGGGAACTTGTCGGGCGGGAGATTTACGAGACAGCCCGGGCGGGTATCTCCCTTGTGCCGGAGCATCGGGGTATTTTCAGCATGCTGACCGTTGAGGAAAACCTTTCCATAGCCGCGCGGCCCGGCGAATGGACCCTGAAAAAAATTTTCGGTCTTTTCCCCGTGCTTTACGAGCGGCGCAACAACGGCGGCGGCGCGCTCTCCGGCGGCGAGCAGCAGATGCTGGCCATCGCCCGCGGACTTCTGACCAACCCCAAAATGCTCCTTCTCGACGAGCCTACGGAAGGACTTGCGCCGGTCATCGTGGACGATATAGTCAAGGTTCTGGCCGCCGTCAGGCAGACGGGGATAGCCGTGCTGCTTGTCGAGCAGAATCTGCTCATTTGCGAAAAACTGGCGGACAGGCACTATGTGCTTGAAGAAGGACGCATCGTGTATTCCGGAAGCGCCGAAGACTTCGCGCGTGACCGGAGTAACGTGCGGGACCGCTATCTGGCGATATGACGCGGGCGCGGCTGATAAAACTCTCACTCCGGCCGGGTGCCGGATACAAGTGTTCAACGCAGCCGTTTTTTGCCCCCATGCCTTTCAAAAGAATAAGGCAGCGTTTCCCTAAAATAGAAAGGTTTGAGGACCGGTATGATCGACAAGACGGATCCGGGCGAGATGACGGCCCTGGAACTGGGGGAACTGTTCCGTTCCCGCAAACTTTCCCCGGTGGAAGCAACCGGGGCGGCACTGAAGCGCATTGCCCGGTTCAACGCCGAGGTCAATGCTTACTGCTTTGTCGACGAGTCCGGCGCTCTGGATGCCGCGCGCAAATCCGAGGCGCGTTTCGCGGCCGGGCTTCCACTCGGCCCGGCGGACGGTATCCCCGCGTCCATCAAGGATCTGACCTACGCCGCGGGAATGCCGACGCGCAAAGGGTCCTTCAGCGTTGATCCGGCGCGCAACCCCGCGGTGGACGCCCCGTTTACGCAACGCATGCGCGAGGCCGGCGCCGTGCTGCTCGGCAAAACCACGACCCCGGAATTCGGCTGGAAGGGCGTTACGGACAGCCCCGTATACGGCATTACCCGCAACCCCTGGAACCCGGAGCGCACGTCGGGGGGGTCGTCCGGCGGTGCGGCCGTTGCTGCCGCTCTCAACATGGGCGTTCTGCACCAGGGGTCCGATGCGGGCGGTTCCATTCGCATCCCGGCCGGCTTTTGCGGGGTGTTCGGGATGAAACCCGGCTTCGGCCGTATCCCGCAGTGGCCGCCCAGCGCCATGACCACCCTGTCCCACCTGGGGACGCTGACGCGCACGGTTGCGGATGCCGCTCTTTTCCTGAATATCGTCGCCCGCGATGATGTGCGCGACTTTTACCGCGGCGGTGATTTCCCCGCCGACTGGCGGGCGACGCTCGGCATGCCGCTCAAGGGACTGAGGATCGCCTACAGCCGGACCCTCGGCTACGCCGCGCCCGCGCCCGATGTGCTTGCGGCGACCGATGCGGCCGTTGCGGCAGCCGCCGGCTTGGGCGCGTGCGTCGAAGAGGCCGATCCCTCGTTCGCCGACCCGATTGAGGCTTTCAATATTTTGTGGTTTGCGGGGGCGGCCTTGCTTCTGGACGGTATTCCGGAAGCGCAACGCAAAAAAACGGACCAAGGCCTGCTTGCCGTTGCCCGTGAAGGCGCGAAAATTTCCGCGGTCGACTACATGAAGGCCTCGGCGGTGCGGGTGGCGCTCTCGGAGCGCATGGCCGTCTTTCACCAAAAATACGACGTTCTGCTCACCCCGTCCCTGCCGCTTACGGCTTTTGCAGCCGGACGCAACCGTCCGGACGGCGATCCAAACGGCAACTGGGTGCAGTGGACGCCCTACACCTATCCTTTCAACATGACGCAGCAGCCGGCGGCGTCTCTGCCCTGCGGTTTCGGCACGGACGGATTGCCGGTCGGACTTGCCGTCGTTGCAGCCAGGTATGAGGATCTGCTCGTCATGCGCGTGGCCCGTGCCCTGGAACAGGCGTTGCGGCCGCGTTTTCCCGTCCGTGTCGGCGAAGCCGCAACGGCGGCTTGAAACTTCCGCGGCAATGGGGCAATCTGCCGAACCTGCTCCGCGGCGCATTTTTTTCCATACAGGAGGATACGCACAATGTCTGAAGCATCCATCAAGACCGCGCATACGTCCTTCAACCTGCAATCATGGTCGAAGCAGCGCGGACTCAACCCCATAGTCGTCGACAGGGCGGACGGCATCTACCTGTGGGATCCCTCGGGTAAACGGTACACGGACATGTCAAGCCAGCTCGTGAACATGAACCTGGGTCACGGGAACAGGGCGATTATCGACGCAATCAAGGCGCAGGCCGAGATCTGCTGCTTTATCGCGCCGTCATACGGCAACGAGGCGCGCGGCGAACTGGCCCGGATGCTGGTCGAATTGCTGCCCGACAATTTCGGCAAGATATTTTTTACCAACGCCGGGGCGGACGCCAACGAAAATGCCGTCAAGATGGCGAAAATGTACACCGGCAGGCACAAGGTTTTTTCCCGCTACCGCAGCTACCACGGCTCCAGTTTCGGCGCCGGCAACCTGACCGGGGAGCCGCGCCGTTACCCGCTGGAACCCGGTATTCCGGGATTCGTGAAATTTTTCGACCCCTATATTTATCGGGAAAAACTCACCTTCGCATCGGAGCAGGAAGCCTCCCGCTATTATGTGGACAAGCTGCGCGAGCAGGTGGTTTACGAAAATCCGGATGCCGTGGCGGCTGTGGTGCTGGAAACAGTCACCGGTTCCAACGGCGTCATTATACCGCCCGCAGGCTACTTGGCCGGAGTGCGCGCGATCTGCGACGAGTTCGGGATCATGCTGATCTGCGACGAGGTCATGGCCGGTTTCGGCAGGACGGGCGCCATGTTCGCCTTTGAGCATTACGGAATCAAGCCGGACATGGTGGTGTTCGCCAAAGGCGTGACCTGCGGTTATGTGCAGCTTGGAGGCGTTGCCGTGTCCAAAGCCGTCGCGGCGCATTTCGACGACAACTTCCTGTCCTGCGGCCTGACGTACAGCGGCCATCCCCTGGCGTGCGCCGCCGGCATCGCCTGCGTGAAGTATTACAGGGAACACGACGTCCTGGGCAACGTCAGGGCGCGCGGCGCGGAACTGTCCGCAATCCTGGACTCCCTGAAGGAAAAGCATCCCTGTGTGGGCGACGTGCGCTGCATAGGTCTTTTTTCCGCGCTGGAACTGGTCAAAAGCAAGGCGGGCAAAGAGCCTCTGGTAGCATACGGCAAAGATCCCGAAGGCGTGATGAAAGGCATTATCCGCGAACTAGCCGCGCGCGGTTTCATGACCTACAGCCATGAGAACATGCTGCTTGTCGCGCCTCCGCTGATCATCACCGCAGAACAACTCGCCGAAGCGATGCGCGCAATGGACGAGGTTCTTTCCCTGGTGGACAAACAAATCGCCTGAAGGACAGAAGGAAATTTTGATGAAATTCCAATACTTCATGCCGACGCGGATATTCAGCGGCGAACGCTGTCTTGCGGAGCACGGCGCTGCGCTCAAGCAGTTGGGGACAAAGGCCCTGATCGTGACCGGAACGCATTCGGCCAAGGCCAACGGTTCATTAGACGATGCGGTGAAAGCTCTGGCTGTCAACGGACAGGCCTACTGCGTTTACGACAAGGTGATGAGCAACCCCACCATAGCCTGCGCGTACGAGGGCGCGTCCGAAGCCGTGTCGAACGGCTGCGACTTTGTGCTGGCCGTCGGCGGCGGTTCGCCGATGGATGCGGGCAAGGCCGTGGCCTTGCTGGCGGCGCAGGAAAAGCCGGTGCCGCCGGCCGAGATCTTCACCGCGTCCTATACGCGGGCGTTGCCTGTAGCCGCCGTGCCGACCACAGCAGGCACCGGCTCGGAAGTGACGCAGTACGCGATCCTGACCAACGATGCCGCGGAAAGCAAGACCTCCCTTGCCGGACCGTTGCTGTTCCCGCGCTTCGCCTTTCTGGATGCCGCCTACATGCGGGGCCTGTCGAAAAACGTGACCGTGAATACGACCGTTGACGCGCTCTCCCATGCCGTGGAAGGCATGCTTTCAGTGCGGGCTTCGTCCGTAAGCGACGCTTCGGCCAAAGAGAGCATCGCGCTCATAGCGTCGTGCATCGCGGCAACGGGCTTAAACGACCCGGACGACGAGACGCGCCGGAAGCTGCTCACGGCTTCCACCCTTGCCGGGATGGTGATCGCCAATACGGGTACGACAGCCGTGCATGCCCTGGGTTATTCGCTCACCTATTACAAGAATGTTGATCACGGCAGGGCGAACGGGCTTTTGCTGGCGCGTTTTCTGGCTTTTGTCGAGCGCGCGAAACGGGAGCGCGTCGCGGAAATTCTCGCCTGCATGCGTCTGAAAAGCGTTGACGACTTTGCGCGCCTGCTGGACGGCCTTTTGGGCGAACGCGAAAAGCTTTCCGCCGCGGAGATTGCGCATTACACGGAAAAGGCGTCCAAGGCGGCCAATATTCCCAACTGCATAGTTCGCCCGGAAAAGGGCGATCTTTTTGATATTCTGCGGGGTTCGCTGGGCGAGGGTATTATTGGCCAACCAAATAAATCTTGCCGAAAATGAGGGAAACGATATCATATATCATACGGATATGCAAAACGAATTTAGAACAGGGGCGGTCGGGTTGAGTCCGGACGGGCAGTGTCAAACCCTGAAAAGCGTAGTGATTTGCGTTATCTGAATATTAGAATATAGCCTTTTCAATGCCTGATACGACTTCGGCTATACGTTCCCCGCGTCCCGCTGTACTGAACGGCTGCGGGTATCTGCCTGTGCGGGAATTGACGGCAACGCCGTCCTGCCGTAGAGTTACAGCCGTACGCATCAAAATGTGAACATGTTGAAGCGGTTCAAACTTGAAAAAGTCGGGCTGCTCTGCAGGGATTCGTCCTCATACCAAGCATTTAACGCTTGAAACAGCTCGCTTACGGCAGGCTTTGCCCGCCTGCTCCTGTTTCGCGGCAAGGATTTGCGCCGCAAATCCTTGCGGCGCATTTCACTCGTTTCATTCGTGAACTGCTTTAATGTGGGCTCGTTTGCGGCGCAGGCGCGGTTGCGCCTTGCCTCAAGCCGCCTTCGGCGGCGCATCGGTCTTGCGGCCGATGTTTGCTGATTTCTGCGGAAACCGGCAGCCGACGACGAATGCCCTGATGCTGATATTTCTTTTCTCAGTTACATTCAAGGAGATTATCATGCACACTGCAAAAATTATCCTGCTGCTGTCAACCGCCGTCGCCGGTATAACCGGATTCGCCTGCCCATCGCCTGCCGCCGACAAGGTGCAGCAGTTGATCATGGTCACGGGTTCATCGGGAGGCACCTACTATGCGTTGGGCGGAGCCATGGCGGCCACATGGAACAAGCATCTTAAAAGTAAAGGCATTACGGTCGGCAGCGTTGCCAGCGGGGCATCTGTGGAAAACATGAACCTGCTGCACAACGGCGAAGCCGACCTCGGCATGGCCATGAACAATGTCGCCGACGCGGCTTGGAACGGGGGCGCTCCATTTCCAGGCAAAATGAACAAATTCCTAACATTGGGCGTAATTTATCCGGAAGTTTACCAGATAACGGCCGTTGCTTCCACAAAGGCAACCAGGCTTGCCGACCTCAAGGGCAAACGCGTTGCCGTCGGACCGGTGGGCAGCGGCACAGCGGTCATCACCGAACTGCTCTTCAAGGCGGCGGGAATAGGCATGGACGACATTCAGGCGCAACGGGACGGATTCGGCAACGCCGCCGCCAAAATGCGGGACGGTCATATCGATGCCAGTTGCGCCGTACTCTCCGTGCCAGCTTCGTCAATTCTGGAACTCACGGCAAGCGTGGATTTAAGCTACGTCAACATCAGCGACGCCGAACTGACCAGGCTGCGGGAATCCTATCCCTTTTTCACCCGCTTCTCCATTCCGGCCGGCACATACAGTAACACGGCAAGCATCGAAACGGTCACCTGCCAAGCTGCGCTGTACTGCCGGGCTGACCTGGACGAAGAAACGGCGTACCTGCTTACAAAGGCTCTTTATGAGTACGGTTCGGAAGTGGCAACCGCCCATGCCGCAGGGAAATCCATACGGTTGAAGACCGCGCTGGACGGCATCACCACACCGCTGCATCCCGGCGCAGTCCGCTACTACAAAGAAAAACACGTCGCTGTACCCGCGTCGATTATGCCGTAGGCAAACGCCTGTGCTCCGGAGCGCCTGCTCCGAACTGCGCAGGTCGGCCGGAGCAGACTGTGGGCGCAGGCGCAATTTCTGCAAATTTCTGCAACCTGATACCGGTTGCGCTCAATTTCGAGTGTCGTATGCATATTTCAAACCACAGCCGGCGCCGGCCGCCGGCCGACTCCGTCCCGGCCGTTGAAAGTCGGACGGATTGCCCCCTCCCTGAAAGGAGGGGGCACCGGAAAGGTATGCCCGGCTCCGCCGGGCGGCAAGTTGGAATCTTTCTGAAGGGAGAGGATGCAAACCATAAAGGAATTTCTGATGAAAACATAAGCAGCGGTTCGAACATCCTCGAACAGTTGGACCAGGAATCAGCACAGCGCCGCCTTCGCGGCCCCACCGCAAAAGCCGTGTTCTGTATAGCTCTGGCATGGTCACTGTTCCAGTTGTACACGGCATTTTTCGGCACATTCCCTTCCACGCTGCAACGCGCTCCGCATGTCGGCGCAGCCATGACCCTGATTTTCCTGCTTTATCCGGCACGCAGGGGACAACTCGGGCCGTCCGTTCCCTGGTATGATTATTTCCTGTCCCTGTGCAGTGCCGGGGTATGTGCGTACCATGTGTTTTTTTATGAAGAATTGTACCTGCGCAGCGGCATGTATTCGGATCCGGACGCGGCGGTCAGCATTCTGGCCGTGTTGCTTGTGCTGGAATCCTGCCGGCGCGTGGTCGGTCCGGCTATAGTGATTCTCGCGGCCTTTTTTCTCGTCTATGCCTATTTCGGCCCTCTGTTTCCGGGCTTTTTGGCCCACAGGGGACTCAGCATCAAGCGCATAGCCACCTTTGAATGGATAGGCACGGAAGGCATTCTTGGAACGCCGGTCTATGTATCGTCCACTTTCATCTTTCTTTTTCTGCTGTTTGCCGTATTCCTGAAAAGAAGCGGCGTCGGGGACTGGATGACGGGGATGGCCATGGGCGTGTGCGGGGGCGCAACGGGAGGCCCGGCCAAGGCAGCGGTCATAGCCAGCGCGCTGCAGGGAACGATCAGCGGGAGTTCCGTTGCCAATACTGTAGGAACCGGTCCTGTAACAATTCCGATTATGAAATCGACAGGATACCGCAAGGAATTCGCAGGGGCCGTCGAAGCCGCGTCTTCGACGGGCGGTCAGCTTATGCCCCCCGTTATGGGAGCCGCCGCCTTCATCATGACGGAATATATCGGCTGCAGCTACGGCACGGTGGCCCTGGCCGCCTGTATTCCCGCCTTGTTGTATTTCGTCGGCATTTTTACCAATGTGCACTTTGAAGCGCTCAAGCACGGTCTGCACGGACTGCCGAAGGAACAACTGCCGGACTGGCGGCGTCTCCTGCGCGAGAACTGGTATATGATATCTCCGGTAGCGGTCATCGCGGCCATGCTATCTGCCGGGTACACGCCGATGCGCGCGGCGCTTTTCGGCACTTTTTCCGCCGTCGCCGTGTGGATTGTTGAACTTGCGCGCGCCAGCGAGGTAGAAATCGTGTCCTTTCTCAAGCGCTTCATCGCCGCTTTGCAGGAAGGCGCACGTTCCGCAGTCGGTGTGGCGGCGGCCTGCGCCTGCGCGGGGATTATCGTCGGCGTGGTCAACTTGTCCGGACTGGGAATGAAAATGGCCGGAGGCATCGTCGGTCTGGCCGACGGGCTGCTTATCCCGACCATGCTCCTGACCGCGCTTTGTTCCCTGCTGCTCGGCATGGGTGTGCCCACAACGGCCAACTATATCATCCAAGCCACCATTTCCGTTCCGGCCATGATTCAACTCGGCGTGGAACCGGTTGCCGCGCATATGTTCGTATTCTATTTCGGCATAGTGGCCGACATCACCCCACCGGTGGCCCTGGCCGCCTTCGCCGGAGCGGGCATTGCCGGCGGCAATCCCATGAAGACCGGTTTTGAAGCCTTCCGATTGGGTATAGCCGCCTACATCGTGCCCTTTATTTTTGTCATGAGCCCCGTGCTGGCCATGGTGTATCCCGCCGGGACAGGCACGGCGCCCGCGATTCTGCTGACGCTCAAGGCCGCCGTTACCTCCGTGGCGGGCATAGTCTGCCTGGCGACGGGTCTGACCGGCTATTTCCGCGCTCCCTGTCCGGCGTGGGGAAGAATTTTGCTGGCCGGCGCCGGTTTTTTGCTTATTGACCCCGGCACAGTAACCGATATAGTGGGGTTGTTCGTGTTGAGCGTCATTTTCGTTCTACAGGGGCGCAGGCCCGGCAGCTCTGCCGGCGCCGGGGAGGATACGCGGTACTCACTCCGGAGACATTGATGCGCGAATATGCGGAGCCGGCGCGGCAAGTCGCCGCAGCCTTTCCGCAGCCCATGACGAAGGCATGACTTACTTCACGCCGGAAGCCCGGAAAAAAGATTTGGATCGTTTGTAACCCGAACCCCGTCTGTTTTTCTGCTGTGATCATCAATATTCACGGATTTACCGGCAGCGGCGACAACAGCAAATACCGGTGGCTCGCGGCGAATATCAGGAACCGCGAAATTTTTTCGCCGACCTTGGATTATTGCGGGCGCAGCCCGGAAAGCATTCTGCGGCTACTGGAAAAACGGGCTTCGTCTTACCTCGGGAGCGGGCCTGCCGGCGCTCCGAGGCTTTATGTTCTGGGCAGCAGTCTGGGCGCTTTTTTCGCGCGCTGCCTGAACCTGCTGTTTCCGGAGGCGACGACCGTGCTTATCAATCCTGCGCTCGCCCCCTTCCTGACCTTGCGCGGATATATCGACTGCAAGGCCTATCTCGCGTTGTTTGCGAAATTCGCATACCTGGACGACGCTGCAGGGGACGACGCAAGGCTGCACGTCATTATCGGCGATGCGGACGAACTTATAGACCATGAAAGAATGACGAAACCGCTGTTGCCTCAGGGTTTCAAGCAGCTTTACGTCATCAGGGGCGGCATGCACCGTCTGGAACTTACGCCGGAGGTCGAGGACGTACTGAAGTCCGTCTTTGCATGAACAGGCAACTTGCCGACCGGCCCTCATTCACCGGACATCAAAGCGAACGCGGCGCTATTGCTCCACCGGATAAACATTGCCAAACAGGGGGGGACATGCCTTTTATGCGGAGTGCGCTATTTACGCTAACATCGGCAAGCTTTAATCTGAAGGTAGTGTCCAGAGTTTTTCGCACTTTCGGTAGCAGCAAGTCAGTTGAGACTTTCTTTTTTTCGTGCTCCTTGACAGCTTCCATTACGTAGCTCTCCTTGCCGGGTAGGTGGTGGATATGAGAACCAAAACCTAACCGACTTGGTGAGCTACTTCAATTTCTGAATGTGCGAAAAATACCGTACGTTATCAGAGCCATGGCAGATCCCTGTGCGTTTCGACCGGTTTTTTGCAGTATGCAGTGCATTTTCTGTTCAAAAAGATACCGTATCTTACTTTCTTTTGCAAGATATTTCAAAATGTTGATTCGTTTTTCAGGGCCGACTATTTTACTTTCGGAGCGTACACGGGAAACGAGACGTCCGGGAAAGCCGCGCGCAGGCGTTGCGAGCTGTGCTGCACGGCAAGAGGCGCGCTGTCGATGCCGATCCAGCGCCGGCCCAGCTTCTGAGCGACATACAAGGTCGTGCCGCTGCCGCAGAAGGGGTCGAGAACAGTATCTCCGCTGCTGCTTGAGGCAAGCACGATCCTTTCCAGCAGGGCCGAGG
>JAISMY010000018.1 GCA_031276485.1 Desulfovibrio sp. | reverse complement strand
AAGCCGGTTGCGAGCATGTCCCGCCTGACCTTGGCGACCCTGAAAAACGGCGCAAACCCGAGAGGAGACGTGCGTCCAAAAAAACCGGAAAATCGCCGAAAATCGACAGGAAGGTCATCCGAACGCGAAGTAACGGCATAAAAAATCACCAATGGAGCAAAAGAGCATCCTGAAAAACATCTTTTCCTCGTTTTTGGAGAACTGCGGCCATGGGCGCGGTGGATTATGGCCGGATCAAGCCCTTGACTGTTATGTTGCCGCAGGGTAAATTTTTTCAGTCGGCAACCGAATAGTATGGTCCGGTGTGGGTGCGGCTTGTTTCCGGTATTGCTGAGTCTGTAGCCTCTGTTTCGGGTGGGCGGCATGAAGGCGCAAGGAAAGAAAGTTTTCATCTTTGGGAAAAAGGCGGCAGACTGGTTGAAAGCGCCGGCTTTGGCCTGTTTCTTGCGCATACACACCATACGATATACGCTGATGCGCTTTCTGCAAGGAACGGCGCGCTTTCGGCGTTTCCACACGGTCCTGTTTCCTTCGGGAAGCACGGCTGTTTCGGCGTTTTCAGGCGATGCGCCCCTGACGGGTTCCTCATCCGCCCTGGTCCTCTTTCTTCACAGAACATACCGGAGTCAACTGCGTCAATATCGACAGGGCGGGACTGCCGGACGGCCGCGGTCGTGTATCGCTTGAGTATGTCCCCGGCCGGGAACGATGCCGCTTGAGTGGGGCCGATACATATGACTGCCGGCCCGTAACCGTCACAAAGGCATTGGTTCCGGATTTTGCAACTTATGCGCAGTATGTTGAAGACATGCTCGCATCCCGGCATCTGACCAATGCCGGCGTCTGCGTACTGCAGCTTGAATCGAAGCTGGAGGCTTATCTGCGCGTTCCGTATTTCGGTCTGTGCGCCAACGGAACCCTGGCCCTGCAGATCGGTCTGCATGTCGCCGGTCTGGCGGGTAAAGAAGTCGTTACCACGCCGTTTTCATATGTCGCTACGCTGTCTGCCCTGCTTTGGGAGCGATGCTCCGTGGTTTTCGCGGATATTGACGAGGAAACCCTGTGTCTCGACCCCGCAAGCGTGTCCGGGAGAATAACGCCGCGCACTGCCGGGCTTGTGCCGGTGCACATCTACGGTAACATCTGCGATGTGGAGGCGCTGTCGGCCGTAGCCGGACAAAACGGCCTCCGCATTCTCTACGATGCGGCGCAGAGCTTCGGCAGTCTCTTTGCAGGACGCAGCCTTTTGGATTTCGGCGATTATGCGGCGTGCAGTTTCCATGCGACCAAGGTCTTCCATACTGTGGAAGGGGGCGGACTTGTTATGCGCGTCCGGAAAGATCGTGATGCGTTTTCGCTGCTGCGCGCCTGCGGCCATTACGGCGATACGCATGTACGGCCCGGTCTCAACGCGAAACTTTCCGAACCGCACGCCGCCATGGGTCTGTGCCTGCTGGAGCGGGCTGCGGATAACATCGCGGGACGGGAAAAAGTCAGCCGTATGTATGACGATCTGCTGCCGCCGGAGCGGTTGCGCCGCCCCGCGCTCCGGCCGGGCCTGACGTACAATTATGCCTATTATCCGGTAATTTTCGATAGTGAAACACTCCTGCTCCGCGTGCAGGAGCGTCTGAACCGGGAAAACATCTTCCCCCGGCGTTATTTTTATCCGGCCCTGAACACGCTTCCCTATCTGGATAAAAGGCAATCCTGCCCGGTGGCCGAGAGCCTCGCGCCGCGGGTGCTGTGTCTGCCCCTGTATGCGGAGCTGGAAGAAAAAACCGCGGCGCGGATTGCGCGCATCATACGACAGGAACTGTAATGCCGTGACGCCTTTTCCCGAGTTCGTTCATGTCCGGCTTAAGGCCGTTTCCGCTGTTGTGCCGCGCGATGAGGTGCGGCTGGAGGATGAGGCCGCGTATTACGGCAATGACCTGCGCAGGGTTGAGCGGATCAAAAAAATGGCCGGACTGGATCGCCGCCGCATCGCCCCGGAAGGGGTTACGGTTTCGGACCTGTGCGTACAGGCGGCGGAGCGCCTTCTGACGGAAACAGCTACGGACCGCGCGGGCATCGACGCCGTAGTCTGTGTCACCCAATCCGGCGACTATCCTATGCCCGCCTCGGCTTTCGTACAACAGGAACGCCTGGGTCTGGCAACCGACTGTGCGGCCTTTGACGTGAATCTCGGCTGCTCCGGCTATATTTACGGCTTATGGCTGGCCGCCTGCATGATCGAAGCCCGCGCCCGGCAGCGGGTGCTGCTGCTGGTAGGCGAAGCCTATTTGGGCAGCATAAACCCGGCCAACAGGATCATCGCGCCGGTTTTCGGCGATGCCGGAACAGCATCGCTGCTGGAATATGCGGATGAAGCCGCTCCTCTCTCTTTTTCCCTAGGCAGCGACGGGAGCGGGCATGAGGCGCTTATCCGTCCCGGCGGCGGAGGGCGCATCCCCCACCTGCCCGGCGCCCCGGAAGAGGACGGCTATCTTGCCCTTGTCCGCGATGCCGGCGGCAACCCCTGGAGCGTGGGCGGCTACGGCAATACCTGGATGGACAGCGCGGCGGTATTCGATTTCACCATGTCCGTGGTTCCGGAACACATCCGGGGACATCTGGCCCGGCGCGGTCTTGCTCCGGCGGATCTGGACTTTCTGATCCTGCATCAGGCCAACAAGCAGATTGTGCAAAACCTGGCGGCGGCGACCGGCTTCACGCCGGAACAGACGCCCTGGGAAACGCTGACCAGGTACGGCAATCAGGCCGGCGCCTCCATTCCCTCCGCCATCTGCGACCGGCTCAAAGGGCGATGCGATGCGCGACAGCGCCTGCACCTGATGTTGTGCGGTTTCGGGATAGGCCTTTCCTGGGGATCGTGCCTCGGCGATTTCACGGGACTGCACTGCTGCGGCGTCCATGATTTCATTCCTCCCGCAGCGACGCCATCCCGTTCGGAGCGCATCGCCTACTGGCACAGCAAATTCGCCGGAGAACACGATGGATGAACAGACCTTTCTGGTCCTGTTGCGGGATACTATGCAATGCGAAGGGCATCTGAAGATGGATATGGCCCTCGCCGATGTGCCTGAGTGGGATTCCCTGGCGGCTATGGCCGCCTTAGCCCTGGCGGAACGCTCTTTCGGCAGGCATTTGAAACTCGCCCAAATCAAAAAGGCGGCAACCGTGGGTGATCTGTATGCCCTGCTCACCGCGCACTGAACCTCTTGCCGCCTTTACGGAGGAAGACCGTATCCTGGTCACCGGGGCAAGCTCCGGCATCGGCGCGGCTATTGCTTTACGTTGCAACAGCCTTGGCGCGACGCTCATTGCCAGCGGCCGCAGCCGGGAAAAACTGGATGCGGTAAAAGCGCGCGCGGCGCGCCCTGAACTGTTTCATCTCGAACTCAGGGACTTGACCGATGCACCCGACACCTTGTCCCAATGGGTACAAACATTGCGGGAACGCTACGGAAAATTCGACGGACTGGTCTGCGCCGCCGGAAAAACCCTGACCGCGCCTTTCATGCTCTATGATCCGATGCAGGCGCGTGAACTGTTCGATTTGCTCTGCCACATTCCTCTTATTCTGGCCAAAACCGTCGCGGACCGCCGGAACAGCCGGCCCGCGTGCGGCATTGTGTTCATCGCCGCAGTCGCTGCCGTGGCCCCGAACAAGGGGCAGAGCGTGTACGGCGCGGCCAAGGCCGCCCTGGTCTGCGCGGCGCGTTGCATGGCGAAAGAACTCGCTCCGCGCGGCATCCGGGTGAACTGCATCTCCCCCGGCCTGGTACGCACACCCATGCTGGAGGAAACCATCGCCTTGCTGGGTGAGGATTTTCTGCGCGAGGAAGAGCCTTTGTATCCACTTGGCCTGGGAATGCCGCAAGACGTGGCCGGTCCGGCCGCTTTTCTCCTGTCTTCCGCCGCGCGGTGGATTACCGGTCAGAACTGGATTGTGGACGGAGGCCGAACCGTATGAGCCGCAACGTGCTCATCCTCGGCAATTCCGGCGCCGCCAGGGAATGCTACTGGCTGCTGCGTGATGTGATGAAGGAACGTGACGATGTGTTTTTCAAAGGTTTTCTCGCTTTCGAGGGTTATGCCGGAGAATTGCGCGATTTGGCAGACCTTGCTCTGGGATCGGACGATACCTATACGCCGGACAGGGATGATGAATTTATTCTCGGCATCGGCATGCCGGAATTGCGGCTTAAGGCTTTCGGCAAATGGAAGGATCGCGGCGCGCGTTTTATGAACCTGACGCATCCCACAGTGCGGCGCGTCGGGAAGAGCGAATCCGGCGAAGGGAACGTGCTGGCCCACAACTGCCATATTTCCTGCGATGCGGCTCTGGGAAACGCGAACTACCTTAACGGCAGCGTGGTCGTCGGGCATGACGTCCGGATTGGGGACGGCAATTTTTTCGCGCCGTTCAGCATTGTGCTTGGAAACGCGCGCGTCGGCTCCGGCAACAGCTTCGGAGTGTACTCGGTTGTCCTGGCCGGGGCGAAAATCGGCAGCAACAACACCGTCGCGCCTGGCGCGTATGTGTACAAGGGTTGCGGCGACAACTGCGTGATGACCGGCAATCCGGCCCTAAACGTAGGATGACGCTCACCGACATTAAGAGCTTGTCCATAAATAACTAGACATTTTCCAGACTTTCGTCTATGCTTTTCTCCAAAAGAGGGGGAGCAAATGAAAACGAAATCTTGGGAAGTACCGGACAAATTTTGGGCCATCGTTGAACCCCTGATCCCGAAACCGGAAAGGTCACGAGAAAAGGAATATAAACGCAAATTTGGAGGTGGGAGAAAACCCATTGCCCCTCGTATGGTTTTTTCGGCGATCGTGTATGTTTTGCGCACCGGTATACAATGGAAGGCTCTCCCGAAAGAAGTTTTCGGAAGCCCAAGTTCAATTCACCGCTATTTCCGGGAATGGGAACAGAGGGGATTCTTCCAGGCGCT
>JAISMY010000010.1 GCA_031276485.1 Desulfovibrio sp. | reverse complement strand
TCAACTCATGGAATATGCTGATGAGAACAATCATAACCGGTGTCCCTCCTCCGTAATCATAAAAAATTGTGATATTTCACGACTATAACGTATACCCCTTCTAAAATTAGAATTGCTGGGCCCATACATAGAATTGCCAGCGCTGCCGGACGGGTATGGACATAACGGCGCGCTCGGCATATCTCTGAAACGTGTACAGACGCTGGACAGCACACAGAATTGAAGAAAGAGATTTCCCCTACGCTTCTGAACCTGTGCCGGCGCTGAACACCTGCGTTTCCCGAGGGTTGCCGCAAGATTGACTCTTTCTTTTTTCCGCCGGAGAGTTCCGATGCTGTTTACCGTGGAAGTCCGCCCGAAGGCCGGAACAGACGATTATGCGGGGCGAAATTTCGCCGCCAAGGCCAAATCTTTTTGGGGCCTAGGTATCGACGCCGCGCGCATTGCCAAGGCCTATACCGTTGACGGCCTGGAGCGCGACGAACTGCAAACGGCCGTAGACAAGGCCGTCCTGCATGACCCGATAGTGCAGGAAGCGTCCCTTGAACCGTTCTCGTCGGATGCGGACTGGATCATCGAAACGGCGTTTCATCCCGGCGTTACCGACAACGAGGGGCGCACGGCCCGAGACACCCTGGCCTTGGTACTGGGTCTGGACGCGGCGCGAAAAGAGTCCTGCGCCGTCTATACGGCGACGCATTATCACCTGAAGTGCGCGTTGGACCGGGAAGATGTGGAGCGCGCGGCGCGTGCTCTCCTGGTCAACGAACTCATCCAGCGCTTCAGCATCAAAAAAGGCAAAGAACGGCGACGGGAGCCGGGCGTTGCTCCGCGTTCTGCCAAAGTCGCCCTGCCTGCCGCAGCCGGCGATGTCGCAGTCGTGCCCCTGTCGTCCATGAGCGACGAGGAACTGGCCGCCGCAAGCCGCGAGAACACCTGGGCGCTTTCCCTGGAGGAAATGCGCGTCGTGCGCGACCACTTTCTTCGCCCGGAAAGCGTCGGCGAACGCCGCTCCCTGGGTCTTGCCCCGGAGTTCCTGAGCAACCCCGCCGACGCGGAAATGGAGGTACTCGCGCAAACCTGGTCCGAACACTGCAAGCATAAAATTTTCTCCGCGCGCATCCGTTGCGAAGATCCCGCCTCGGGCCGGGTCGAGATCATCGACAGCCTCTACAAAACCTGCATCATGGACGTCACCGGCAGGATACGACGCAAGGCGGGGAAAAAAGACCGCTGCCGCTCGGTCTTCACGGACAACGCGGGCGTGGCGGCCTTCAATGCCGATTACGACGTCTGCATCAAGGTGGAAACCCATAACAGCCCATCCGCTCTGGACCCTTACGGCGGCGCGCTGACCGGCATCGTCGGCGTGAACCGCGACCCGATGGGCACAGGCATGGGAGCGGAACTCGTATGCAACACGAACGTCTTCTGCTTCGCCCCGCCGTTTTACAAGGGAGAACTCCCCCCGCGGCTGCTGCATCCGCGCAGGATCATGGAAGGCGTCGGCGCCGGCGTGCGCGACGGCGGCAACAAGAGCGGAGTTCCCACGGTAAACGGCTCCATGGTCTTTGACGAGCGCTATCTCGGCAAACCTCTCGTGTACTGCGGCACCGTGGGCCTCTTGCCTGCCGTGCTGCACGGCCGGCCCGGCCATTACAAAAGGGCCGGGAAAGGCGACGTCGCGGTTGTAGCCGGGGGCCGCACAGGCAAAGACGGCATACACGGCGCCACTTTTTCCTCCGAAGAACTGCACGAAGGATCGCCCGCCGCCGCCGTCCAGATAGGCGACCCCGTAACCCAGCGCAAGCTGTACGATTTCATCATCAGGGCGCGCGATCTCGGGCTGTACACGTCCATTACGGATAACGGCGCGGGCGGGCTGTCCTCCTCTGTGGGAGAAACAGCCGAAGACACGGGCGGCTGCGTTCTTGATCTGTCCAAGGTTCCGCTGAAATACGACGGCCTCAAGCCTTGGGAGATACTGCTCTCCGAAGCGCAGGAACGCATGACCCTGGCCGTGCCCCCCCGGCATCTGGAGCAGTTTCTGAAACTGGCGGCGGAAATGGATGTGGAGGCGGCCGCCGTGGGTGAATTTACGGACTCCGGCTTCTTCCACGTCACTTGGAAAGACCGGACGGTCGCTCATCTGCCCATGAAGTTCATGCACCACGGTGTACCGCGCATGGAACTGCGCGCCCGACTCGACCCCGGAGCGATCCGGCCGGCGGCCGGCGGAACGCCGGCGGACCTGGAAAACGCTCTGCGTCTGCGCGGCTGCACGCACAGAGAACTGCTGCTGACCATGCTCGGACGCCTGAATATTTGCAGCAAGGAATACCTGATCCGGCAGTACGATCACGAAGTCAAAGGGGGGAGCGTGATCAAGCCGCTGACCGGCGTGCGGCGTGACGGACCTTCGGACGCCGCCGTGCTGAGGCCCGTGCTTGACTGCGAGGAAGGCATTGTCCTTGCCCACGGCATCTGCCCTAAGTTCGGCGATTTCGACGCCTACCGGGCGGCGGCCTGCGCCGTCGATGAAGCCGTGCGCAACGCCGTTGCCGCCGGGGCGGACCCGGAACGTATGGTCGGCGTCGATAATTTCTGTTGGAGCGACCCGGTGGAATCGGAAAAAAATCCCGACGGCCCCCATAAGCTGGCGCAGTTGGTGCAGGCGTGCAAAGCGCTGGAGCATTATTGCGAAGCCTACAACGTACCCTGCATCTCGGGCAAGGATTCCATGAAGAACGACTATACGGGCGGCGGAGTGAAAATTTCCATTCCGCCCACCGTGTTGTTTACTGTTCTCGGCTATATCCCGGATGTGAATCTGGCCTTGAGCAGCGACTGCAAACGAGCCGGCGACGTCATCTATTTACTGGGGCATACCCGATGCGAGACGGGAGGTTCCGAAGCGGCCTCTGAACTGGGCATTGCAGGCGGTGAAGCGCCCCTGCCGGACGCTGTGACGGCCCGCGCGCGGTACGCGCTGGTACATGCCGCCGTGTGTGCGGGTTTGCCGAACGCCTGCCACGACCTGTCCGACGGCGGGTTGGCAGTTGCCTTGGCCGAGATGTGCATAGGCGGCCGCACGGGCGCGCATGTGGAACTGGACCGCGTACCCGTGCCCGCAGGCGGACCGGACGCCGTGCGTGAAACCGTCGCATTGCTGTACTCCGAATCCGCAAGCCGGCTGCTGCTCACAGTGCCGGAGAACAAAGCAAATGATTTTGAGATGTTGTGCGCGACAATGCCGGGATGCCGCCTCGGCGACGATGCAGCGCGCATAGGAATCGTCACGACCGGCGATGCCGTTACCTTCGTCGCGGGCGGTTCCGTTGTGCTGGAAGTCGGAGCCGAAGAAGCTGCGCGCGCCTTTAAGTCGACCTTGGATTGGTGAAAGCGATGCAAGCCGCGCGAGTGCGGTGCATTTTTCAAGGTTTATGAGAATGATAACGACCAGTTTTTCCAGATCGTCGCCGATGTGGCATGGTCGCGCGATGCGGGCGGGCGCGCTCTCATGGGCCTACGTTTCGTCGATGCCGACGAGGATCTGTGCAATGCGTTGGGAAAACTGGTGGGCGATGCCTTCCGGAGCATGCAGAAAGGAAAGAAAAAATGCAGTGACCGGCGATTTGATGCACAAAGTAACGCTGAATTATTTCGTCAGATTAAAATTACCATAATTTATCTGGAATCCGCATTATCCATGCGGTTCGGCTTAGCGGATGTGCGCCGTAAACAAGATATTGCCGAAATTTGTGCATGCGGAGAGATGGCCGAGCGGTTGATGGCACCGGTCTTGAAAACCGGCATGGGTGAAAATCCATCGGGGGTTCAAATCCCTCTCTCTCCGCCAGATTTTAATCCAGCCGAGTTCGGCGCAGTCTGAAAAATCTTTCCTGGCAAGGGAATATGCGAATCAGGTTGTCCGAACTCGGCTCGAAAAAACCATAGTCACCCCATTATTTTGGGGGTACTGGTAGGGGTATTAAACCCCTTGCCAGGAGTAATACCCCCATGTCTCAATCTTTTTCTCTCACAGATACCGCTGTCCGCGGCGCAAAGCCCACTGACAAGCCCCAAAAACTCTTTGACGGCAACGGCCTGTTTCTTTTTGTCGCCCCAAGCGGCGTGAAAAGCTGGCGCGTCAAGTACCGTTTTCAAGGCCGTGAAAAGCTACTCACCCTGGTAGTGTCCAGAGTTTTTCGCACTTTCGGTAGCAGCAAGTCAGTGAGGCTTGGCACTAGTGTCTAATTGTTAAAGTTACGAGCATTATTTCTAAGCTGGCTGCCTTTGACATCACGCT
>JAISMY010000100.1 GCA_031276485.1 Desulfovibrio sp. | reverse complement strand
CATTTACTTTTAGGCTGACAAATCAGGCAATATGGTGTAATTCCATTCGCTATGAAAGTCATCCCTTTTATGCTACTGTGGATATAAAAAGTAAAGATTATTTTCAATCAGTTCCTAAGTAAATACTCGCAAATTGACTTTGGTGAGGAAAAGTGGGTCGGTACGGCTTCGGCTTGACGCGTCCGGCGCTGTGCCGTCCATCGGCAATCCGAAGCCGCGCCCGGTCTCAACGGCGCGTCGCTTCGGCGCGCACCCGCGCGGCTGCGGCAACCATGTGTTGCAGCGACGGCCACGCTTCTTCCCAGCGGCGCGTTTTCAGGCCGCAATCGGGGTTCACCCACAGTTGCTCTTCAGGTATATGGCGCAAGGCCCTGCGCAGGAGTTGCGTTATTTCTTCTTCGGACGGAATGCGCGGGCTGTGGATGTCGTACACCCCCGGCCCGACCGCTCCCTGATAGTGGACATCGGTGAACGCGTCCAACAGTTCCATACCGCTGCGGCTGGCTTCTATACTGAGGACATCGGCGTCCATGGCGGCTATCCAGGACAGAATCGCATTAAATTCGCTGTAGCACATGTGTGTGTGTATCTGTGTGGAGTCCTCCACTCCCGAGGACGCAAGGCGAAAGGCGTCGACCGCCCAGCGCAGGTAGATTTCCGCTTCGTCGCGGGTCAGGGGCATGCCTTCACGCAGGGCGGCCTCATCGATCTGGATGACGCGGATGCCGGCCTTTTCCAGGCTTTGCACTTCATCTCGAACGGCAAGGGCAATCTGCATGCAGACTTCGCTGCGCTCCAGATCGTCACGCACAAAACTCCAGCAGAGAATCGTCACCGGCCCGGTCAGCATGCCCTTGACCGGCTTTTTCGTGAGCGACTGCGCATAAAGTATCCACTCCGTCGTCATGGGATGCTTGCGGTAGACGTCGCCGTAAATGACCGGCGGCTTGACGCAGCGGCTTCCGTAGCTCTGCACCCAGCCGTTTTGCGTAAAGCAGAATCCGCCGAGCTGCTGGCCGAAATATTCCACCATGTCGTTGCGCTCTGCCTCGCCGTGTACAAGAACGTCAAGTCCGAGCTGTTCCTGTTTTTCGATGCAGTCGCGTATTTCGCGCCGGACGGCGGCGACATAGTCCGCTTCGGAGATGATTCCGCGTTTAAAGTCCAGGCGTACTTTGCGGACGGCATCGGTCTGGGGGAAGGAGCCGATGGTCGTTGCGGGAAGCGGCGGCAGCTTGAGCCACGCCTGTGCGGCGCGGCGTTCCGGGTAGGGTGAACGGCGCGCAAGCATGTCCGGCGTTACGGACGCCACGCGTTCCCGTACCGCGGCGACACATCTGTCGGGATGCGGCTCGTCGGGCTGCGCGCCCGCGGCGTCCGCGCCGTTGCCCTCGACGGCGGCGCGCAGCGCGGCAAGTTCCGCGCACTTCTGCACGGCAAAGGCCATACGCTTCCTGATGTGTTCCGGCAGGGCCGTTTCTTCCGCAAGATCCACAGGGCAATGGAGCAGCGAGCAGCTTGAGCCCAACAGAACGCGGTCTTTGCCGAGCGCGGCGACGGCCCGTTCGACAAGCGGAAGCACTGCGGAATACTCCGTTTTCCAGATATTGCGCCCGTCAACAACGCCGAGCGAAAGCGCCGCGTCGCCGGGAAGCGCGTTCAGGACCTCGTCGAACTGTTTGCGGCCGCGCAGCGCATCGATGTGCAGGACGGCGCAGCCGGACCCGACGGCCGACTGCAGGTTGCGCCCCAGCCCCCCGAAGTATGTTGTGAGCATAAGTTTCGGGCCGGCGGCGTTCAGTGCGGCGTAAACTTCGCGAAAGCTCCTGCCGGCGTCCTCCGGCAGAAGTTCCGTGCACAGTACCGGCTCCTCAATCTGTACGCAGGCGCAGTGCCCGGCAAGGTCCTTCAACAGTTGCGCGTACACGGAGACAATGTCGTCGAGCCGCGCCCATTTGCGGATAGTGCGCGGCGCTTTGGCCAGGGCCAGCCAGGTAAACGGGCCTATTATCGCGGGCTTGGGCGAAAAGCCGAGTTCACGGGACTGCTTCGTGTCCGCGACGACCGGGTGCGCCGTCGCGGTCCAAGGGCGGTCGGTGTCGATTTCCGGCACAAGGTAATGGTAATTGGTGTCGAACCACTTGGTCATTTCCAGAGGGGCGATGTTGTGCCCGATATTGCCGCGCGCCAGACTGAAATACCTGTCCGCCGGCGCATCGTCCCGGCACGGAATGAAACGCTCCGGAATCGCGCCGAGCATGCAGGTTATATCCAGCATGCGGTCATACAGGGAGAAGTCGCCGGTACTCACGTAATCAAGGCCGGCGTCCTTCTGAATCCGCCAGTGGCGTTCTTTCAGTTCCGCGCATGTCGCGGAGAGCGCATCGACGGAAAGAGCGCCGTTCCAGAATGATTCGAGAGCCTGTTTCTGCTCCCGCCGTTTCCCGATGGAGGGAAAGCCGAGGATGTGGGTCTGCATGATTGCTCCTTGCAAAAAATGTGTGCTTCCACTTGCGGTAAAGTTACCATAAACTTTCTCAGGAAGTGGAACAGCGCGACAGGATGCAGCGCCGAAATGCAAAGCATTGCGTGAGGCAGGACGGAACTGCGTTCCCTACTGAGGACTCGCCTTCACGCCCGCTTTCGGCAGGCGGCTTCGCGCGGCTTTTTTGCCGGTTCCGCAGGCGCGTCAACGGCGGCGGCGGCAGTGCGCCGCTTTCTGCTTTTATCACATTATCTGGATAAATTGATATATTGATGCGGCAAGATTGTCAAGGCTTTGTCCGCTTTCTCGACAGCCCCAAAATCGGCGTACGCGCTTCCGAATTTTGTTGCAATTTGCAGCCGCAGCGGGTACGTTGCCTTCTTTCGACAATTGTCAAGCAAGGAGCGGACATAATGCGAGCGGGAAAAATGTTTTTGTCGGTTGTCCTCATGACGTTGCTTTCGGCAGGCGCAGCCTTGGCCGCGCAGACCATCAAGATCGGGTTCCCCATACCCCTGACCGGAGAAATTCCCAAGGTGGGCGAATCCACCAAGTTCGCCGCGGAAATGCTGAAAGAAGAAATCAACGCCAAAGGCGGGCTGGAGGTCGGAGGGAAAAAATATCCGCTGGAGTTCATCTATGAAGACAATGAAGCCAAACCGGAGTCGGCGGTCAACGTCACCCTGAAGCTCATAGACCGGGACCAGGTCATCGCCCTGGTCGGTCCGCAGTCCTCACGCCAGGCCGTGCCCGCGGGCGGAGTGGCCAACGACAACGAAACTCCGCTCATTTCCCCGTGGTCCACCAACCCGGACACCACCAAAGACCGGCCCTGGGTGTTCCGCGCCGCCTTCCTCGATCCCTTCCAGGCTCCTGTGGCCGCGAACTTCGCCACCAAACAGTTCACGGCGAAAAAAGCCGCCGTACTCTTCGAAATATCCAACGACTACTCCAAAGGTCTGGCGGACAACTTCAAGGACGCATGGGAAAAGCTGCACGGTCCGGGCTCTGTCGTTGCCTTTGAGTCGCACGGCCCCAAAGACCAGGATTTCTCGGCCCAGTTGACCAAGATCACGGCGCTCAAGCCCGACTTTATCTTTCTGCCGCAAAACTACAGCTTTGCTGCCCTGATCGTGCCCCAGGCCAGAGACCTCGGCTACAAGAACCCCTTCATGGGTTCCGATGCCTGGGGATCGGCGGAACTGATGAAACTCTGCGGCAACGCATGTAAAGGCCAATTTTTCTCCACGCATTACGCGGCTGCCGGCGCAACGGGCGCAACCAAGGAATTCATCGACAAGTTCAACAAAAAATACGGCTATGTGCCGGACGATGTGGCCGCCCTCACCTGGGACGCCGTGAACATCGTACTGCAGGCCGTTCAGAAAGGCGGCAAGCTGGAAGACAATGTGCGCGCGGAGCGCAGATTGGTGCGCGACAATCTGGCCGCAATCGAAAAATTCGACGGCATCACCGGCAGCATGCGCTTCGACAGCCAGGGCGACCCCGTCAAGTGCGCCGTGGTGGTGAAAATAGACGATCAGGGCGAATTCACCTTTATGGAATCCGTCTGTCCGTAAGCGTTATGCCCAGGAACCGGCCGCGCAATCCGGCCGGTTCCGCCGCGGCATGCGCGCTTGCCGGCGGACAGGGGCCGCGCGCCGGCTCTTCAGGTGCCCGTGTATGGAACAGTTCATTCAGCAATGCGTCAACGCCTTGCAGTGGGGCAGCTTTTACGCGCTGATAGCCCTCGGGTACACGCTTGTATACGGCGTGTTGCTGCTGATCAACTTCGCGCACGGCGATATCTTTATGGTGGGCGCGTATATCGCCTTTTTCGTATCCACCTTTCTGCTTTCGACATCCGGGCCGGAATTGCCGCAAGGCGCGGCTCTGGCTCTGACCATACCCGCCACAGTCATACTCACCTCGCTGGTCGGGGTCACACTGGAGCGCATTGCGTACAGACCGCTGCGCCGCTAAGGCGCGCACCGGCTTTATGTGGTGATTACCGCCCTGATGTGCGGGCTGATCCTGGAAAACGGCAACCTCGCCCTGCTCGGCGCGGGACGCAAAGCCCTGCCCGAACTGCTGGAAAAACAAATCTATACCTTCGGCAGCATAGCCGTCACCAACCTCAAGCTCTGGGTCATCTTCACCGCCCTGCTGGTGTTCGTTTTCCTGCACGCGATTGTCACCCGGACGCGCCTCGGCATGGCCATGCGGGCCGTTTCCTGGGACAAATTCGCCCTGCCCCTGATGGGCATCCCCCTGGACATGGTCATCGTTTTCACCTTCGCGCTCGGCTCGGGCATCGCCGGTTTGGGCGGGCTGCTTTTTGCCATGTCCTACCCGGTACTTGACCCGTACATGGGCGCCATGACAGGCTGGAAGGCGTTCATTGCGGCCGTGGTGGGCGGTATCGGCGACATACGCGGCGCCTTTGCGGGCGGCTTCCTGCTGGCCTTTGTGGAAATCATGGTTGCGGCCTTTTTGCCGTCCACCTTCCGCGACCTCTTCGCCTTTTCCATCCTCCTGATCATTCTCTGGAAACGGCCCACGGGTATTTTCGGCATCCCCGCCACCACCAAAATCTAGCCCGAAACGACGATGCAACGGCACGCGCTCAACATCCTTATGCTCATCGGGGCTGCGGGCCTTGTGCTGGCCGCCCAGGCCGGCTTGCTGGACAACTATGTGCTGACGGTGCTCATGTTTATGGGCATCAACATTATTTTTGCCTCCGGCCTGAACCTCGTCAACGGCTACATGGGTGAGTTTTCCTGCGGTCACGCCGGCTTCATGTGCGTAGGCGCCTATACCGGCTCACTGCTCTCGGCCGCCCTGTTCGCGGGCGGCAAACTGTTCGGCGCGCCTCTGCTGCCGCCCGAACTCGCCCCCCTGTTCTTTCCCCTGATTATCGTCGCATCCGGCCTGTGCGCGGCCGTTTTCGGCCTGATCGTGGCCTTGCCTTCCTTTCATACCCGGGGCGACTACCTCGCCATCATCACCATCGCGGCCAACTACATCATCATTTCCGTCATTGAGAATATCGACGCCATCGGCGGGCCGCGCGGCTTTTTCGGCATGAAAAAAACCGTCAACGCCATGTACGCCGTTGCGGATCTGCCCTGGATGCTGCTCTGGGTCATCATTTCCGCGGCCCTCTGCCTGACCCTGCTTTACCGCCTGGTGACCAGCAGCGGCGGCAAAGGCATCGCAGCCGTGTGCCAGAATGAAATTGCCGCGGAAATCATGGGCGTGGACACCAACCGGGTCAAAATTACCGCCTTCATGGTCTCCTCCGGCCTGGCAGGCGTGGCCGGCGTGCTCTACGCCCATGTTTACGGCTACGTGAACGCTCAGGCCTTCAATATTCTCAAGTCCACCGAAGGGCTGGTCATGGTCTATCTGGGCGGCATGGGTTCCATGTCCGGAGCGGTCCTGGCGGCCGTCGCCTTCACCCTGCTGGTGGAAGGTCTGCGTTTTGCCGTGCCCGCCCTGAACGATCTTTTGCACGGCCTGAACCTCCTGCCCGGAGATTTTGAAATCAGCCAGATCTGGAAATGGGTCATCATCCCCCTTATCCTCATCCTGCTTATGCAGTTCAGACCGGAAGGACTGCTGGGCAACAGGGAACTGACGCAGATTTTTCCGAAACTGAAAAATTGGATCAGTTTCAAATGATACAGCCGGGGTCACGCCGGGCCGCCGAGCCGGGCGGCGGCGAAAAATCGGGGCGGTTGTCCCGGCCGAATTACAATTACGCTGTGGAAACGCTGCTTTATTCTTTTGAAAGACCTCAAGACAGATTCTTCGCCTCGCACTGAATGATTACACTTTTGGCATTCTGGGCGAAGCTGCGGAGTTGATTTCAATTATATTACAGATATATGGTTGATGGTGATTATTTTTTACTGATTTATAATGAAAAACAGAAAAGGCAAAGAGCCTATTTGTAAATGTTATTTATAAACAACGCGTAAGAATCTATTTTCATGTATTTTGCCTTTCCGGTATTAATCAGCGTTACGCTGTTACAAACAACACGCGGAGTGAATGTTGGCCCTGCTTGAAATGAACGGCGTATCGCAGCGCTTCGGCGGCCTGCATGCCCTCATGGATTTTAATTTCTCGCTGGAAGAACGGGAACTAGTCGGGCTTATCGGTCCCAACGGGGCCGGGAAAACCACCGTGTTCAATCTGGTTTCCGGATTTTACATCCCCAGCGAGGGTGATATCGCTTTCGGCGGCACCGGTACCCGAGGCATGAAGCCGCACCGCATCACGGCCCTCGGCCTGGCCAGAACTTTTCAGAATATCAGGCTCTGGAACGACATGAGCGTGCTCGACAACCTGCGCATCGCCCAGTATCACCGCCGCGGCTACCGCCTGCACGACGCCCTGCTGCGCACCCGGCGCTACCGCGCGGCGGAAAGGCGCATTGAGGACAAATGCAGGGACATCCTGAGCATGATGGATATCGCCGCGCTCGCGGACGAATTTCCCAAAAATCTGCCCTACGGCCTGCAACGCAGGGTGGAACTTGGCCGCGCCCTGTCCACCGATCCCCGTCTGCTCCTCCTGGACGAACCGGCAGCCGGACTCAATTCCTCCGACGTGGACGGACTTATCCGCCTCGTGCGCTGGATACATGGAGAATTCAAAATAGCGGTCTGGATGATCGAACACCAGATGAAAGTCGTCATGTCCCTCTGCCGCCGGCTTATGGTTCTGGATTTCGGCAAAACCATCGCGGCCGGCACGCCGGAAGAAATACGCAACAACCCCGACGTGATCCGCGCTTACCTCGGAGACGGCACACTGTGATCCTCAGTGTGGAAAACCTCTATGCCGGCTACGGCCGCATCGAAGCCCTGCACGGCATCTCCTTTCATGTAAAAGAGGGCGAGATAGTCACCCTGATCGGCGCGAACGGCGCGGGCAAGTCCTCGACGCTCAAGGCCCTGATGCGCCTGCCGCCGCCCGAGTCGCCCTCGGTGTTCGGCGGAGATATCCGCTTCCGCGGCGAATCCGTACTCAATGTCGAGCCGCACAACATCGTGGGCAAGCTGAAAATGACCCTTGTGCCGGAAGGCAGACGCATATTCGGCAACCTGACGGTCATGGAAAACCTGAATCTGGCCGCCTGGACACGGAAAAACGAGAACGTCCGCAAGACCCTGGATCATATTTTCGGCCTCTTTCCCCGTCTTGCCGAACGCGCCGGTCAACGCAGCGACACCCTGTCCGGCGGCGAACAGCAAATGCTGGCCGTGGGACGCGCGCTCATGACGGACTGTTCGGTGCTGCTGCTCGACGAACCCTCCATGGGACTGGCGCCCGTGCTGATGTACGACATGTTCCGTACCCTGAAGCGCCTCAACGACGCAGGACTGACCATAGTGGTCGTGGAACAGAACGCCCGCCTGGCCCTGGAGGTCGCTGACCGCGGCTATGTGCTGGATACCGGCGAAATCGTCGCCGAAGGACCGGGCGCGGAATTGCTCGGCAGCCCGGAAATCAAGGAAGCTTATCTGGGCGGTTGAGCGCCCTGAAACAAGCGGCGAGTGTTGACTTATGAATGATATTCCTCCACCAAAGCGCTGTCGCGCAACGGTTTAATGCCAAAAAAACATTCGCGGGCTAATACCCTCAACAGGCGAGGATGCCGTGACCGAAGCTCCATGCGATAAGTCTGTGACCGTTATGAGCGCCGCGCGGATGCGTGAAACGCTCCTGGCCCTTGCCGCCGCGCTGCACGAAGCCGGCAAGGGGCGCGATGCGGGCGTCCTGGTGGGCATACAGCGGCGCGGCGTCCTCCTGGCCGAAGAACTGAGCAGGATATCCGCGGAGGAACACGGCGTCGACCTTCCCGTCGGCTCCCTGGACATCACCCTGTACCGCGACGACTGGACCTCCGGCGCCCTCAAGCCGAAAATAGGCCGGACCAGCATCCCCTTCGACGTGGAAGGCAAAACCCTGACCCTCGTGGACGATGTGCTGTACACCGGGCGCACCGTGCGCGCCGCCCTGGAAGCCCTGACCGACTTCGGACGCCCCGGACGCGTGGAACTGCTCGTCCTCGTCGACCGCGGACACCGCGAACTCCCCATCCGCCCGGACTATGTCGGCCTTTCCCTGACCACGGACAAACATGACCGGGTGGACGTTCTCGTAGCTTCCCTGGACGGAGAAGACGGCGTACGCCTGACTTCCGATCGGCTGAGGCAGACCGGATGAGCTTGGCGGTACTGGACTACGGAGCGGGCAACCAGACCAGCGTGTTGCGCGCCTTGAAATTTTTGGGGATTCCGGGGAAGGTCACGGCGTCCGCCGACGATCTTTTCCCGGCTTCGGGTATTATTTTCCCTGGGGTCGGCGCGGCCGGGCAGGCCATGCGCAGTCTGGCGCATACCGGTTTGGGCGCCGCGCTGCGCGAACTGGTCGCCATGGGTAAGCCCCTGCTCGGTATCTGTCTTGGTTGCCAGATACTGCTGGAATTCAGCGAAGAAGGCGATACCGCGACCTTGGGCATAGTGCGGGGCCGCTGCCGGCGTTTTTCCCCTGAGTTGCGCGACGAAAGCGGCGATCCCGCAATCGTCCCGCACATGGGGTGGAACGCCTGTATCGGAGGAGGCTCGGGACGTTTGTTCCGGGGCATTGCCCCGGAGGCCGAATTTTACTTCGTGCATTCCTATTATGTAGAGCCGGAGCCGGAGCTGATCCTGGCCCGCACCCGGCACGGGCAGGCGTTTTGCTCGGCTTATGGGCGCGACGGACTGTGGGCCGTGCAGTTTCATCCGGAAAAGAGCGGGCGCGCCGGCCTGCGTCTGTTGCGCAACTTTTACGAATACTGCGCGGAAAGCGGCGCGGGGCGGGGAACATGCTGAGTAAACGCATCATACCTTGCCTGGACGTGCGCAACGGCAAATTGACCAAGGGAGTCAAGTTTCAGGGCAACGTGGATATCGGCGACCCGGTCGCCGTTGCCCGCCGCTATTATGAGGAAGGCGCGGACGAAATCGTCTTTTACGACATTACCGCCTCGGCCGAGGAACGCGGCATCTTTCTTGATGTTGTGGAACGGGTGGCCGAGAACATCTTCATTCCCTTTTCCGTAGGCGGAGGGTTGAGTTCCGTAGCCGACATGCGCGCCGTGCTTCTGGCCGGCGCGGAAAAAATCTCCGTCAATTCCGCAGCGGTCGGCAACCCCGGACTTATCAGCGAAGGCGCGGAAGCCTTCGGCTCCCAGGCAATCGTCGTGGGCATGGACGTCAAGCAGGTGCCGAAACGGCGGGAGGTACCGTCGGGCTACGAAATCGTCATACAGGGCGGCCGCCGTTTCATGGGCATCGACGCCGTGGAGTGGGCGGCGCGTTGCGAGGCGCTGGGCGCCGGCGAACTGTGCGTCAATTCCATTGACGCGGACGGCACCAGAGAGGGCTATGAACTGGCCCTGACCCGCGCGGTGGTCGAGGCCGTGCGCATCCCGGTCATCGCCTCCGGCGGGGCCGGATCGCCGCGCCATATGCTGGAAGCCCTTACGCAAAGCAAGGCCTCCGCAGCCCTCATCGCCTCCATAGTGCATTACGGCGACCACAGCATAGGCGAGTTGAAAAGTTATCTGGCAGCGCACGGCTGCAAAGTGCGCCCCCCGGACTGATACCAGGTTGCATTAGGGCAATTTGGCATTGAAATTGCTCCGGATGCCGCGTGAGCGGACGTCCGCCGCCAAGGCGCAAGCGCTATTTATTTGCGCTGTCAAGCGCCGAAGCGAGCGTAGTATAAAGAGAACTTGATGGGTAATCTCAAAGTTGAAATGCCCTAAAGGAAAATCAGATGAGCGCCAAACGAATTGTGTTTCCTCCCCAGGAAAATACCGGGTCCGCGCATGAGGCCGACGAGCCGGTGGACCGTGACCTTTTCTCCGGTGATGTTGCCGGTTACGCGCAGCAGCATGCCGCGGGAAACACCGCGGCCAAGGCACGGGCCGTATACGCCTCTGCGGGCAACGAGGGGGCAGGCCGCGACCTGCGCGGCCGGCAGCCCTTTCCGGATGAAATGCCGTCGTATGACCCTTCCCGGTCCTGCAATCCGCTCGGGGATTTTCCGGAGGATGCGCTCTTCGCCTTGCAGGAGGACCATGACGAGGACCGGCGGGAACCGCGCGAGCAGCCGGACCGGCGCGCTGCGGCCGGCGCCCCGGCTCCGCTTTCCGATGCGGAGTTGGCGGCTCTATGCCGGGAACGCATCTGCCCGGCGTGTCCTGAAAAAAAAGAAGCCGACGAGCAACGGCTGCGGGCCGCAGCCGACCTGGACAACGCCGGAAAACGCCTTGCCCGCGAGCGGGAAGAGCAGGCGCGCTTCGCCTCCGTGGCGGTGTTGAGCGCGATCATCCCTTCACTGGACAACCTGGATCTGGCCTTGCAGCATGCGGCGCCCGATGCGGCCTGCAAAAATTTTGTGACCGGTGTGCGCATGACCCGTAAACTCTTGGGGGACGCGCTGGCCGCGCACGGCCTGGAGCAGATAGGACAAGTCGGGGAAGAATTCGACCCGGCCGTGCATGAAGCCGTCGGCACGGAGGATTTTCCGGATGTCGCCGCCGGCTGCGTAGGCAAATTGCTGACGGCGGGCTATAAATTACGGGAGCGCCTGCTGCGTCCGGCCAGGGTTCTGGTCTGCAAAAAACACGAGACCGATGCGGACGGCTGATACCGGTTTGCTTTCATCAGAAAGCAAACCGGTATGGCGGGGGCGAAGCCGCCGGCCGCATTTTTTTGAAAAATCAGGCTTCGCCTGTTTTTCAAAAAAATTTGGTGTCCTGTATTCAAACTCGTTGGAATGCGACCTGGTATGAAGGGAGCGCGCCAGGCTGACCCCCGGCCCGCCGTGTGCGCCCGCTCGGAGTGCCGACTTGTAAAATCCGCAACGGGCGCAGGTGGTCATGCTCGCCCTGAAGACCGCCGTCCGCCCCGTCAAATAACGAAATCCTGAACGAACTCCACTCGCCCGCCCTGCTGCATGAATTGCAGTTCAGGGTCTTTCACGCTCACCCTGGTTTTTTCCGGCACGCTTTTGGTGATGAAGGCGTTGGACCCTATGACGACGCCTTCCCCGATGACCGTGCCGCCGCCCAAAATAGAGGCGCCGGAATAGATGGTGACATGGTCTTCTATGGTGGGGTGCCGCTTCACGCCGCTCAGGAATTGCCCGCCCCTGGTGGAGAGAGCTCCAAGAGTGACCCCTTGGTAAATTTTCACATAGTTGCCGATGACGGTTGTTTCCCCGATGACTATGCCCGTGCCGTGGTCGATGAAAAAATGGTGTCCTATGGTCGCGCCGGGGTGAATGTCCACCCCGGTGCTGCTGTGCGCGTACTCGGTCATCATGCGCGGGATGAAAGGCACGCCGAGATTGTAGAGTTCATGCGCCAGGCGGTAGACCATATCGGCATAAATGCCGGGGTAGGACAGGATAATTTCGTCCCTGCTGAAAGCCGCAGGGTCGCCGTCATAAGCCGCCGTCACATCGGCGGCGAGGACGCGGCGCACCTCCGGCAGACGTCCCATAAAGGCGCAGGCGATACGCCGGGCCGCGGTTTCCGGGTTTTCCCCGCCCGGTTCCTGACTGCGCAGAGCGCGCTTGACCTGTTTTTGCAGGGTGTACAGCACATATTCGACGAGTTCGCCGACATAGTACTCTATGGAATCCCGCTTGATCGGCTGCGGTCCGAAAAAACCGGCAAAGACCAGCCGCTGCAGTTTGTCCAGCACGTCCAGCACGCTGTTTCTGTTGATGCGGTGCGCGGCTTCAATCTTGACGATTTCCGGATACTCCCCGTAACTCGCAAGCAGTGCCTCCACCAGAACGCCTATGCCTTCATCCGTCTGCTGTTTGGTCATGTTGCAATCCGTATCCGGCTCCGTCTACCGATCGTCAATGGAATTACGCGTGACATCTCACTCGGGAAACGCCGGTTTATTCTTTTGAAAGGCATGGGTATGGAATCTTCGCTACGCTCAGAATGTCAAAAACGTGTCATTCTGGGCGGTAGTGAAAAGAAGGCGAAGAATCCGTCTTGATGCCTTTTGCCCCATTCCTGCATTAATCAGCGCTCCCCTGGTAAGGAGCGCTTTATAGCATTTAACGCTTTAAACAGTTCGCTTACGGCAGGCTTTGCCCTCCTGCTCCTGTTTCGCGGCAAGGATTTGCGCCGCAAATCCTTGCGGAACATTTCAGCTATGAAATGCTCCAGGGCCATAAAGAAAGTTTTGATGAATGCGTCCTGCCGCGGACAATGTTCGACAGCGCATCGACCAACAGGTCTATTTCTTCGTGCGTGTTGTAAAAGGCCAGGGACGACCTGACCGTGCCTTCCAGACCGAAATGCCGCAGTATCGGCTGGGCGCAATGGTGCCCGGCCCGCACGGCGATGCCGGCCGCGCTGAGACGCCTGCCCGTCTCTTCGATATCGTGCCCTTCCAAAACAAAAGAAAGCACGCTTGCCTTGCGTGCGGCCGTGCCGATGAGTCTCAGGCCGGGCACGGCGGAAAGCGCCCGCGTGCCGTAGTCGAGCAGATCCTGTTCATAGGCGGCAATATGCCGCATGCCTACGGAGGAAACGTAGTCCACGGCCGCGCCCAGGCCGGCGGCGTCGGCGATGTTGCCCGTGCCGGCCTCAAATTTCGCCGGCGCTTCCCGGTAGACCGTCTCAGCAAAGGTGACGTCGGCAATCATGTTGCCGCCGCCCTGGTACGGACGGGCGGCCTCCAGAAGCTCGGGCTTGCCGTAAACGACGCCTATGCCCGTCGGCCCGTAGATTTTGTGCCCGGAAAACACGAAAAAGTCGGCATCCAGGGCGCGCATGTCCACGGGCATGTGGGAAACGGACTGCGCCCCGTCTATGCAGATGCGCGTTCCGTGACTGTGGGCCAGGGCAATCATTTCCTCCACAGGGGCCACCGTGCCCAGGGCGTTGGACACATGCGACGCCGAGACGAAGCGGGTGCGGGGTGTGAAAAGCTCCGCATAGGCGGGCAGGTTGATTTGCCCGTCGGCGTCCACGGGCGCGACCCGCAGCACGGCGCCCGTTTCCTGGGCCAGGAGCTGCCAGGGGACGATGTTGGCGTGGTGTTCCAGCAAAGTCAGGATGATTTCGTCACCGGGCCGCAGGTACTGTTTGACATAACCCTGAGCCACCAGATTTATGCCTTCAGTCGTGCCGCGTACGAAGACGACGGCGTCGCTTGAGGGCGCGCCGATGAAAGCGGCGATTTTTTCACGAGCCGCTTCATAGGCGTCGGTCGCGCGTTCCGCCAGGGTATGCGCGCCCCGGTGGACGTTGGAGTTTTCGTGCCGGTAAAAGTGCTCCAGGCGCGCAATGACCGCAAGGGGCTTCTGGGTGGTGGCCGCGTTGTCGAGCCAGACAAGCCTGCGCCCGTTGACCTTTTCCTCCAGAATAGGGAAATCGGCGCGGATCGCGTCCACAGGCAGCGTCCCGATGCGGGCGATGGAAGGCGGCCGGCCGGCCGCGACCGGGACCGGGACCGCCGGAGGAACTCCCGCGCCCGGGGCCTGCGCCGGCGGCGCGGATGTCTCCGCAGGGACAACGCGCGGCGCATAGACCTCGCCGATCCCGTCCGGGACTTCGCTCCCCAAGGGCCGCTGCAGAGCATAATCCGGGTGCCGGCGGCCGGCCGGCGCCGCCGCTTCCTCCGCGCCCGGCAGACCGTACGCTTGCGGAGACGTTTGCAACGCATAATCCGGGCACCAGTCGGCCAACAGCGCCGTCAGTTCCCCGGCGTCCGGCAGACCGTAAGCTTTGGGATCCGGGGCCGTTCGCCCGATCAAGGGGGTCCGGATACCGCCCGTCCCGAATGCGGTTCCCGCGTCCTCACCTATATTCATAATATTCTCCGACTTCCACATCTTCCAGGACGGCGAGGGCATCATCGGCCAGGACGGCGACCGAGCAGTACAGGGACAGCAGATATGAGGCGAGGCCCTTGTCGTCTATGCCGCGCAGCCTGACGGCCAATCCCCTGGATTGTTCGCCGGGCAGGCCGGTCTGATAGAGGCCGACAACGCCGCGTTTCTGTTCGCCGGTGCGCACAAGCAGGATATTGGTCTTGCCGCTTTGGCCTTTGGGATTTTTCAGGCCGTCCACGAACAGTTTGTCCGTGGGGATCAGCGGTACGCCCCGCCAGACGATGAAGGTGCCTCCGGCAAGTTCCGTTGTCGCGGGCGGAACGCCCCGGCGCGTGCATTCCCGCGCGAAGGCGGCGACGGCTCTGGGGTGGGCGAGGAAGAACGACGGTTCTTTCCAGACCTTGGTCAGCAGTTCGTCCAGGTCGTCGGGCGTGGGCGCGCCGTTGCGCGGCTTGATGCGTTGGCTTTCGACGGCGTTCTTGAGCAGGCCGTATTCGTCGTTGTTGATGATCTGGCTTTCCTGCCGTTCCCTGAGGCTTTCCACGGCCAGGGCCAGTTGTTCGCCCACCTGGTCGTAGGGCGAGCTGTAGACGTCGGCGACATTGGTATCGACATTGATGATTGCGGCGATGGAACTGAGCTCGTATTCTCTGGGTTTCCTCTGATATTCGACGTATCCTTGCGGAATTTCACGTTTGCCGGGGTCCTGGCTGCACAGGGCGTCAAGGGGCGTCTCGCCTTCCACGACCCTGTTTACCCGGTAGATGCCGGCGTTCAGTCCTTTGAATTCCAGAAGGCGGGTCAGCCAGCGCGGCGTGAGGGAACCGAACTGGGGCCGGGTTTTGGTAACGTCGGCGAGCTGGTAAGCCGCCTGGCGGCCGAGCGCGCCGAGGGGTGTCGTGTCTGCCATGTTCTTCTCCTTAGATCAGTATTGGTGAAGTGCCGTATCGACATCCCGCGCCCATGCGTTGGAGCCGTCCGACAGGTTGTACATTTTGCCTTCGTACCCGGCTTCGCGCAGGGCGCGGACGGCATAAACGCTGCGTTGACCGATTTTGCAGATAAAGACCGCGTCCACGGCAGGGTCGAATTCTTCCCTGCGCCGGACCAACTGCCCGAAAGGCACGGCTTTGGCCGAAGGGAAGGCAAACATGCTGCGTTCGTGCGGTTCGCGGATATCAATGATCTGCAAGGGATCACCGCGGTCCATCCGGGTTTTGAGTTCGCGGGCCGTAATGCTTTCCACTGGGATTTCATCCTTCTGTTTCAGGCCGCAGAAGAGTTCGTAGTCGATGAGTTCCCGGACGGTCGCCTGCCCGCCGCATACAGGGCAGGCCGGATCTTTGTCGAAGCGCAGTTGGGCAAAGCGCATAGTCCAGGCGTCGATGGAGCAGATGCGGCCGATAAGACCTGTGCCGCCGCCGACAATAAGTTTGACCGTTTCGCAGGCCTGGATGCTGCCGATGATGCCCGGCAACACGCCCATGACCCCGCCTTCGCCGCAGGACGGCACCAGTCCCGGAGGCGGCGGCTCGGGAAAGAGGCAGCGCAGACAGGGGCCCTGGCGGGCGTAAAATACGCCTGCCTGTCCCTCAAACTGGAAAATGGAGCCGTAAACGTCCGGGATACCGAGCAGTACGCAGGCGTCGTTGAGCAGGTAGCGGGCGGGGAAATTGTCGGTTCCGTCCACCACCGCATCGTAAGCGCCCAGAATATCCAAGGCGTTGTCGCTGTTCAGCCTCGTGTTGTGGGTGACGACATCCACATGGGGATTGAGGTTTTTGATGCGGTCTTTGGCCGAGGCCGTCTTGGGCCGGTCGATGTCTTTTGTTCCGTGGATAATCTGCCGTTGCAGGTTGGAGACTTCCACGAAGTCGTAATCGACGAGACCGATGCGGCCCACCCCGGCGGCGGCCAGATACAGGGCGGCGGGCGCGCCCAGGCCGCCTGTGCCGGCCACGAGTACGCGCGCGGCTTTGAGGCGTTTCTGCCCTTCGCGGCCGATATCCGGAAGAATTAAGTGCCGGCTGTAGCGGTCGATCTCGGCATCGGTCAGCGCCTGCAGGCGCTCATCGGGAATAATGCTCCCGTGAGTGCTGCTCACGGACGTCCTCCAGTGCCCCCGGCAACGGACGGCGCGGACGCCGGACGGCAGGCGTCGAGGGCGAAGCCGCGCATCCTCCTGCCTCCGGCGATGGACGGCACCAGTGTCACCTCATCGCCGTCTTTCAGGGGGGTTGCCGTTCCCCCCGTGGTTTTGATGTTGGTTTCGCCGAGATACAGATTCACAAACGGGCGCAGCGCGTTGTCGTCGTCATAGAGGTGCCTGCGGATATCCGGGTAGGAGTCGGTCAGGGCGGCAAGGGCTTCGCCGACGGTGTTCGCTTCCACACGGACCGTTGCCTGCCGGTCGGTGAAAGAGCGCAGGGCGGAGGGAATCAAGAGGGTGACGGCCATCCGTATTCTCCTTTGCGGTATTTACTCCCGCTCAAGGGTGTGCATGCGCTCCCGGAGGAAACGGGAGCGGTCCCCGGCCAGTTGCCAACATCGTATGCGCCGCGCCCGGCTTTGCGTCACCTCTACGATGACGTAGGCGTACCACGGCAGGGCGTGTTCGCGGTCATAGTCGGAAGGCGCTGCCGGGTTATCCGGGTGCGAGTGGTAGAAGCCGACGATTTCCAGGCCGTTGCCTGCGGCGCTGCGTTCCGCGCGCAGTATGTCGTCCGCTTCGATGCGGAAACGGTGATAGCGTTCGCCGCTTTCGCGGGCGTTGCGCATGGGCTGCAGTTCCGTGACGGACCGCGAGCCTTCGGCGTCGACCGTGCCGAGCATGATGCCGCAGCATTCGTCGGGGTAGGCGGCCTCGCCTTCGGCGCAGATATCCCCGCGCAGTTGCCGCGGTATGCGGATCATTGCCGTTCTCCCCAAAAAGGGTCGAAAATGTAGCGGTTGCCGCTGTCGCACAGTACCGTGACCACTGAAGAACCCGGCGGCAACGTCTCGGCCAGGGTCAGCGCCGCGTGTACGTTGCATCCGGAACTGACGCCGGCGAGGATGCCCTCTTCGACCGCCAGCCTGCGGGTCATGGCGTAGGCCTGTTCCGTACTCACGGTGATGACGGCGTCCGCGAGACGCGCATCAAAGATGCCGGGGCGAATGGTGGAATCCATGTGCTTGGTGCCTTCTATGCCGTGAAAAGGCGAGTCCGGCTGTACGGCCGCGCAGTGTATGCGCGGGTTGTGTTCCTTGAGGCGGCGGGAAACGCCTACAAAGGTGCCGGATGTGCCCATGCAGGCGACGAAGTGCGTGACCTGCCGTTCAGACTGCCGCCAAATCTCCGGACCGGTGCTTTCGTAGTGGGCGAGGGGGTTGGCCGGGTTATTGTACTGGTCAGGGTAGAACCAGCGATCGGGGTGCTTTGCGACGGCCGCCGCGGCCGCGAGGTAGGCGCCGTCCGAGCCTTCAAGGGGGTCGGTCTCAACGATGGCCGCGCCGAAGCGGCTGATGATGCCTTTGCGCACTGCGCCGGTGTTCGCGGGCATGTACAGGGTCACGGCATAGCCCACGGCCGCGCCCAGCATGGCGTAGGCGATGCCGGTATTGCCGCTGGTGGCGTCGATGATGCCGCGCCCTAAGGTCAGTGCGCCCCGCTGCATGCCGTCCAGCAGCATGGCCTTGGCCGCCCGGTCTTTGACGGAGCCGCTGGGATTGCAGAATTCCGCCTTGGCCGACAGCCGTACCCCAGGCGCGGAGGCTCCGATGTTGTTGAGTTCCAAAAGCGGCGTATTGCCTACTAAATCCAGAATGCGCATGCTTTACGGAACCCTTTGACGGCAACAGGACTTTATTAATATCATTTAAACAGTAAGATTACTAATATTTGAGGTTGCAGGGCTTGTCAAGGGGAAACATCTGCTGCGCGGCAAAAAAACATCGGGCATGATTTTGGGATAGTACGCGCATTTTACTGCTTTTATTGTGCAGGCTGTGTGTGGATTGCGGCACGAAAAAGGCGGCGTCGAAAAAAACGCCGGGTAACGAAAAACACAAGGGTATCTTGTGTGGCCCCTTGTCACGCCCCTCACAATCTTTCCAGCAATTCTCATTTTAGACTTTTTTGAAAAAATTTTCCCACCTGAGCCGCTTGTACCGAAGAAAAAAGTCCATTATTCCCACAGAATCGGCTTTTTGTCCCGCCGGACAATGCTGCAAAACCACAGCCAGGGCCATAATGAG
>JAISMY010000009.1 GCA_031276485.1 Desulfovibrio sp. | reverse complement strand
TCCGGCCTTCAATCCCAAAGGAGTTATCATGTATCATCGTTTTGGTTCTTTACGAATTTGGAGCCTTCCGGCTGCGCTGGTACTCGGTTACTTTTTACTGTGGCCTGCCCCTTTGCCGGACGATCTGATTTCAGTCCGGGCCGCCTACGCGGGGGATCTCTCCAAGAGTTACGTCACAGACAGCCGGAGGGAGTTTCTGCTGGAGCTTGACGGTAACACCCTGCCTGCGGGTGAGGTGGAGTCCGTGACCGTGCGGTCCGGGAAGAACGGGCGGACATTTACTCTGAACGGCAACAGAGCCGGCCTGATCAGCATAACGTCGTTTTCCAACGGCGGGGATTTCATCAGCGGCAACCTGTATTCCACCGCCTCCCTGACGGCCAAAGTAGTGGATACGAACGGCAGTCCCGTGAGCGAAGCTGCGGTGACGTGGAGCGTGATTTCAGCGCAAAACAATTCCCCGGCCATGATGTCCGGTTGGGGGAGAAAGAAGACAGGGCTGACGTGGAGAGCAACGCCGGAAGCCGGCCTGAATTATGAGGAGCTTGCACAGGAACGCATCGTCAACGCGACCAACAATACTTCCACTACCGATCCCTCCGGCGCAACCACAATGCAACTGACGGATATAGTGGGCGAGCGCATACTCACGGTTAAAGCGGAAGTGACTATAAGCGGCATAACCTATAGCGCAACGCAGGATGTGTCTTTCGGCAAGGGGCCGTTGTCAAAGTTTACGGCGCCTGCGGAGTATCTTGAGTATGCCCCGCTATTAACTTTTAGGGAGGCGTATGTTCTTTGCAACGGTGCAGGGAAATACGACAGTGACGGAGTTGATTCGTCTAATTGGAAAAACGGAGACTATGTCGGCGGCAAAGACAAGGACAGCGGCAAGATGCCGACAGTCGATGAAATGCGGGCAATTTCTCCTCCCTCACAGAGGAATGGTGATGCCAATGCCCAGGGCGCTGCCTATGCCGCCGGATGGGATCCCGACGCCCCCTCGTGGTGGTGGACCGGTGAGGCCGGCGGCGCGCTCGACGCGTTCTTTGTGGACCTCTACGACGGCGACGCCGGCTACGGCCTCGTTGTCGGCAGCCACGCTCCAGTTGCGTGTCTGCGGTAGTTTCGAGGGTGCTTTTTGTCTTTGTTTATGAGGGGCCGGGCTTCCGGCCCCTCATGAGCTGTTAATGTTTAAGCCTTGTTTTTTTGTTTTTATTCTTACGCCGCGTGAGCGGCGTCGAATTTGAAATTTTTCCCTGATTACGTACTATGTTCAGCTACTTTCGAGCCGGCGCACAGGGAAAATTTTCCTCCGGGCCGCATCTTCATTACAGGCCCGGCATGGCCAGAGCGGCCTGTATCACCCGGCAAAGCCGCTCGGCCGCATCGGATATCTGCTCCCCGCCGGCGTCCGTACATTCCTGCAGCGTCATGGGGCGGGGCGGGCACGCGTACACGGCGCTGATGCCGTGAGCGTAAACATCGCGATAGCCCTCGCCCAATCCTCCGGACAAACAGATCACAGGTACCCCGTAGCGGGCGGCGACCCTGGCAACGCCGACCGGCGCCTTGCCGAAAGCCGTCTGGAAATCGCTGCGCCCTTCGCCGGTTATCACCAGGGATGCAGTTGACACGACGGAGGCGAAATCCAGCGTTTCCAGCACGATTTCCACGCCCGGCCTGAGGCGGGCGGACGTGAAGAACAGCAGACCGGCTCCCAGACCGCCTGCCGCGCCTGCACCGGGGGTTTCCGTTATCTGCCGGTTGACGGCGGCCGCGGCGATATTGCCGTAATTGCGCAAGGCGGCGTCCAGTTCTGCTGCTGCGGCAGGCGCGGCGCCTTTTTGAGGTCCGAATACGGCGGAAGCGCCGCGCGGGCCGCAGAGCGGGTTGTCAACATCGCAGGCCACGAGGATTTCCAGCTCGGCAAGACGGGGGTCAAGGCCGAAAAGATCAACGGTATGCAGGTGCGCCAGCGCGGCGCCGCCGGGGGGCAACGGGTCGCCGGCCGCGTCAAGGAACCGCGCGCCCAGGGCCGAGATGAACCCGGCGCCGCCGTCGTTGGTGGCGCTGCCGCCTATGCCCATGATCAGGCGGGGCAGGCCGGCGTCCAGCACCTTGCGCACCAACATGCCTGTACCGTAGGTCGAGGCGCGCAGGGGGTCGCGGCGCTCGGGCGCAAGCAGCGTCAGGCCGGAAGCCGCAGCCGTTTCGATAATCGCTGTTTTGCCGTCGCCCAAAATACCCCAAACGGCATCCACCGGGTCTCCCAGAGGCCCGCTGACCGTATCGGTACGGAACTCTCCCTTCGTGGCGGCGACCAAAGCTTCCACAGTTCCTTCGCCGCCGTCGGCAACGGGGAGCGCAACAACCTCCGCCCGGCTGAAAACCCGTAAAATGCCCTCTGTTACGGCTTCCGCCACACCGAGGGCCGAGATGCTGCCCTTGTACGAATCCGGGGCGACTATAATGCGCATCGGCGCCTCCTTGTATTGCGGGCGCGCGTTCAGGCCGACACTGTTTTCCTGATACTGAATCGGCAGCATAGGGCGTTAATATTTCTGTTCAAGAATCCATGTCTGAATCGGCATCATTTTTTCTGTCCAATGAGTTTTATATCCCATACGCGGACCGACAAGCGGCCCCATATCATATCTTTGAACTCCTTCTTCACAGAGCCATCTGATTTGCTCCATCTGCATCAGGTTGCCGATGGAAAATGCTTTCCAGTCATCAGCATAACTGAACTGTTGACCCCGGTAGACATTACCGACTTTGCCTCCAAAGATGAAGCCTATGTCCCTGTCTTCGTGTCCGGCAAAAATAATTCTGCCCTGCTTGGAAACGGAAAGCCGCCGCAGCATACAATCATAAAACTGCCTTGACGGCGGTTCAGCCATTCCGCAATGGCCGATACCTTTCCAGCTTGAGAGCTCAACAGTAATCATGCGTGAATATATTGCTTCTACTTCAGACGCGGAACTTGGGACATAACGTTCAAAATATATGCCTTCTCTGTAGGCCCTTCGGAATTCCTTTTTGAGTTTTTGCCGATGATTCGCGGATCGTCTGGACAAAAAACCTTCCATTCCTCCGTCTAGAGATGCGGCGCATTGAACGCCTGCCGAATGAAGGCGGAAATTAAAATGCTCGCCGAATGTAAGCAGTAAGCGGCGAAAAAGTTGTCCTTCGGGGCGTATGCCGCTGATCACGATTTTAGGAAACAACGGAGCATACTCTTTCCGCATCCATTCCATCGCGGCCGACAGCATTGCGACAGAACGGCTGCCCAACAGCGGACAGCCGAAAAACCAGTACGGCTCAATCGGCGTCAGAAATATTTCACCGCGATCAAAAACCTTTTCCGCAAAGATCAACGCGCTGTCGGTAGATTCTTCAATAAATAATCTGCGATTGGGGCTGAACGCCTCATGAAAGGAAAGCTGCCATAACGGAGAACAGCAAAAAGGATCCACCTGATTTGTGCTGACGGCAGCCTTCGTCCATATTGGAAAATCTTCCCGACATGAAGCGGGGACAGATTGAAGTATCATATCGTCATCCCGACATCCGGCGGATACGGAGCCGGGTGGACTGTTCACCTTCCTGAAGGGAGAGGTTACGGGAAAGGTATGCCCGGCTTCGCCGGGCGTCAAGCGGCAATCTCCCTGAAGAGAGAGGTTTCGGGCCATAAAGAAATCTTTGCTGAAAAAAGTTGACAGAACGAATTCTGTTCGGCATTCTGCGTTGATGAATTTGACGTTCATTATCTGCACCGTGCTTTCACCCACTTGCCCGCAGGAGGGGGTGGTATGAAAAAATTCGTCATTTTTGCCTGTCTGCTGCTTCCGTTCTGCCCCGCCGCAGCGGCGTCCGCCGCCCAATACGCCTCGTGGCGGGCAATCACGGACGAGATGAGCGTGATTCTGAACGACGCCTACGAGGTGTACTTCACCACCAAGGATGCCGAAAAAGCCAAGGCGCTGGTCAACAGGGCCTACTTTGAATACTATGAAAAACTCGGAGTGGAGCGCGCCGTCATGGCCTATGTGTCCGGCAAACGCGCCGCCGTCGTCGAATACCGCTTTGCCGAGGTCAAGCGCCTGATGACCGACGGCGCTCCCAACAAAGAGGTCCGCACAAGCCTTGACGGATTGAACAGGATGCTGCGCGAGGACGGAGACTCCCTGGACGGCAGGCAGGACGGCGGCTGGCCCGTTTTCGCGGCGTCCCTGCTTATCCTGCTGCGCGAAGGGTTTGAGGCCATCCTGGTGGTCGCGGCCATCGCCGCCTACCTGATCCGCTCCGGCAACGCCGCCCTGACCAGGGTAGTCTACGCGGGCGGGGCAATCGCCGTGCCGGTCAGCGCCCTGCTGGCCCTCGCTCTGCAACGCTTCTTCGCCGTCAGCGGCGCCGATCAGGAAATTCTCGAAGGCGTCACCATGCTGCTGGCCGCAGCCGTCCTGTTCTTAGTCAGCAACTGGATGATTTCCAAGGCGGAAAGCGCGGCCTGGCGTTCCTATATCGAAGGCAAGGTAGCCGCGGCGGTCGGCAGGGGCAGCGTGTTCGCCCTGGGCGCGGCCGCCTTTCTCGCGGTATTCCGTGAGGGGGCGGAAACCATACTCTTTTATCAGGCCTTGCTGACGGACGCCGGGGACCATATCGACATGGTCTGGTACGGCTTCGGCGTGAGCAGCGTGTGCCTCGTCGCGCTGTTCGTCCTCATCCGTTTCGGCAGCCTGCGCATTCCCCTGCGTCCCTTCTTCATCGGCACCGGCGTTCTCATGTACATCATGGCCGTCGTGTTTGCCGGAGGCGGCGTGAAGGAACTGCAGGAAGCCGATGCGGTTTCCGTGACCCCCGTATCCTTCATCGGTTCCGTTGATCTGCTCGGCGTGTATCCCACGCTGGAAACCCTGGCCCCACAGGCGGCGCTCCTCGCCCTCGCGGCGGCGACGTTCCTTTACCATACCCGTAAAACAGCCGCCGTCCGGCGGCGCAACCCGGCTTAGGCCGAAAACATCGGAGGACAGAACTGATGACAAAAGCAGCGTTTCGCAAACTTGTCTGCATCCCGGCATTGACCCTGCTGTTTATGGGCGTTGCCGGGGCGGCTCTTGCCGCCGCCCCGGCTCCGGGAACGGAGAAAGGCTTTGAGGAGTTCCCCCTCGGCGATGAACAGAAAGTCGGCCCGCTTCAGGTGGCGGGCGTCTATTTCCAGCCCGTCGATATGCAACCCGCAGCGCTCGGCGGTTTGCCTGCCTCCCAGGCCGACATGCACCTGGAAGCCGACATCAGCGCGGCCGAGGGCAACAACCTCGGCTACGGCGCCGGTGATTTCGTGCCCAACCTGACCGTTAAATACCGCATCGAGAAAAAAGGCGGCAAAGTCATCGAAGGCAGCTTTATGCCCATGAGCGCAAGCGACGGCCCGCACTACGGCAACAACGTCAAGCTCGACGGCGCCGGCGACTATAAAGTCACCTTCATCATCGACAACCCCGAAAAGCAGGGCTATCTGCTGCATGTGGACAAGGAAACGGGCGTGACCGGCCGCTTCTGGAAAGAACCCCTGCAGGTAAGCTGGGACTTCAAGTGGGTTCCCCGGAAATGGTAGGCTGAAAAAAACAGCGCCTACGTATTGAAAACGACATTCCATTTCTGTACACTGGCGGGCGGTCGGCGCAAACCGGCCGCCCGGGCTGTTTTGTTTAAGCTGCGAAGCGGGCGTAGTTTGGAGCGGTTTAGTATTGATTTTATATGCCTCCGGCGGCCGGGGCGCCGCCCCGGTCCCCGCCGGGGGGAATGATTCCCCCCGGACCCCCTCATCGGGTACATATACTTTCATACCAAGTTGCTTTCAGCAGAAAGCAAATTGGTATCAAAGTTAAACCGCTCCAGCGAGAACTTGACTGGTAACTCCATGCTGCATTTTTTGATTCTTGTTGCCGCAACGCTGTTGCCGATTGCCGCGCCCGCGGGCATGTTGCCGGGTTTTGCCCGCGCGCGTGAACTTTTTGAACTCCGCAGGCCGCTCGTGCGCGGCGCGGCGCTCGGCATACTGAGCGCGGGCGCGCTTGCCGCTCTCAAAACAGGCACCGGTTTCGTGGTGCGTGAATACTACGATCTCGCCGTACTCGGCGTCATGATCCCCGCCGAGCTGCTGCTGTTGTTCCTGCTCTTCCGCAGCCGTTCCTGCCCGGCCGAAACGGCGGCTTCGCCCCTGCTGCGGCGCGTCGCCTTCGCGCTTACCGCTTCCTGGGGAGCCTATTATCTGCCGGATATCTTTATCTTCCCCACGCATTTTGCCGTGGGCGTCGTGCAGGTCGTCAGCAGTGAATTCGTCTTTATCGTCGCGGGCTACCTGGCCGGCCTGCTGCTCTGCCTGCTTGTCTGCCGGGCGCTGTACGCGGCGGGCGCCGCCGCGCCGGCACGGATCATGTTCCCCGTGCTGTGCGCCGCCGTATCCCTTGCCGTCTGCCGGCAACTGATCACCGCCGGGCAGATTATGCTCGGACGCGGTCTTCTGCCCCGGTCCGACGCGGCCCTGGACCTGATCATTTTCCTGCTCGACAAGGACCGGCCGCTCTTTTTCTGCGGCCTGGCCGTTGCCGCCCTGCCCGCCGTCTTTCTTATCGCGCGTTCCGGCAATGTTTCCGTGGATGGAAACAACCAGGCCGAGAGGCGCAAGGCAAAAAGCCGCCGGATCGCGCGCCTGCGCTGGAGCGGGACCGCCCTTGCCTCGCTGCTGCTCGGTGTGCTGCTGCTCACGGCGGGCGTACACTTCGAGAGCAGGGAAGTAGAGCTTTCACCGCCGGCGGCGACACAGGCAACGGAAGGATTGATTCGCCTGCCGCTCTCCGAAGTGAACGACGGCGCCCTGCACCGCTATGTCTACACTTCCCGGAAAGATGTGCAAATACGCTATATTGTGATTAAAAAAAGCGAAAGCGCCTACGGGGTGGGACTTGACGCCTGCGACGTCTGCGGCGCCGGCGGCGGGTATTACGAGCGCAAGGGGCAGGTGGTCTGCACGCTGTGCGACGTGGTTATGAACAAATCCACCATAGGCTTTGCCGGAGGCTGTAATCCCGTGCCTCTGCCTTTCCGGATCGAAGGCGGTCTGCTGCTCATCGACATTGAGGATCTTGAGGCCGAGGCGCCCAGGTTCATGTAAAGCTGAAGGAGTCCGCCGTGTTTCTGTGCATGATCGGACGGGCCGTTACCCGTCGCAAGCGCAAATTCCTGATGACCGCAGGCACCGTGGCCCTGGGTATTTCGTTGGCCACGGCCATGCTCAACGTCATGCTGGACGTGGGCGACAAGGTGAACCAGGCGCTCAGGACCTACGGGGCCAATATTACGGTCGAACCGCGCGGCGCGGCCCTGCTCGGCGACCTCTACGGCATCGGGGAAGGGGAGGGCGTTGCCGACAAATTTTTGCTCGAAGCCGAGCTGCCCAGGATAAAGACCATCTTCTGGGCCTTCAATATCGTGGATTTCACGCCGTATCTCGACGTTCAGGCCGAAGCGGAAGGCATCGGCAAAGTGACGCTGCTTGGCACATGGTTTGCCCGGCGTCTGGACATTCCCACCGGAGAATCCGTGGATGCCGGGATCATCAACCTGAAATCCTGGTGGGATGTGCAAGGCCCGTGGCTCAAAGACGACGATGCGGACGGAGTCATGGTCGGCGGTCTTACGGCGGACCGGTACAATATCCGCATCGGCGACAGGATCCGGGTCGAGGTTGAAGACCGGACGGGTGAAAAGCGCGGGACGGAACTGACGGTGCGTTCGCTGTTCCACTCCGGGGACAAGGAGGACGGGGTCCTGCTCGCGCCCCTGGCCGTCGTGCAGCGTCTGTCCGGACTGGAAGGCAGGGTCCGGCGTATTGAAGTGAGCGCCCTGACCACGCCCGAAAACGACCTCGCCCGACGGGCGGCGCAGAATCCGAACAGTCTTTCCCGCCATGAATGGGAAATCTGGTATTGCACGGCCTACGCAAGCGCCATAGCCTTCCAGATCGAGGAAGTCCTGACGGAGTCGCGCGCCAAGCCCGTGTTGCAGGTAGCGGCTTCCGAGGGCGCCGTCCTGCAAAAAACCAGCCTGCTCATGCTGCTGCTCACCGTACTCAGTCTTGCCTGTTCCGCGCTGGCCGTCGCCGGTCTTGTGACGGCCGGCGTCATGGAGCGCAGCACGGAGATCGGCCTGCTCAAAGCCCTGGGCGCGGGTGACTGGGAAATCGTCCTGCTCATTCTGACGGAGACGCTGGCCTCCGCCCTTGTCGGCGGCGCGGTCGGCTACGTTGCCGGACTCGGTCTGGCGCAGGTCATAGGACAAAGCGTCTTCGGCGCGGCTGTGTCCGCAAAAGGACTGGTCATCCCGCTTGTCGCCCTGCTGGTGCTGGCGGTGGCGGCAGGCGGCAGCCTGCCGGCCTGCCGCATGCTGCTGCGCCTCAGACCGGCGGAAGTGCTGCACGGAAGATAAGGAACTTTCGGGCTTTCAGACCATAAAGGAATTTTTGATGAACCGCAGGAAGATGTATGCGAAAATGGTGTTCTGCTCGATGCTGCGCCGGCGCTCCCGTCTGGCGCTCGCCCTGACGGCGGTGATCATCGGCGCGACCGTGGTTCTGGGCATGGGCGCGGTGTATTTCGACATTCCCCGCCAGATGGGCCGGGAATTCCGCTCATACGGCGCCAACCTCGTCCTTGTCCCCGCCGGCGCCAACGCCGCCCTGAGCCCAAGGGAACTGCGCAAAGCGGAAGAACTGCTGCCCGCGGATAAACTGGTCGGCATGACTCCCCTGCGCTATGAGACGCTGTACTACAGCAAACAAGGGCTTACGGCGCTCGGCGTCGATATGGACGCCGCGCGGAAAACCGGCCCGTACCGGCAGGTGCACGGCGCATGGCCGGAAGCTGACAATCAGGTGCTGGTCGGCACGGATATCGCCGAGAACGCGCGCCTGTACGCGGGCACGTCCATAGTGCTGGAAGCGGTTCCGCCCAGGGGACGCAGGATTAAAAAGGAATTTACGGTCAGCGGCATACTCCGCACCGGCGGTCCCGAAGACGCTTTTGTGCTGATGCCCGCGCGCGCGCTTGAGGCGCTGCTCGGCTCGCCCGGCCGCGCCGATGCCGCTGAAATCAGCCTTGCCGCGGACAGCGGCGAAATCACCCGCCTGGCTGAACAAATCCGGGACGAAATCCCCGGCATCGCGCCCCGCCCCGTCAAGCGCATCATGCGCTCGGAGGCGACGGTACTGAACAAGCTGCGGATACTTGTCTGTCTGGTGACGGTTGTGGTCCTGCTGTTGACCATGGTCTGCGTGGGCACCGGCATGATGACCGTGGTCATGGAGCGCAGAAAGGAAATCGGCTTGAAAAAGGCCCTCGGAGCGGAAAAGCGGAGCATTATCGGGGAATTCGCGGGTGAAGGCGTGGTGCTGGCCTGCGCGGGGGCGCTTCTCGGCTCCTGCACCGGCTACGTTTTTGCCCAGGTCGTGAGCATGAGCGTGTTCGGACGCGAAGTCAGCCTGCCTGTTTTCCTTGTCGGGCTGACCCTGTGCGCCTCGCTGCTCGTCACGCTGACGGCGTCCTTCTTTCCCGTCTCCCGCGCCGCCGAGGTGGAACCGGCAACGGCGCTGCGCGGAGAGTAGGCAAGCGTCATGTCGTTCGCAGAATGCCGCGGCACGGATGCCCGGCGAAGCCGGGCGTCAAGCGGCAACCTCCCTGAAGGGAGTGATTTCAGACCATAAAGGAATTTTTGATGAAAAACATCCTTGAATTACATGATGTTTCTATGGTGTACGGTTCCGTGACGGCCCTGCGGAACATCACGCTCAGCATACGACAGGGCGAATGGACGGCAATCATGGGGTCGTCGGGTTCGGGCAAGACCACGCTTATGAACGTCGTCGGCTGCATGAACAAGCCCACGCACGGCACGGTCATCCTCGACGGCGAGAAGATATCCCGTTTGAACGCCAAGGAGCTTACGGCCATCCGCAGGGACAGGATCGGTTTGATTTTTCAGGAGTTCCACCTGATTTCCTACCTCACGGCCGTGGAAAACGTCATGCTTGCCCAGTATTACCACAGCATGGCGGATGAGGAGGAAGCCTTGCAGGCTCTGGAGCGCGTCGGCCTCGGGCACAGGGCCGGGCATCTGCCCCGGCAGCTTTCCGGCGGTGAGCAGCAGAGGCTGTGCATTGCGCGCGCGCTCATCAACCATCCCAAGCTCATTTTGGCCGACGAGCCCACGGGCAACCTGGATGAAAGCAATCAGGCCGCGGTTCTGGAGATTTTCCACAAGTTGCACGACGCCGGGAGTACCATTATTGTGGTCACTCATTCACCGGAAGTGGCGGAGCATGCGGAGCGCATCGTGCAGCTTGAGTTCGGCCGCATGGTCCGGGACGGCGCGCCCGCGCGCCCCATGGTGGCCTGAGACGATGCGCCGGGGCAATGCGGCGGACCGGGGCACGAAAACATCCGGTATTTTCTCCGCATGCCGCTTTTGCGCTGCCGCCGCAGCCGGCGCAATCGTTATCGCATCCACCGCGTCCGCCGCCGCGGCCGATGCAGGCACATACCACGCCGCATCTCCGCCTCCCGGGCCGGCGGAGTTGAACTGGTCCCGCAAACCCGTCCTGTTCAGCCACCAAACACATCTCAACGCGCCCGCGTTGCGGAGCCGGGCGAGAGCAGCGGAACTTTACCCGAGGCGGTCCGGCGGCGAAGAAGCGAACAGCCCGTCGTCTGCGGATTCCGAAGTCTGCGTGAGCTGTCATCATCCCGTCAACGGCGTGACGCGGCATCTGACCTGCGCAACGCAGGATTGTCACGACAATTTCAATCCCAGGGATAAAAGCGCCCGCTCCTACTATCTGGCGACGCACGCCGCGCCGAAGGTCATTTTTTACAGTTGCGTCGCCTGCCATACGGAGCAGGCCGGAAACGACGCTGCGGCGGTGAAGCGTATGGCGGCGTGCGAGGACTCGGTCTGCCACAGGTAACGGCTCGTCCGGCCTGAGCGTATTTTGACAAACCGCGTTCAGCAGGGCAGCGCGCTTTTGCGATACCTCAGGAAGTACAGGAACAGGAGGCAGGCGGAAAAGATGTACACGGCGTTGATGTCCGAAATCTCGTTCACGGCGTAAGCCAGGATGGGGCCGACTGCCATCCCGGCATCCGCTGCAAACGCATAAATGACGAGCATGGACTGCCCCCCGCCGCGGGCGGCCGCGTTGGAAGCCGCGGTATCGGTCAGGGTAGTGAGCGCCGTGGCCGCCAGTTGCATGCCGAGCAGGCAGGCGAACCAGAGCGGCAACGGCAGCGGAGCCGCCAGAGCTGCCGCGAGCAGGCCGGCCGCGGCAAAGGCCGGATACAACGGCTTGCCCCTGCCGCCGCTCCGGTCCGCGAGTTTCCCCGCCAGCGGCGCCAACCACGGTTCCCAGGCCCAGCGCAGAGCCTGGAAACATCCTCCCAGCGATGCCGCTCCGACCAGCACCCCGGCAATGGGCACGCCGCCGCCTGTGTGCGCGGCTATCAACAGGCTCAGGGTCGAGGCCAGTATGCCCTGGATGACCAGCGCGACAATGCCTCCGGCCGCCGCAATGCGCAGTGTTCCAGCCGTGCGCAGACAAACGCGCAGCCCGGCGCCGGCGCCGGCGCCGGGGGACCGCCGGATCGGTTTGCCTGCGGGAATAAGGAGCAACGCAAGGATGACCGCCGGGGCCGTGACTGCCGCGAAGAGCAGGGCCGTGCCGCGCAAACCTGCCGCATCCGCGACGATGCCGCCGCAAAGCATGCCGATCAGGCTGCCCAGGCGGTAAAGCCCGTTGTACAACCCGGTGTAACTCCCCCGGTTGTCCGGCGTGGACACTCTGAGGATGCAGAACAGCGAACCCAGTCGCAACAGGGTCCAGGCCGCGCCCCAGAGACAGCGGGCCGCCAGCCAGACGGGAAACGACGCTGCGAGGCCGTATGTCGACGTCGCGGCCGTCGCCAGGAGCACGGCGGCGACAATGCCCGTGCGTTCGCTGATCAGCGCGTACAGGCGGCCGACGGGCGGATTGAGCGGAAGACGCACAATCCTGTTCGCCGCGAGGATGATTCCCACTTCCCAAAGGGAATTCAGGCCGGCTTCCCGGTAATACAGGGGCAGGACAATGTACAGCATGGAATCGCCGGTCAGGCACAAGGCCGTGATCAGCGCTAAACAGATGATGTGGCGTCTGTGTTTGTCGCCGGCCATAACGATCCCGCGCCGCGCCTCCGGGTGCGCGGCGTGTGGGTTTGTCGATGCGCGGCCCGCAACGCCGGTACGACGCGGGCATTATTCCACGGTAACGCTTTTCGCCAGGTTGCGGGGCTGGTCCACATCCTTGCCCAGAAAAGCGGCGGCTTTATAGCTGAACAACTGCAGGGCGGGCAGCATGAAAAAAGCGCACAGCGGCCCCCATGCCTCGGGCAGCAGCCAGCTTTCGCCCGCGCGCAGTTCCATGCCGTCTTTGGGCGGGTTGGTCAGGGCGACGACGGGGCCCTTGCGCGCCGCCACTTCTTCCAGGTTGGACATGGTCTTGGCGAAATGCGCGTCGTGAGGCATAAGGAAGAAGGAGGGGAAACACGGATCAATCAGGGCGATGGGACCGTGTTTCATTTCTCCCGACGCGTAGCCTTCGGCGTGTATGTAGGAAAGCTCCTTGACCTTGAGCGCGCCCTCCAGCGCCAGAGGGAAGGATTGCCCGCGCCCCAGGAAGAACATGCTTTTGGAGGCGGCAAAACGCGCGGCCAGACCGGCGGCTTCGGCTTCAAGCGTGGGGAGCAGGCCCGTGAGCCGGGCCGGGATATCCGACAACCCGGCCAGGGCCCGCGCCCGGGTTTCCCCGCCGGGCAATCCCCGTTTCCGGCCCCAGTACAGGGCCGTGAGCATGAGTACGGTCATCTGCGCGGTCATGGCCTTGGTGGACGCCACGCTGATTTCCGGGCCGGCCTGGGTGAGTACGACGGCATCCGCTTCGCGGGCTATGGACGAGCCGATGACGTTGCAGATGCCAAGGGTTGCGATGCCCTGCTCCTTGACCAGGCGCAGGGCCGCGAGCGTATCCGCCGTTTCTCCGGACTGGCTGATGACCAGCAGGCATTCCCCCGGTACCGGCAGGGCATTGCGGTAGCGGAATTCCGAGGCCGTTTCCACAGTGGTCGGTATGCCGGCCCACCCTTCCATGAGGCTCTGCGCCCACAGTCCGGCATGCCATGAGGTGCCGCAGGCGGCGATACGCAGGCGCGAGGGCACGGGGAACCCGTCCAGCTCCGGCATGCGGACGGTATTGCGCGAGGTGTCCGCCCTGCCCGCGATGCAGTCGGCCACCACGCGCGGCTGCTCGAAAATTTCCTTGAGCATGAAGTGCTTGTAGCCGCCTTTCTGCGCCGCCTGCAAATCCCATTCAATGCGGGTGGGCGTTTTCGGCACGGGCTTCAGGTCGGCCATGGAGAACACTTCCGCGCTCAACGGCGTGATGCGCGCAATTTCTCCGTCCTCAAGAAACAGCACATTCCTGGTGTAGGGCAGAAAGGCGGGGATGTCCGAGGCCGCGAAATATTCGCCCGCGCCCGCTCCGATGAGCAGGGGCGCCGAATGCCGCGCCGCGTAAACCGTGCCGGGTTCATCGGTCGAGAGCAGGGCGACGGCGTAGGCGCCGTTCGCTTTTTCCAGGGCGGCGGCAAAGGCCCGGAGCAGGGACAGCCCCCCGGCCCGCTCGTCCGCGATGAGGTCGGCCAGTACCTCGGTGTCCGTTTCCGAGGAAAAGCGATAGCCCTTGTCCAGCAGAATATCTTTCCATTCCTGATAATTTTCTATGATGCCGTTATGCACGACGGCCAGGTCGCGCGTGAAGGATACGTGGGGATGGGCGTTGTTTTCCGTCGGGGCGCCGTGCGTTGCCCAGCGGGTATGGCCCAAACCCGCCGTCGCAAGCGAGACGTCGAGATCCGCAAGTTTGTCTTCCAGGTTGTTGAGTTTGCCTTCCGCCCGGACCACCTGCAATTCCCGGTTCCGCACGAAGCAGACGCCGGAAGAGTCATAGCCCCTGTATTCCAGACGCCGCAGTCCTTCCATGATGACGGGAACAGCGGGCCTGTGCCCGGTGTAACCGATGATGCCGCACATGGCGCTCCTCCCTAAAAGCAAAAAACGCGTCTTTCGCTTTGCTCACGCCGCCCGCGGCGGCGCGCCCGGCTTCGCCCGGCGGCCGTGCCGTGATATTCTGCAAATGACATGACACTAGATTTACTCTTGATTTATTCGTCAAATACCCGTAAGTGGGGAGAAAAGCAAGTCGCAAGCCCAGGGGGTCATAATGCCTCAGGTAGCAGCCAGAATAAACAGCGACCAGGAACGGTGGCTGAAAGACTATTTCCGCACTAAAAGCGCCGGAGCGGAATTTATTTTGCCTTGGGCCGTGGATACCTTCTTCCGCGCCATTATGTCCCTGAAAGGCGCGTTCACTCCGGCAGAACTGAAAACCATCGTGGACGCGCACAAGGATGTCCGCCTGCTGCCGGACACGACGCGGGGCTCATACCTGCTGCTCAGGGTGCTTGACGCCTGCGAAACAAACAATGTGCATATCCGGCACGGGGCAGGCAAAAGCGCCCTTGAGGCCAAAATAAAACGCCTTGACGATACGCAGGCCGCCGCCCTTATGGTCTGGGCGGCAGCTTTCTGGGTCAGCAAGGCATGCAGCGCGGAAACCCTGGACGATTACATCCGCATGTATTGACTTCTGATATTTTCCTGTTATATCCTGATGTTATCATTTTTATCTTCCCTCTTTACTTTTTATTTTCATATTGCTAGATAGGAATTCTTCCTGATAATTTTAACTAGGAGAAAGCGACATGTCCAAGACTAAAGAAAATCTGCTGGCGGCTTTTGCCGGCGAGTCCCAGGCCAACCGTAAATATCTGGCCTTTGCCAAGCAGGCCGATGACGAAGGTCTGCCTCAGGTCGCCAAGCTGTTCCGCGCCGTTGCCGAAGCCGAAACCATCCACGCCCATGCGCATTTGCGCAATGCCGGGAAAGTCGGCAGCACGCTGGAAAATTTGCAGGACGCGGAATCGGGTGAAATCTTCGAGTTCACCAAAATGTACCCGGAAATGATCAAGGAAGCGGAAAGCGAGAATGCGGGCAAGGAGGCAAAATATTTTTCCTGGGTCGGAGCCGTGGAAGAAGCGCACTCCAAACTGTACCGGAAGGCCGTGGAAGCCGCGGGCAAACCGGCCGCAACGGACTATTACGTCTGCGCCGTTTGCGGGTACACGCATGAAGGCCCGAGTGACGCCGACTGTCCCGTATGCGGCGCCGCCGCCAAGGCGTTCTATAAAGTCGCCTGAGCCCGGACGCGACGGTTTACTCGCCGGGGGCTTCCCAGCCCCCGCTTTTTCAGCGAAGCTTCCTTTATGGTCTGAAACCTTTCCCTTCAGGGAGATTCCCGCAAAGGAATTTTTGATGAAAATGCTCATGGCGGCCAACTGGAAGATGTTCAAAACGCGTGGTGAAGCCGCTGACTGCGCGCGCGGGATCGAAAGCAGGCTCGCCTGGTTGCCGGCCGACCGGGAGGCGGTGCTTTTTGCCCCGTTCACGGCGCTGGCGGCCTGCGCCGAAGCGCTGGGGCCGGGCGCGCGTCTGCGCCTGGGCGGACAGAACTGCTACCCGGCCTCCGAAGGCGCCTTTACCGGAGAAATTTCTCCGGGCATGCTTTTGGACTGCGCCTGCTCCCAGGTACTCGTCGGGCACTCCGAACGCCGCGCCCTGCTGGGCGAAAGCGACGCCTTCATCGGCAAAAAATGCGCTTTTGCCTTGAACTCCGGCCTGGATACGACGCTCTGCATCGGGGAAACCCTCAAAGAACGCGACGGCGGCATGCTGCGCCCCGTGCTGGAACGGCAGCTCGCGGAGGGACTCTCCGGCGTGCAGGACGATATTGCGGCGGAAAGACTGAGCATCGCCTACGAGCCCGTTTGGGCCATCGGTACGGGTCGCGTGGCCGGGCCTGTGGAAATCCTCGAAGCTCACGCCCTGATCCGCGCCTTTCTGCGGAAACGCTTCACCTCCGGAGGAGGCGCAATGCGCATTCTATACGGCGGCAGCGTCAAAGCCGGCAACGCTGAAGAAATTATAAACCTTGACAATGTCGACGGAGTCTTGGTAGGCGGTGCTTCTTTGCAGGCCGAAACATTCGCGCGCATCGCCCTGGCCGGCGTGAGCGACTGAACCGGCCGGCTTCTCCGCCGGACGCTGCCGGCGTACGCGTCCGGGCCGGACGCGCGGGCTTCCGCGCCGGTTGCGCTTGTCCTGCCGCGCCGCCGAAGCGCGGGCAATATTCCATGGAAGCACCGGAGGCAACCTCTTGGAAAATACCGTTCTGACCCTGCACATCATCGCCTGCATTGTGCTGGTTCTGCTGGTTCTGCTGCAATCGGGCAAAGAAGGCATGGGGGTGATTTTCGGCGGCGGCTCCTCTTCCCTGTTCGGCAGCACGGGCGCAGGCGGCATCCTGGTAAAGCTCACGACCGTTGCCGCGCTGACGTTTCTCGGCACGTCCCTGGGCTACAATATCCTGTCGTCGGCCAAAATGAACAAGGAATCAACCATCATCGACATTGAGGTCAACGATCCCTCCGCACCGCCGAAACCGGAATCCCCAGCCGCGCCGACCGGAACTCCGGCATCACCGGCGGAGCCCTCCGCATCCCCGGCCGAGGCGCCGGCAACCCCCGGCGCGCCTCCCGCGTCACCTGCCTCTGCCGCCCCGGAAGCGTCTTCCGGGACCCCGGCTGCTCCACCCGCGGCCCCGGCTGCGTCTTCAACGGCCTCGGATGCGCCACCCGCAGCCCCTGCGGCGTCTACCGCGGCGCCCTCCCCGAATCAGGGGGGCAAGGCGGGCGGGCGAAAGCCCGGCGCTTCGTCGCGCGGGCAGAAGTAGGGACGCCGGCGCCTCCCCAAGCCGGCGGTGGGCGCAAGATATTGCTTGCCTGAGATCCTATTGCTTCACCGGATAAGCATTGCCCAACAGGGGGGACATGTCTTTTATGCGGAGTGCGCTGTTTGCGCTCCAGAGTGGAATTATGGGATCCGGCCGTGTAAATGTCAGGGTAATTAATGAACAATTCCTAAGCGGACGGACGCCTGGCATGGTTTTGCGGATTTCGCGCGGACTTTGTCATTGCCTGGATCAGAAACCGGTAAGCGAACGGACGCCTTCCATAGTTTTGCGGGCCTCGGCGCGGGCTTTTTCATTGCCGGCGGCGAGCACTTCTTCAACCAGGCCCGGCCGGGCGTCCAGGCGGGCGCGCCGTTCACGCATGGGGGCGAGAAAGCGTTCCAGGCTTTTGAGCAGCAGAGCCTTGCAGTCCACGCAGCCCATGGACGCCGAAAGGCAGCCCGCGCGGATTTCCGCCTGGGTATCGGCAGCGCTCAACAGCGCGTGGTAGGGGAAAAGATTACAGCGTTCCGGGTTGCCGGGGTCGCTGCGGCGCATTCTGGCCGTGTCCGTGAGCATTTCCCGGATTTTCGGGCTTATTTCGGCCATACTCTCGCTCAACAGGATGCCGTTGTTGTAGCTTTTGGACATCTTGCGTCCGTCCAGCCCGGGGCATTTGGGCTGAGTCGTCAGGCGGGCTTCCGGCTCGGGGAAGAACAATCCGTAAAAGTTGTTGAAACGGCGGGCGATTTCGCGTGAAAGTTCAAGGTGCGGCAACTGATCCTGCCCGACCGGAACCCAGCGCGGCCGGTACATAATGATGTCCGCCGTCATCAGCACCGGGTAGCCCAGAAAGCCGTAGGTGCCCAAATCCTTGTGGCTCAGTTGCTGTATCTGTTCTTTGTAAGTCGGGCAGCGCTCCAGCCAGCTCACAGGGGTAAGCATGGACAGTATCAGCGACAATTCCGCAGTTTCCTTGACTGCCGACTGTCGGAAGATTACGCAGCGTTCCGGGTCAAGTCCTGCTGCCAGCCAGTCTTTGACCATTTCCGGAATAAAGGCGCCTATGCGCCGGGGATCCTCGTATTCGCTGGTCAGGGCGTGCCAGTCCGCCACAAAGAAAAAGCAGCGCATGTTTGCCTGCAGTTCCAGCCAGTTCTTCACCGCGCCGAAGTAGTGGCCTATGTGCAGCGCGCCGGTGGGGCGCATGCCGGAAAGCGTCCGCGTTTCCGCATCCTTGTTGATGCCGGCTGCATCAAGCGCCATGCCGCCTCCTTGTTTTCCTCCGAATCAACCGCTCAGGTACGGTTGCTTCGGCAGCGGAATTACATTGCTTCCGGACCCGGCGCTACATCCGTTGTCCGAGGTTGAACAGCGCATCAATGAACTCAATGCTCACGATCATCAGGGGAACAAGCACCCGGCGCAGGAGACCCGCCGCTACCAGCAAAATGACTATAACCATGCCTAAGCGGGCGAGGGAAGCGTACATGCGCGCAACGGCGGCGGGCAGCAGCCCGGCCAGGATATGGCTGCCGTCCAGGGGAGGAACGGGCATGAGATTGAACCAGGCCAGGGCGACATTGATGAACATGCCTTCACGCGCGGACCCTGCAATAAAGAACAGCGCCTCGGATCCTGGAAAATCGGCCGTCAGCAGGTTTAACGCAAGCTTGACTACCAGGGCGCACAGGCAGGCGGTCAGGAAATTAGCCAGGGGGCCGGCCAGGGACACCAGGATCATCCCGGCGCGGGGATTGCGGAACAGCCGCGGCTGTATGGGTACGGGTTTGGCCCAGCCTATGGTGAACGGGGCGGCCAGCGCGGTGAAAACGAACACGCAGAGCCCCAGGGGATCAATATGCTTTAAGGGGTTCAGCGTCAGCCAGCCGGAACGTTCGGCCGTGGGGTCGCCCATTTTGTACGCCGCCCAGCCGTGCGCGACTTCATGGAGCATAATGCCCAGAACGGCCGGCACGAAGGCTGTCGCCAAATGTTGCAGCGCGGTGTTGAGATGCTGAACCATGACGAATCCGGGGCAGGGCGGGCGGTCCTGTGGGCTTTCCCGACACAGGAACGCCCGTCCGGCGGCGTCCTTGTGCGCCTTTATCTTGCCGGCATCCGGCGGGCGGCGTCTTTAAGCGGTGAAAAGACCGGCGGGTTTGACGAGGTACGCGCCGCCGGCATCATCATGATCCTTTTTTCTCCGTCACCCGGCGTATGGCCTCTTTGAGCATGGAAAGGTCAACGGATTTGACGACATACGCATCGGCGGCAATAGACTTGAGATCGTTTTGAAAACTGTCGTAAGAGGTACTCAGGATAACCGGAAGGAGCGGGTTCGCGGCCCGGATGATCTGTAGTATATCCAAGCCGGTCAAGGAGTTGCCTTCCAGTTTTATGTCAAGAATAACCAAGTCCGGTTTTTCGTTTTCCAAAACTTCCGTAATCGGGGTGAATCCGTCCGTCAGCGCGACGGCATACTCGTCTCCTTCCAGTTCTTCCCGGTACAGCATGCGGATGTGGAGCTCGTCGTCCACGACAAGAATTTTCTTGCTCACTATGCACCTCCGTCCGGTATTTCAGGTAATTGAGCGGACGTGCTTGATACTTAACCTAATTTCGCCGAGCGGTCAACAACCCCGGCGTTTCAGCGGTAATTCTCATTTTGTTTTTCGGCGGCGGGCAGCATGTCTCCCACAGATAGGGGCGCTGCCCCCGCCCCCAGGCCGGGGCGCTGCCCCCGCCCCCAAGCCGGGGCGCTGCCCCCGCCCCCAGGCAGGGGCGCTGCCCCTGCACCCCGCAAGGGGCATGATGCCCCTTGACCCTCATCAAAATTTCCTTTATGGTCTGCAACCTCCCCCTTCAGGGAGATTCTCGCTTGACGCCCGGCGAAGCCGGGCCTACCTTCCCGGTAAACCCTTCCTTTCAGGGAGGGGGCAATCCACCCGGCTCCTCTCTGCCGGGACGGAGTCGGTCGGCGGATGGAGTCGGCCGTGGATTGAAACATTTTTCAGGTTTCGGGGTTTTCCGGCGTGCGGGTTCCGCTGAGGGAGACGCGAACGATTCTGCGCGCCCTGAAGCGGCGGCGGCGTTCGTTGTCGTCCGGCAGGGTACGTTCTTTGCGGTTTTCTTCACCGGAAAAGTCCAGACCAGCCTCACGCATTTTGAGGTAAAGGGCGCGGCTGATCCAGGCATCGGTTGCGGCGTAGCTGATCTGGCGGGGGGAGAGATCGCCGTGTCCCCAGTTGGAGCAGTGTTCTGTTTTGGAGATACGCAGGCCCAGGAAGAGTGCGGCCAGTCCGCGCAGTCCTCTGTTTTCTATGTTGTTCAGGCGGGCCACTTCACCGAGGTCGACGACGGATGCGGGCCGGAAGGGGCGGACGGCGCCCAGAAAGCGCATGTCGTCGTGGACGGCCACGCCTGTTTTGATGACGGCGGGGTTTTCGAAAATGGACAGCAGGTCTGGTCCCAGAGACCGCCATTTGAAGTGGAAGAGGAAGACTTCATCTTCGAGAGCGAGTTGCACGAGGGAAGGAAGATAGCTTACGCCCCGGAAAAAGCTCGGCCGCGTTTCCGTATCAAAGCCGAGTACGGCGGCCCGGCCGAGGCGCGGGAGCGCGTGCCGGACATCGGCGTCCGTGCGGGCCAAGGTGATTTTGCCGCTGTAGCGGAAAAGCGGCAGGGCGTTGACTTCGTCCTTGCCCAGCCTGGCGCGGGTTGCCGGCGGGGTTGATCCTTTGTCGAACGTCTCCGTATTCATCAAAAATCCCTATATGCTCCAACTGCTTTCACATCGGGGAGGCGCCCTACCGGCAAGGGAGGGCCGGGCTTTCCGGCAGCCCGTTCGATTCATACGGCAGACGGAGCCGGATGCGGAACGGAGCGCCGCATGACGGTTTGTTCACGGTTTGCTCCCACGGAGATCATGCTTACCGGCACGTCGGTCAGCGTTTCCACACGCGCGACGAAGTTGCGCGCCGCTTCCGGCAGATCGGAGAAGGCGCGCGCTGCGCTCAGGTCTTCCTGCCAGCCGGGCAGGCTTTCGTAGACGGGTTCGACTTCCGCCGGACCGTTTTCCGCCTGGGGAGGATAGTTGATGCGCCGGCCGCGGTAGACGTATTCCGTGCATATTTTCACTTCCGGCAGGCCGGAGAGCACGTCCAGCTTGGTCAGCGCAAAGTCGTTCACTCCGCAAAGGCGCACGGTTTCGCGCAGGATCACGGCGTCCAGCCAGCCGCAACGCCGTTTGCGTCCGGTGACCGTGCCGACTTCCGCGCCTTTTTCCTGAATGTATTTTCCTGTTTCCCCGGTCAGTTCTGTGGGAAAGGCTCCGGAGCCGACGCGCGTGGTGTAGGCTTTTGCGATGCCTATGACTCTGTGCAGGCGCGAGGGGGCGATGCCTGCGCCCGCTGCGGCGTTGCCCGCCACGGTACTGGAAGATGTCACATAGGGGTAGGTGCCGTGGTCGATGTCCAGGTGCGCGCCCTGGGCGCCCTCAAACAAGATGCTCCCCCCGCGGGACTCAACGGCGGACAGTTCTTCGGAAACGTCGGTCAGGTAGGGCGCAAGGCGGGCGGCAACGGGTTTCAGTTCGGCGATCAGCGTTTCCGGATCAAGGTTTTTTTGCCCGTACAGGGAGGTAAGCAATGTGTTTTTTTCTTTGAGCGTTTCTGTAATCTTGCGTCTCAGGAGGTCGAAGTCTTCAAGGTCGCAGGCGCGTATCCCGACGCGCGCGGCCTTGTCTTCGTAGCAGGGGCCGATGCCGCGCCCGGTGGTGCCGATCCTGGCGCCGGCTTTGGACGCCTCGCGGGCCTGGTCGAGCGCCTGATGGTAGGGCAATATCAGGTGGCATTTGCGGGAAATTTTCAGGCGCCGCGGGCTGAGGTCCAGCCCTTCGGCGCTTAGGGCGTCCATTTCGCCGCAGAATTCTCGGGGATCCAGCACCACGCCGTTGCCGACAAGGCAGATTTTGTTCTTGTGGAGGATGCCGGAAGGGATGAGTTTGAGTTTGTAAGTCCTGCCGCCGGCGGACACCGTATGGCCGGCGTTGTGCCCGCCCTGGAAGCGCACGACCGCGTCCATGTCCGGGGCCAGCCTGTCCACGATTTTACCCTTGCCTTCGTCGCCCCACTGGGCGCCGATAATCACGATCTTGGACATACGCTCCTCATCCGGCGGGATTTTTCAGCCGGCGCGCAGCCTTCGCGGTTTTGCGACGTTTGTCTGCCCATACCAAGTTGCAATCAATACAGTGTAAATTCGATGAAATATCCATCGTACTATACTGATAAATTTGGCATATTTATATAAAATAACTGCCTATTGCCGCCAACTTGGTATCAGACGTTGGTGCGGCGGGCTGCCTGCATGCGTCAGTTTTTTTTGCGCTCCGGCCGGGGGGGGAAGGCCAGGACCGTGGCTTTGGGCGGTTCGGCCCCGGCGTCCTGTTCTCCGCCCTGTTTTTTATGCAAAAGCGCAAAGTCGGGCACGGGCGGCATGTCGTTCACGTCCGCCGGCTCGGTCGTCAAGGCCAGGTTGTAGTTGAAGAGCTGGTTTTTCCAGTGCACGGCCTGGATGAGGCAGAGGGCGAGGGCGGCTTCTTCCCAGCGCCGGCTCGGCTCGAACTCCTGCACGGTCGCGGCGTAATGCTGCCACAACTGCATGAGCGAGGCTTCGTCGTACTCGTTGAGTTTCTGCGCCATTTTTTCCAGCATGCGCTGCATTCTCCGGCTCCGGGGACGCCCGTGCGGCGTATTGCGGATGTTATCGTCACAGTCACGGTATGCCGGGCTTTGCCGGGCGTCAAGCGGGAATCTCACTGAAAGGAGAGGTTTCGAACAACAGCCGGGGCGGCGTAAGCGTAAGGCGGACAAAAAAATCTTTGCTTTTACGGCGCAACGGCTCTATACTGTTACGGCTCTTTCTTTCCAAATCCGGAGGGAGGAGGAGCTTACATACAGCAACATCCGGCATGTAAGGACCTTCGCATGAGCAAAACACGCGTTGCCGTCAACGGCTTCGGACGTATAGGCAGGCTGGTTTTCCGGGCTTTGCACGAAAAATACGCTGACGCGGTCGACGTTGTCGCCGTCAACGATCTTTTTGACGCGCGCGTCAACTTTCAGCTTCTGGAGTACGACAGCAGCTACGGGCGCGCGCCCTTTGACGCCGTTGTGGACGGCGATACAGTGAAGGCGGGAGGCTGGACGTTGAGAAGTCTGGCCGAGCGCGATCCTAAAAAATTGCCGTGGGGTGAACTGGGCGTGGATGTTGTTGTCGAATCCACGGGCGTGTTCACCAATGCTGCGGACGCCGAGGTGCACCGCGCCTGCGGCGCGAAAAAGGTCATCATCACCGCCCCGGCCAAGGGCGAGGATATTACCGTCGTACTCGGCGTCAACCAGGACGCCTACGACCCGAAAAAGCACAACATCATCTCCAACGCCTCCTGCACCACGAACTGCCTTGCGCCTGTGGCGCATGTCGTGCACAAGGCCTTCGGCATCAAAGTCGGCGTCATGTGTACCGTCCATTCGTATACCAACGACCAGCGCATTCTGGATTTGCCGCACAAGGATCTGCGCCGGGCCAGGGCGGCGGCGCTGAACATCATTCCCACGTCCACCGGCGCGGCCAGGGCTGTAGCCCTGGTCATCCCGGCCCTGAAGGGGCGTTTTTCCGGCTACGCGCTGCGCGTGCCCACGCCGACGGTGTCCATAGTGGACTTCACGGCCGTTCTTGAGAAACCTGCCGACACCGACGGGCTGCGCAAAGTGCTGAAAGAGGCCGCCGAGGGTCCGCTCAAGGGCATAATGGCCTACAACGAGCTGCCTCTTGTGTCCATGGACTTCAAAGGCAACACGCATTCCTCCGTTGTGGACGCGGAGTACTGCACCATGGCCGATGCCCTGACGGCCAAGCTGGTTTCCTGGTACGACAACGAATGGGGCTATTCCAACCGCGTGGCCGACCTTGTGCGTTTCATCGCCGAAAAAGGTCTGTAACCGGCAGTTGACCCGTTTTTGCGGCCCGGCGCTCTTTCGGGGGCGCCGCGCCTCTTTGCCGCAGGCTTTTCCCTTTGCGTTTCAATCCACATCCGGTGCCGGCCGGCGCCACCCCCGGCTTCTTCCCGCCGGGCGAAAGGTCAGCCCCCCGCCCTCAGCAGAAATTCCTTTATGGTTCGAAACAGTGTGCGAAAATGAACACATTATGAGCGAAAACGCTCATATGTGCGCGGACACGCAGCGGTCGTTGCCGGCCTGCGGCCGGACGCCGGGTGCGTCAGTATTACGTATTACGCGGTAATATATGGATAATCCTGGAAAGGACAGCGTCTATGCCGAGCCGGCACAGCCTTTGCATAAATATAAGCAACCGAATGCGGCAAGCGTTCCCCCCTAACGTGCGTCGGCCTTCCCCCCTAAGGTTATGTTCGGTTATCCCAAAAATCCGGTCCCTCCTTTTACCGGATTATGTGAAGGTCTTCTTCACATGAAAACCCTCGGCTCCCCCCAACCGAGGGTTTTTTTCTTGTCCGCGCCGGGCGGAGGGGCAGGCGGGTCAAGGCGGGGGCAAAGGGAGATCGGGGTGCGGAGCGCGGTGAGCAAACTTTTGGACATCCCGCCGGCGGGCGCGGGCCGGGAGTACGGTCAGACGCTGCCGGCGGACGCGGTCGGTCATGCGGGTATGGACAGCGTTGCCGTCTACGAATTTCTGCACAAGACGATCCGCAACGTCGTGCCGGGCAAACGCCTGCAGCGGCGTTGCATAGAAACCTTGCGCGCCGCGCTGTTTCCGGAGGTTCTCAAAGATGTCCGCATCACGGCGGTCGAAGCGCTGCGCGAGGGAGCGGCAACGCGCGCGGTAGTCCACGGCCCGTCCTATGCGCCCGCGTTCCGCGTCAAAAGCGTCGACTCGGAACTGCCGGCCCGCTTCAACGCGCCGGAAGCCCATATCCCCGAATTGTACGAGTATACCTTTCCGGACGGCCACTGTTTCAGAACCTTCGCTCTCGACCGCGAGCGCCGCTTTATCGCGGACACGCCGGCGGCGTTCAACGACCTCTACAGGAACAACAAGGATATCCGCACGCGCAGGCCGGTCTTCATCAATGAAGACGCCCTCGCCCTGAACACATGGCATGCGGGCGGCTATTACACCTGGTTCGCGGAGCTGGTCGGGCGCATGCTGCACTGTCCGGCGTGGCGGAACAAGCTGCTCTGCGTGGACGACAACTTTCCGTACCAGACAGAAACCTTTGCCCTGCTCGGCGTGCCGAAGGAACGCGTTTTGACGGTTGCCGACTACCGCCTGTACCGGTTCCGCAGCGTCGGCGTCGTCAATGCACCGCCCCACAGGTGCTGCGTTCCGGCCCTGTCCGCCGTAAGGGAGCTTTCCGCCCTTGTGCCGCGCGGGAATTTTGAGGATGAACTGCCCAAACGCCTGTACCTGGGACGCGGAGATATAGGCAACCGCGATGTGGAAAATGAAGACGAGCTGCTTGCCCTGCTCGGCGCATGCGGCTTTCGGAAAATCCTCTGCGCCGAGCATCCCGTGGACATGAAAATACGCCTTGCCCGCAATGCGGACGCCGTTGTCTGCCCGCACGGCGCGGCCGCGACGAACCTGCTGTTCTGCAAACCCGGCGTGCGTTTTTTGGAAATCTTCCCGCCCGGTTTTGTCGAAGGCAGCTATGTCGCGCTCTCGCAGTTCATGAACTGCGAACATCACGTTGTCATGGGTAACAAATCCGTCACCGGCGAGAGAAACTCGAATTTTTATGTCGATATAGAGAAGATGAGGCAGGCTGTGGATTTGCTGCTGAAGTCATAAACCGGAACGAGGCGGCGTCGCGCGCGGGAGAAATTTCATCCCCGCCCGCCGCGCGGTCTCCGTCGCCGCCCGGTTCCCGGCAACGGGCCCGATGCGCCGTCCGTTCTTTTTTCCCGGCGCATTTTTTTGCTTGCTTTTTACCGAAAGCGCGCCTAAGTAAGTCTGATTCATTGCCGGCGTAGCTCAACTGGCAGAGCAGCTGATTTGTAATCAGCAGGTTGCGGGTTCGAGTCCCATCGCCGGCTCCATATGGACGGTGGGGTTCCCGAGCGGCCAAAGGGAACAGACTGTAAATCTGTCGTCAGTGACTTCGGTGGTTCGAATCCACCCCCCACCACCAGGGAAAACATCGTAACCCGGACACAGGGTTGCGTTATGTATATACTTTCCGGCGCCCGCCGTGTGAGAAAGGCCCGGAAAAACGGCAAAGGCTGTAGGAGACGGGACGATCCGTCGAGGAACTACGGCGGTCATGCGGGAATAGCTCAACGGCAGAGCATCAGCCTTCCAAGCTGAGGGTTGCGGGTTCGAATCCCGTTTCCCGCTCCACGCGGCGCCTCCTTCCTCCCCACGCAGCCGGAATTGCCCACGTAGCTCAGTCGGCAGAGCGCGTCCTTGGTAAGGACGAGGTCAGCAGTTCAATCCTGCTCGTGGGCTCCATGCCCGATTTGCAAACACAAAACGCAGAATAATTTCTAAAGGACGGTCAGGGAGAGTACCATGGGTAAGGAAAAATTTGCGCGCACAAAGCCGCACGTCAACATCGGCACGGTCGGCCACATAGACCACGGCAAAACCACCCTCACCGCCGCGATCACCAAGATCGCCGGGATGAAGGGCAAGGGCAAATACGTCGCTTACGACGAAATCGACAAGGCCCCTGAAGAGAAGGAACGCGGCATCACCATTGCCACGGCCCACGTCGAGTACGAAACGGACAAACGCCACTATGCGCACGTGGACTGCCCCGGTCACGCCGACTACATCAAAAACATGATAACCGGCGCGGCCCAGATGGACGGCGCCGTTATCGTGGTCGCGGCCACCGACGGCCCCATGCCCCAAACGCGCGAGCACATTCTGCTTGCCCGCCAGGTGGGCGTGCCCAGCCTTGTCGTGTTCCTCAACAAGTGCGACATGGTCGACGACGAAGAACTGCTGGAACTGGTGGAAATCGAAGTCCGCGAACTCCTTACCCAGTACAAGTTCCCGGGCGACAACGTGCCCGTCGTCCGCGGCTCCGCGCTCAAGGCGCTGGAAACGGAAGACCCCGATTCGCCGGAGGCCAGGTGCATTCTGGATCTGCTCGACGCCTGCGACAACTACATCCCCGAGCCGGTGCGCGAAATCGACAAACCCTTCCTGATGCCCATTGAAGACGTGTTCTCCATATCCGGGCGCGGCACGGTCGTGACCGGGCGCGTGGACCGCGGCGTCATCAAGGTGGGCGACGAAGTGGAAATAGTCGGCATCAAACCCACCACCAAGTCCATCTGCACCGGCGTGGAAATGTTTCGTAAGCTCCTTGACCAGGGGCAGGCGGGCGACAACATCGGCGCCCTGCTGCGCGGCGTCAAACGCGACGAGGTGGAACGCGGACAGGTGCTCGCCGCTCCCAAGTCCATCACCCCGCACAAAAAATTCAAGGCGGAAGTCTATGTGCTCTCCAAGGAAGAAGGCGGACGCCATACTCCCTTCTTCTCCGGATACCGCCCGCAGTTCTATTTCCGCACCACGGACGTCACCGGCGTGATCGGCCTTGAAGAAGGCGTGGAAATGGTCATCCCCGGCGACAACGCCACCTTCATCGTGGAACTCATCGCCCCCATCGCCATGGAACAGGGACTGCGTTTCGCCATCCGCGAAGGCGGCCGCACCGTGGGCGCGGGCGTTGTCTCCGAAATTCTGGAGTAGCCGATGCGCGTCAACATCCTGCTCGCCTGCACGGAGTGCAAACGGCGCAACTACGCCACGAGCAAAAACAAAAAAACGACCACGGGCCGCCTTGAACTGAAAAAATACTGCCCGTGGGACAGAAAGATGACTGTCCACCGGGAAACCAGATAGGCAGTCCGCGCGGAAAAAACGGCGCGCAACGGCGGCGGGCGCGCGTCTGCTCCCGCATCCCTCTTCCGTGAACCGATGAAGGGCAGTAGCTCCAACGGCTAGAGCGGCGGTCTCCAAAACCGCAAGTTGGGGGTTCGAATCCCTCCTGCCCTGCCATACTTTCCGGGTGTTGTCCGCGCAGGCGGGCGGTTGCGCTGTCCGCAGGGCGCGGGTCGGCGAAAAGCGTATTTATGCCGACTTTCCTGCAAAAACAACCACAAACAGCGCCCTGATGTTTTTGCATACAGGCACCGGTAACGATGTCGCGGGTCAGGCCGCCGCATCCTATGCGCGAGAATAAAGGTGACACTATGGCCGGCAAGAAGAAGCAGCAGAAAAGCGGAACCGAGGGCACACCGGCGCGGCAGGCGGCGGCGACGGCCCTGACGCGCGGATTCGGCGGGCCGGCCGCGAAGTTTGAAGCGTTGCGCCGTTACCTGGAAGAATCCAGGGCGGAACTGGACAAAGTTTCCTGGCCCACGGGCAGGGAAATCAAGACGACGTCGCTGGCCGTTCTCGCGCTCATCGTCGTTATGTCGATCTTCCTGGGACTGGCGGATATCCTGCTGTCCAAAATCATGGAAGCCATACTTTCGCGCGGATAGGACCATGACGCAAAGCTCTGAAAACGCCTTCCCCGCGGCCGATGCCGCGCTCGACGCCCCCAGGCCCCGCTGGTACGTGGTGCATACCTACTCCGGTTTTGAAAACCGGGTGGAACAAACCTTGCGCGAAATGATGCGCACGGAGCAGGACAAGGGACTCATCGCCGAAGTGGTCATCCCCACGGAAAAAGTTATGGAACTGGTGCGCGGGGAGAAAAAGACCTTCACCCGCAAGTTCTATCCCGGCTATGTGATGGTCCGCATGGTGATGAACGATTTTTCCCGGCATCTCGTGCAGAGCATTCCCAAAGTCACGGGGTTCGTGGGCGGCAAGAGTCTGCCGACCCCCATGCGCGACTCCGAGGCCGAACGCATCCGCGCTCTTGTGGAAGAGCGCCGCGAGCAGCCCCGGCCCAAGTTCAACTTTGAGCGCGGCGACGAGGTCCGGGTCATCGACGGGCCTTTCGGAGGCTTCAACGGCATAGTGGAAGACGTCAATTACGACAAGGGGAAACTGCGCGTCGCAGTGTCCATTTTCGGAAGACAAACCCCGGTGGAACTGGATTTTGTCCAGGTCTCCAAAGGATAGGCAAACACGCCGGGGCGGGGAGCCGCCGCCGGGCGGTACGCGCAAGCTGTAAGGAATTCGCTCATGGCCAAAAAAGAAGTTGCGAAAATAAAGCTCCAGATCCCCGGCGGCGTCGCCAATCCCTCTCCTCCTGTGGGACCGGCCCTCGGTCAGCACGGTCTGAACATCATGGAGTTCTGCAAAGCGTTCAACGCCAAAACCGCGGATCGGAAAGGCACGATTATCCCGGTGGTGATCACCGTGTATCATGACCGTTCCTTCTCGTTTATAACCAAAACTCCGCCCGCGGCCGTGCTGCTCATGCAGTCGGCCAAAATAGAAAAAGGTTCCGGCGAACCGAACAGAAACAAGGTAGGCACGATTACCATGCAGCAGGTGGACGAAATAGCCGCCCTGAAAATGCCCGACCTGACGGCCGGAAACCTTGAGGCGGCGCGGCGTTCCATTCTGGGTACGGCCCGCAGTATGGGCCTGGACGTCAAATAGCGCGAAACGGCGGCCGCCCTGAGGCCGTCCGGCGTTCTGCCCGGATGCGGTCAAACAGCGCGAAATCACCCGATCCTCCGCGACCGGCGCGCAGGCGCACGCGGCGGAAGAGGCAAACGATACAGGATCAAGGTGCATCATGCCCAAACATGGTAAAAAATTCCGCAGCGCCGTTGCAGGAATAGACTTGCAGCGCAGGTTCAGCATCGAGGAAGCCGTTGCCCAATCCTTGTCTTCTTCCTATGCCGGGTTTGACGAGTCCGTGGATCTGGCCCTGGGGTTGGGCGTAGAACCCAAATACTCCGACCAGATGGTGCGCGGCGCCTGTCCCTTGCCCCACGGGCTGGGCAAAACCGTGCGCGTGGCCGTTTTCTGCAAAGGCGAAAAAGAGGCCGAGGCCAAGGCGGCCGGCGCGGACATCACCGGCGCGGAAGATCTGGTCGCCAAGGTCAAAGAGGGATTTCTGGAATTTGACGCCGCCATCGCAACCCCCGACGTTATGGCCCTGGTCGGCCAGGTCGGCCGGGTACTCGGGCCGCGCGGGCTTATGCCCAACGCCAAGACCGGCACCGTGACCTTCGACGTGGCCGGGGCAGTCAGAGAAATCAAGGCCGGCCGCGTCGAATTCAAAGTGGACAAGGCAGGGGTCCTGCATGTTCCCTTGGGCAAAGTTTCTTTCGGAACGGAAAAAATTCTGGACAACCTGCGCGCCCTGCTGGCCGAGGTCAACCGCTTGAAACCCTCGGCGGCCAAAGGCGCGTACATGAAAAGCATGGCGCTGTCCACGACCATGGGGCCGGGCTTCAAAGTGGACCCCGGCCTTATACGTAAATTCATTGAAGGGAACGCCTAGGGTCATGTCATTGGCAGAATGTCATGACTCGTATCAATTTGCTTTCAGCAGAAAGCAAATTGGTATGGCGGAGGCGAAGCCGCCGCCCGCAAGTTTTTGAAAATTCAGGCGTTGTCTGTTTTTCAGAAACTTTGGCGTCTTGCATTTAAACTCGTTTGAATGCAACTTGGTATCAGACGCCGGGGAAAGCCGCGCGCGCGGCCCCAGGCGGCATGAGCAAAACTGTATCCCTTCTGAAAACGCGGGCTTGCGGCCCGTGTACGGCAATGGACCCGGAAATATGAGTCCGAGACGGCCGGCGGCTTCAGGCCTGCTGAAATATAAGCCCGGCCCAGACCTACGGCTCGTTTTCCGCCGCATAACCCTCACCGGGAGAATCGCGTGAACAGAACAGAGAAAGCTGCGATGATAGAGAAGATACGGTCGGCTGCCGGCCGTTCTTCCGTTGCGCTGGTCGCGGACTTCAAGGGAATGCCGGTGGAAGAGATAACTCGCCTGCGCGTCAGGTTGCGCGAGGCGGGGGGGGAGTTGCTGGTGGTGAAAAACACCCTGGCGCGCATCGCATTTACCGGCGGCCCCCATCATGTCATAAAGGACAACTTCCGCGAAAACTGCGCAATTGCCTTCGGGGCGGCAGATCCTGTTTCCATCGCCAAGGCGCTGGCGGATTTCGCCAAGACCAGCAAAAAATTGACCTTGCGTCACGGCAGCCTTGAAGGCAAATGCCTGAGCGCCGCGCAGATCGAGGCCCTGGCCACAATGCCGGGGCGCGAGGAACTGCTCGCAGGACTCCTCGGCACCATGAACGCGGTACCGAGAAACTTCGTGTCGCTTTTCGCCGAAATAATCCGCGGCATGCTTTACGCGCTCAAGGCCATAGAAGAAAAGAAAGCGGCGTAATAAGCCTGTCCGACAAAGCCAAGGAGATTTTCCATGTCCGTTACCAAGGAACAAGTAGTCGATTTCATTGCCAACATGACGGTTCTGGAACTGTCTGAATTCATCAAGGAACTTGAGGAAAAGTTCGGCGTATCGGCGGCGGCCCCGGTTGTCGCCGCGGCGGCCGCTCCTGTTGCCGCCGCTCCGGTCGAGGAGGAAAAGACGGAATTCGACGTCATCCTCAAGAGCATAGGGGCCAACAAAATCGCCGTCATCAAGGTGGTGCGCGCCTTGACCTCGCTTGGTCTCAAGGAGGCCAAGGACAAGGTGGACGGCGCGCCCTCCACGCTGCTGGAAGCCGTAGCCAAGGACAAAGCCGAGGATGCCGGGAAGCAGCTTGTGGAAGCCGGCGCGGAAGTCGAAATCAAGTAGCCGGGTTCCTCATAGACCGCATACAACGGCCGTGTTCCCCGGAGCGCGGCCGTTGTTGAGCCTGTCCGAACAGGCAGATTGACGTTTTCGCTCGGATAACGGCTCAGTCGCCATGCCTCCCCGCATAGCAGAAAATCAAAAGATTTTCCAGACCACCCGTGAGCGCTTACAATCCATCAGTAATTACCGTGCGCGCGTCCGTCAAAATGGAGACCGCCGCTTCTTCAATGGCCTTACCTGTGAAGCAGCCTGTCACAGGATAAAGTTTCATTCAGTGAGGTTGTTTGCCGGCGTCTGTCGTCTCCACAGCGGCCGCTAAAGGTACTTTTCCGGCGGCCCCGCGCCCCGGCTTTTCCTCGCGTTTACAGTATTTCACCTTCTTTTACCAGAAATTTCAAAATGTTGTTATTTTTTTCCGGGCTGACTAAGATAGGCTAATGTGCAGCGCCTAAAAGCCGATGAGAATGTGGAAGGGAGGCCGTGATGTTTCACTCCATAACCGGCTCCGGGCGTTGGTCCCGGCAGTCCGGCAGATTGCAGGGCGCGGCTGCCGCCGCTGTCGTGTTCATATTTTTGCCGGCTGTGCCCCTTATGACCGGGGGATGCGCGCGCGAACCCGCGTATGCGAACTACCAGGCAAAGCATACCACGCCCGAAGAGTATAACGCGGCGGGTTCCGGCCCGACCCGTCCCCTTGCGCTGACCGGGCAGGTCGTCGCCGGCGCCGATCCTTTGTGGAAACAGTACGCTGTCCGCACCCAAGCCTTCGTGCCCTATGGAACGGGCACCGCCGCAGCCGCCGCCGTTGCCGAAGCGCGCACCGGCGGCGCGGAGAAAAGCGCCCCCGCCCGTGCATCCCGCAAAACGGCAGGCAAAAAAACCGGGAAAAAGGTTGCCAAAAAAGCCGCGAAAAGCACAACGCCTAAAACGCCTGCCGCTTACGGCGGACTGTTTCCCGAACCTGTGTGCCCGGAAGGTTGCGTCCCAGCGCCCGGCTACAGGCGCGCAACCCCGGCCCCGGCGCAAGCGTCGGCGCCGGCAGCGCAGGTTCCCCCTTCCGTTTCCACGCCGGGCTCCGCTCCTGCCGCATCCGTGCCTTCCGTCACCCCGTCGACGGCCTTTGCGCCGCCTCCAGCCTCGGCCGGGCCGGCGTCCGCACCCGGCAACGGCAAGGCCCAAACGACCACGCCGTCCGCCGCTGCTGCGCCCGCGACGTCCCCTGCCGGCGCGTCCCCGCAAGCCCCGCCGCCCGCCTTGCCTGCGCTTTCAACTCCGCCCGGGACCGATGCGCCGGGCGGAAGCCGGCTGTTGCCGCCTGTGGGCAGCCGGCCGGCCCCGGAAAAAGATTCGGCGCTCGCGCCGCCGGGAAGCTCCGACCTGGGCTATGCCCCCGCTCCGCCGCCGCAGTAGCTGCCGGCACCGGAGATCCGCATAACGCATGCGTATCCGGCATCGGGTCAGCGGCACCGCATTGGCGGCGAAGTCACCCAAATTGAGTTTGACGAAAAGCGGCATTTTATACTGTCAAAAAAAAAGAAACTTTGGCTTATCAAAGCCCTTAACCGTGACGAATATATAGTGACGGTTATGGATCAGGCTGGTTGGCACAGAGCTGAAAAATTAAGGAGTCCACACAATATGGAATTGGTTTTCCTCCCTCCCTATTCGCCTGATCTCAACCCTCAGGAGCAGATATGGGATGAACTCAGAGAAAGGTTTTTCAGCAGCAGACTGTTCAAGTCTCTCCAGGCTGTGATTGAAACTGCAGCCGGCGGTCTGCAGCAATTGGAGAGCATGCCGGCGTTAATCAAAAGCCTGTCGCATAGAAATTGGATATTAAATGCCTTTTGATTGCAACTTGGTATGACAACAGGGAAATATCCCGTAAAAGATGCCGGATACATGGCTTGCATTCGATTCGGAAACTCAAAAAAACCTTGACTCGCGGGCGGGTCTATACATGGATTCCGGCAATGCCGGCGGCTTGCCTCGAAGCACCGGTTGATGTAAAAGCGCCCGTCATGCCAAAGATCAGGGGCATGAACAAGGAGATGGTATGCAGAGCGATCCGGGAAAAAGGACGGTTGTCCCCGTTTTTTTACTTTCGGCCGTTGCGCTGCTCGCGGCGGTTTCCTGCGGCGGGGCGGACATGGAAAGCCCGCCTGCGCCCGAAGTGACCTGGTTCAGATTGACGCCGAGGCCGGCGATCCTGACCTCCGAGCTTGCGGGCCGCACGGTTCCCTATACGATCGCCGAAGTCCGGCCGCGCATCGGCGGCATCATTCTGGAAAGGCTGTTTGAGGAAGGCTCGGAGGTGGGTGAAGGCGATGTGCTTTACCGCATAGATCCTTCTCTGTATCAGGCGGAATACGACCGGGCGGCCGCGACGCTGGAGCAGGCGCGGGCCGGCGAGGCGGCGGCGGCGCTTCTGGCCGCGCGTTACAAGACGGCGGCCCGGACCAATGCCGTAAGCCGGCAGGATTACGACAACGCTGCGGCCGCCCATGCACGGGCGGTCGCCCGCGCGGCCGCAGCCGAAGCGGTGCTGGAAACCGCGTCCGTCGACCTGCGCCATACCGCCGTCAGCGCGCCGGTTTCCGGGCGCATCGGGTGGTCTTCAGTAACCCCCGGCGCGCTGGTTACCCGCGACCAGCCGGACGCCCTGGCCACGGTGCAGCAGGTTGACCCCATGTATGTGGATGTAGCGCAGTCCGGTGCGCAACTGTTGCGGCTCAGAAAAGCCCTGGCGGCGGGCAGGCTCAAATCCGGCGGACCTGATGCCGCGCGGGTGCTGCTGACCCTTGAAGACGGCTCCCCGTACACGAATGCCCAAGGCGAACCCGTTGCCGGCCTCCTCAAGTTTGCGGAAGCCGACTTGGAGCAGAGTACGGGGGTGGTCACCTTCCGCGCGGTTTTTCCCAATCCCGACGGCATCCTGCTCCCCGGTATGTATGTGCGCGCCGTGGTCGAGGAAGGCGTGAACGAGCAGGCCCTGCTGATTCCCAAAGAGGCCGTGTCCCGCAACAACCGCGGACAATTGACGGTGTTCGTCCTGTCCCCGGCGGAAGCCCGAAACGGCGGCGGGGCGTCCGATGCGCAGTGCGCCTTGCCGGGAAGTTCCGGACAGAGCGCGAACGCAACGCTCCCTTCCTCCGGCCTGTACGATGTGCGCACGGTCGTGCTGAATGTCAACCGCAGCATGGGGGATCACTACTTTGTCACCGGCGGCCCCGCGGCAGGGGATAGAATAGTGCTGCGGGGCAAGGAGAAAATTCGCTCCGGCATACCGGTCAAAGGCGTTCAGGACTCCGGTTCGCCGGGTTGAAAAGCGGGCGCGCGTTCAGCAGCCGTGCGGGTTGAAAGGCAGGCGCGACGTTCAGCGCCGTGGAGGTTGTAGGTTTTGAGTTTGCGCGAAAGATAGCTGCGTTCGAGGCCGACGGCCTCGGCCATGCGAGAGATGTTGCCGCCGTATTCCTGAAGTTTTTGCGCCAGAAAGGCTGCTTCAAAGGCGTTGCGGGCGCTTTTGAAGTCGCCTCCCGCGTCTGCCGCCGCCGCATATTCCCCGGCCGGGGCGGCGCCGGATTTTATTTCCGGCGGCAGGTCGGCCGAGGCGATTGTCCGTCCGGAATAGAGAATCAGCATCCGCTCGATAAAATTGCGCAGTTCGCGCACGTTGCCCGGCCAAGGGTAGGCGCGCAGGGCTTCGCAGGCGTCGGCGGCAAAGACGATGGGGGCCAGCCCCAACTCTTCGGCCAGGGATGCGGTGAAATAATCTGCCAGCAGGAACACGTCGACTCCCCGCTCGCGCAGAGGGGGGACATGCAGAGGGAACACGCGCAGGCGGTAATACAGGTCCTCGCGGAATTCCCCGGCGGCCATGGCAGCCTCAAGGTTCTTGTTGGTGGCCGCGATGACCCGCACATCGGCGCGCAAGGTTTTGTTCCCTCCGACGCGCTCGAAACTTTTTTCCTGCAGGATGCGCAGGATCTTGGCTTGGGTCTTCAGGCTCATGTCGCCGATTTCATCAAGAAACAGCGTGCCTTGATGCGCCAGTTCGAATTTGCCCGCGCGGGGGCCGTCCGCTCCGGTGAAGGCTCCTTTTTCGTGTCCGAACAGTTCGCTTTCAATCAGTTCGTCGGGTATGGCCGCGCAGTTGACGGCAACCATGGCCTTGCCGCTTCTGCGACCGGCATGGTGCAGGGCGCGCGCCGCCAGTTCCTTGCCCGTGCCGTTTTCGCCGGTTATCAGCACGCAGGTGTCTAGGGGAGCGACACGGCTTATCTGTTCCCGCAGTTGCACCATGACCGGGGAGGCCCCCATGGGGCCGCCGATGTCGCGCAGGTCGAGCCGCGCGCGCAGTTCCGTATTTTCCTGTTTCAGCGCCTGGAATTCCAGGGCGCGTTCGACGGCGATGACCACCTTTTCCAGGGACAGGGGTTTTTCGATGAAGTCGTGCGCTCCTTTTTTGACAGCGTTCACGGCCGTTTCAATGGTCCCGTGCCCGGAAATCATCAGTACGGGCACGGCAGGCCGGGTTGCGCGCATGAGTTCCAGGGCGGCGAGGCCGTCCATGCCCGGCAGCCAGATATCCAGAAAGATCAGGTCTACGTTTTCTTTCTCAAGAAAACTCAAGGCCGTTTCCGCATCGCCGGCCTCAAAAACCTCATGGCCTTCATCTTCGAGGATGCCGCGCAGGGAAAGGCGGATGCCGTATTCGTCATCCACGATGAGCAGTCGTCGGGGAGATTCCATGCCGGCAAAGGTAAAAAAGTATCACGTCCAGGTCAAGGAGCGAGCTGCCTAGTCGGCAGTTCTCATTATGGCCCTGGCTGTGGTTTTGCAGCATTGTCCGGCGGGACGAAAAGCCGATACGGGGGCTTGAAAAAGTTCCATGCCAACAGCCGCCTTTGCTTTACAGGACAACGATTTCCAGCCCAAGCTGGTATAATGAGCGGGCGGTCTGCCGGCTATACCATGCGAATTTCCTCATCGGAAACCGCAATGCCTCTTCAGAATCAAGGCGATCGTCGTGTCGCTTACGTCAAAGCCCTCTTCCTTGAGCGCTTTTTCAAGCGAGCGCAGACTTTTGTCGGTCCATTTAAGCGGGTTCGTGGGATCGCCTTTCGTATGCGGCTCAAGCAATCCTTCAAGCACATCCAAAATCTCGGGTTT
>JAISMY010000092.1 GCA_031276485.1 Desulfovibrio sp. | reverse complement strand
CGTCGAAAAAGAGCAGTGCCCCGCTGTCCGTATGCAGTTCCACGCAGGCGGTGTTGCCTCCGTAAAATGTCGTATCCGGGGAGGGATTGGCGATGCTGCCGCGCACTCCCCGCATGATGACTTCCATAGAGTTCTCCCGGCGACTGTTTTCAGAAACTCCAGGCGACTCCGGTGCTTACTACCTGCTGCGTGTAGTCGTACAGGCCGCTGGTGGAGGTATTCTTGCCGTTCTGGTAATTGCATTCCAGCGACCAAGACTCATTGATGCGCCAGGTCAGACCACCGCCCAGACGCAAGTGTTCATCCACGCGTTTTTTCGTTTCCAGCGCGGTGGCCGGCCCCTGGTAGCGATCCTCCGCCCAGGAGGCGAAGGGGGCCAGTTCAAAGCCGTGCGGCAGTTTTAAAATCATTCGGGCGGAAATTTCCCATCCGTCATAGGCGTAGTCGCGTTTTTGGGGCGAGCTGCCCCGGTACTGCGCCCCCACAGTGATTTCGTGGTTGCTGTCGGAGAACAGGAAGCGGGCGTATTGCCCAAGGTAATAGTATAGTCCGTTGCGCCGGGGGTCGCGTGAATATACGCGCCTGTCCGTGCCGCCCCGCGTGATCGACTGAGCGGCAGGCGTCACGGCCAGAAGAAGCGTTGTTTCCGGGCCGAAAGAGGCTACATTCTGATACCATTCATAGTCAAAAATTTCCGCCTTGGCCCGCACGTCCAGAAGCGTTTCGTCGCTCAGGCGGCGCAGTCCGACCGCCGCCCTGCCCCATTGGGATTCGCGGGCGTGGACGTTGCCCAGATCGTTGTTTGTGTTGCCCCGGATATAGGTCTGGGCGTCGCCCACCGCCCACCAGTTGCCGTCGCGCTCAAATTTTCTGCCCAAGTCCAGGTTCGCGTTCAAATATCCCCCGAATGTTTCTCTGGCTTTGGCGTCCGGTACCTCCACCCGCCAGTTGCCCAAGGTCAGGTCCGTGGAATCCGGCCCCTGGTTGGCGTTGGAATCGTAAAGCGCCCCCATGCGGATTTTTCCGTGAACCTGGAACAGACTGTAGCGTTGCTCCAGCGCGTCCAGAGGGAAGGCCGTCGTATCCGTCCCGCCGCTCCGGGCGACGGCTTGTTTCGCCTCCAGAACGCGCTCCGCGCCGGCCCGATCATTCAGGGCCAGATAGGCATGGGCAAGTTGGTCGTACAGCGCGGCCTCGCGGGGATATTTTTCAAGCAGCATTTCCAGGGCCAGCACAACCTGATTCCAGCGCCCGATACGGGCGGCGGCCCGCGCCAGGCCGAGATGCACGGCATCGTCGCCGGGGGATTCACGCAACAGGTGCATGTAGAGTTCGTACGCTTCTGTTCCCTTGCCCCTTTCCAGCAGCGCCGCCGCTTCGGCCTTGGCGGATTCCAGGGCGGTGCGCCGGGCCGGAACGGTATCGTCGGCAAAAGCGGGCGGACCATGAAGAAAAGACAGAGCCGCTGCAACGAAAAAGAACAACGCGGCGTGGGAAAGCCGGTAATAGATGCCGGGTAATACGCAGATTCTCCTTTGCCGATGCATTCCAATCCCTTTCCAGAAAAAATTGCAGGTATGCAGTTTTGATTAGAGCGTTTTAACTTTGATTTTATATGCCTCCTGCGGCTTAGTCGCAATCTTCGTAACTTGCATCATTAGTGATGTATATTTTCAAAGTTAAACCGCTCTGGAATCCGCGACAGCAGGGACACGATATCGGATAGTCGTCATTTCAGGGCGATCTCCTTTACGGGCCTGTGCCGCTGAAGGCGCCGGTCCACGGGATTCCGGGATAGGAAGAGCTTTCACCGACAGAGTAGTTGCCGTTGGCGGAAATTGCGGAGCCGGACGCCTGGATGGTGCCGGTCATGCCGGTAGTGGAAGGATCAACGGCGGTGAAGGTGGTGTCCTGTATGGTGACGGAACCGCTGAAACCGTCGACGCTGAAGGCGGCGCCGGCAATGGATCCGCCGCCTCCCGATACGTTGAAGCCGTTTGCGGTGAAATTGCCCGGATTATAAAGATCTTCCAACATGCCCGCGCCGTGCATGGCCGCGTTGCTGATGGTCCCCCGCGTCAAGTCGGCGTCAAAGGAAAACGAGCCGTTCCAGCTCGCCCAGGCCCATCCGGCAGTGGTAAGCCCTAACATAGCTGGCGCGGACAGCGTGCCCGTTACAGTTCCTGCTGTCGGCATCAGCGGCGGCGTTGCCAGATCATTGACGGGGAGGCCGGCGAGGGCTGTGGGCGTCAGGGGACCGCTTTCATCCAGAACGGCCAAGACGGTCTGCTCCGGCGCGCGTTGCGTTCCGTTTTCCCGGGAGGAAGGCGGGGCGGCGGCTATGTTCTGGGTAAAGGATACATCCTGCGGGGTCATGGGCACGGGGTTGCCGCCGGGCAGGGTCATCTTGAAGCCGCTCGGCACGGAAACGCCGCTCATGGTCACATCGCGCGTGGCGTTGGACACATAGATCGTCGTCCGTCCGTTGCCGGTCTGCAAAACAAAGATGGTGCCGCGGATGCCCGCCGTTCCTTCCGGCGTACTCACGGAAAAGCCCTTGGGATTCTGTTCAACAATCTTGCCCGTAATGAAACGGGCAAGCCCTTGGGCAACATGGGCCTTGAAAACCGGAGCGTCGCCTTCCGGCATTACGTCAATCAGGTCGAGAGAAGTATTCGGTCCCAGACTTACGGCTCCGTCATCATGGAAAAGGATGCGCGCCCTGCCCGTCGCATCCGTAATAATCCGATCCGTGCCGCGCACCGTGTCGTTCAGGGCCGGAGACATCCTTGTTCCGTTACGTTCCACGAACACGCCGGGAACGATGGAGATCACCTGTCCCGCTTCACCGTCCGCCGCCCGCGCAGGCGCCTCCGCAGCAAGGCAAAAGGCGATAAGCAGACAGATAATGCAGTTCAGGCGTACAAGGGGATAGAGTATTTCATACTTGAAATGCGCGGCAGGGATTTGCGGCGCAACTCCTTGCCGCGCAACAGGAACAGGCGGGCTTTGCCCGCCGCGCGCGAACTGTTTCAGGCGTTTAATGCTGTAAAGTAACGTGCCGGCCTTCCGGTCTCGGCGTTTAACGCCCCCCCCCCCCCCCGTAAAAAACGCAAGAGTGCTTCCTGAACCAAAAACAAAAGATTGCAATAAGAACCACGACGACGCATAAACATATTGCCTCCGGGGTATTCTTTGCAAATGCCGTCAGTCTTTCTGCCGGTACGCCAATGCCGCGTGCGTCAGAAAACCCGACCGCGTGAAACCGTAAGCGAGGGCCTTGGCATCAATTTCCGCAAGCGATGCCCTGGGAATGGACACATTGACGCGCACCGGCGTCAGGTCAAAGCTCGGCGCAGGCACAAGCTGATACACCGTATCTTCCGGATACGGCAAAGCGTCAAGCAGCCGGCAGTCTCTGACCTGCTCCCGCACGGAAGCAAGTTCGGACGGCTCCGGTACGGCATTGTTGCCCCGCGCCATGGATTCCAGCAGTGTTCTGAGAGCATCGGCAGCGTTCTCCGTCGCTTCTTCCAACGACTCGCCGCCGGTGTGAATTTCCTGGAAGTCGGGGAAATATACCGTCCAGGTGCCGCCTGCCTCCGGTACAAAGCCCGCCGTATAGTACTTCCGCATGGCTGCTCTCCCCTGTCGGACCGGAGTTCAGCTCAGTTTCACTCCGGTTTGCCGCTCAAGGCTGCGCAACATTTCGCGTCCGACGTATTCCGTACGCCGGTTGACAACGGTTTTCCCTGCACCGTCAGGGCTGATGCCGACAGTGTGATTCCCGCCTTCACGAAACGTCCACCCGGCATCCTTGAGTTTGTTTATAAGTTCATTAAACGTCACGCCGCTCCTCCGGACTTGGCCGTCCGGTGCTGAACAAGACGCAAAATTTCCGGCATTGTCAAGCGGCATCTCTTCCGATGTCCGCAGCAGATACGCAGCGCCCGGCCAGGGGCCGGCAGGGGGCAGGGTCAGTCCCATAATCTCGTAAACCAGCCGCGCCGCGGTAAAGTCCGGGGCGTGCATGCCCGGAATGGGCGCAAGTTCCACCAGGTCGAAGCCCAGACAGGCGCGCCCCGCAAGCGCGCGCGCCGCAAGCGCAAGAGCCTGCCGCCACGACAATCCGCCGGGTTCCGGGGTGCCGGTTGCCGGCATCAGCGACGCGTCGAGGACGTCCACGTCAAAGGTAAGGTATATCTTGTCCGGAAAGTCGGGCGGCAGCAACGAAGAAGCGCTGTCCCCGCGCGCCGCTTCCTCCGCCTCCGCCGCATCAAGGCCGGGGATGCACCGCTTCCGGCGAAAGGCCTCTTCTCCAGCCGAGAGGCTGCGCACGCCTATTTGAAAGAGCGCAAGACCGAGGTCGTCCACGGCCCGGCGCATGACGCAGGCGTGGCTGTACGGCGTGCCCGCATAACTGTCGCGCAGGTCGGCGTGGGCGTCGAACTGGACGACGCCGAAGTGCCCGCAGCGTTTCTTAAGCGCCCGCAAGGCTCCAAGGGTGACGGTGTGTTCACCGCCCAAAAGCACCGGCAAGACAGGCGCGGCCGGGGCGGGCGCCGCCTCGGGCGGACCGTCGCTGCCGGCAAGGCCGGCAGCCCGCTCCCCTTCGTCCTCAGGGGGGGGAGCGCCGGACCCGGCGTCCAGGGCGAGCAGGACGGCCGCTTCAATGCGCGCGAGAACCTCCTCCGGTTCGCCCCGCGCCTCAAGCGGCGGCGCGGTATAGATGCCGGCGGCAGCGGGAATGCAGCGCCCGTTCCAGGTTTCAAGCTGGTCGGAGGCGGTGAGGACGGCCTGCGGCCCCCGCGCCGCGCCGCGCCCGTAAGACGCGCTCGCCTCGTAGGGCACGGGAATGACGTGAAAGCGGCAGGCATGCGCGGGAGCGGACGCAAGTTCCGATTCCAGAAAACGGGTAATGTCGGTATCCATCGGCATTTCCTCCCTTATGACAGGCGCCGCTTAAAATCCATGTAACCGAAGCGGCGCACCGGACGAATCTCGCCGCCGCTTCGGGCCAGAGCTATGCCGGGCAGCTCCAGCCCGTTGAAGGTGTTGGTTTTCACCATGGTGTAGTGGGCCATGTCCAGAAACGCGACCGCATCGCCCGGACGAAGGGGCGCGTCGAAAGAATATTCGCCCATGACGTCCCCGGCCAGACAGGATTTACCGGCCAGCCGGCAGGTCCACGCTTTTTCGCCGGGCCGGCCCGCCCCGGCCACGTCCGGCCTGTAGGGCATTTCCAGGATATCCGGCATGTGGGCGGCAGCCGAACTGTCCAGAACGGCCACAGGCATATCGGCATGCACGACGTCCAGCACGGTGCTGCGCAACACGCCGGCGTTCAGGGCCACGGCCTCCCCCGGCTCCAGGTAGACCTGCAGGCCGTACCGCGCGGCGATGCGGCCTATACAGCGGCACAGAAGATCCGCATCGTAGCCGGGGCGGGTGATGTGGTGTCCTCCTCCGAAGTTGATCATGCGCATATACGGAAGGTATGCGCCGAACTTTTCCTCCACCGCGGCCAGGGTGCGGGCCAGAGGGGCGGCGTCCTGTTCGCAGAGGGTATGGAAGTGCAGCCCCGAAACGCCCAGTTCGCGGAGCCGCGCAGGCGCTGTGCCCCGCAGGTCTTTTTGCCGGACGCCGAGGCGTGAGCCGGGCGCGCAGGGATCGTACAGGGGGATGCCTGCTTCGGAGTGTTCGGGGTTAAGGCGCAGGCCGAATTCCAGGGTCCGCCCCTTTTGCGCGGCAACCCTGCGCGCAAGGGGCCCCAGGCGTTCAAGCTGCTCCAGTGAATTGAACACGATATGGTCGGCCGCCGCGGCGATGCCGCGGATGTCCCGCCCGCTGTAGGCGGCGGCGTACACATGCACTTCGCGCGCGGCCTCCGGGGCGGAAAATTCTTCACGTCCCAGACGCGCCTCATACGGCGAGGAGGCGCACACGCCGTCCAAACTGCGGCGCAACAGGGGGAAAACGCTGAACATGGCAAAGGCTTTGAGCGCCAGAAGAATCCGCGCCCCGCTGCGTTGCCGGATCCCGTCCAGTACGGCCAGGTTGGCGGCCAGGGCGTCTTCGTCCACCACAAAACAGGGTGAAGGCAGGACGCTCCTGCCGGCGCCGGAGCGGCGGACCGTGCCCGCTTCCGCGCCCGCTCCGGAGACGCGGCCCTGCCCCGCGCCGCGCCGGTCAACCGCCGAAGGCGCTCCGCCCCCGCCCCGGGCCGGAGCGGCATCACCCCGCCGGGTCAAAGCATTCCACCCAAGGCAGGCCGTAACGGTTCAGGTCGCGCATAAAGGGGTCGGGGTCGAGTTCTTCCAGGTTCCACACCCCCGGTTGTTTCCATGCGCCCTCAAGCACGAGCTTGGCCCCGATCGCGGCGGGCACGCCGGTGGTGTAGCTGACGGCCTGGGCGCCGACCTCGCGCATGCATTCCCGGTGGTCGCAGACGTTGTACAGGTAACAGACGCGATCCTTGCCGTCTTTGCTGCCTTTGAGCAGGCAGCCGATGCAGGTTTTGCCCGTGGTCAGCGGTCCGAGGGAAGCGGGGTCCGGCAGCAGGGCTTTCAAAAAGCGCAGGGGCACGATGTCGCGCCCTTCGAAGTTCACGGCGTCTATGCGGGTCATGCCGACGTTTTCAAGGACTTTCAGGTGGGTGAGATAGGACTCGGAAAAGGTCATCCAGAAGCGGGCGCGCCTGATGCCGCGGATGTTGAGCACAAGGGATTCCAGTTCTTCGTGATAGAGGAGGAAGCATTTTTTTTGGCCGATGCCGTCGGGGAAATCGAAGGTCATGGACCATGACAGGGGGTCGGTTTCCAGCCATTCGCCCCGGTCCCACCAGCGGCCGCGCGCGGTGACTTCGCGGATGTTGATTTCCGGGTTGAAGTTGGTGGCAAAGGGCAGACCGTGGTCCCCGGCGTTACAGTCGATGATGTCCAGTTCGCGGATTTCGTCGAAATGGTGTTTTCGGGCATAGGCGCAAAAGACGTTGGTCACGCCGGGGTCGAACCCCGAGCCGAGCAGGGCCGTCAGACCTTTTTCCCTGAACCGTTCCCTGTAGGCCCACTGCGGGCCGTACGCGAATCCGGCTTTTTCCGGCGCCTCGTAGTTGGCGGTATCCAGGTAGTGCGCGCCGCATTCCAGGCAGGCGTCCATGATATGCAGGTCCTGGTAAGGCAGGGCGACGTTGATGACCAGCTCCGGCTTGAAACTGCCGATGAGCGGCACCAGTTCGCGCGGGTTGTCGGCATCGACGCCGGCGGTGCGGACGGGACGGGGCAATCGGGCGGCTACGGCTTCGCAACGCTTCACGGTGCGGCTTGCCAACATGATTTCACCAAAGACTTCGGGAAGTTGAGCGCACTTGTGGGCAACGACGCTCCCAACGCCGCCCGCGCCGATGATCAGCACTTTATGCATGGAGTTATCTCGCAAAACAGGTATAGCCGCGCAGGCCGTCTTCAGCGGTGCGGCTTGCCGGCATGATTTCACCAAAGACTTCGGGCATTCCGGCGCACTTGCGGGCGCCGACGGCTCCGACGCCGCCCGCGCCGATGATCAGCACTTTATGCATGGAGTTATCTCTCAAAATAGGTATAGCCGCGCAGGCCGTCTTCAAAAGCCTGCATGATCAGCAGGCGTTCCGCAGGCTGGATGCGCCCGGCGCGGACAGCCTTTTCCGCCGCTTTGCGCAGTCCTTCCAGGATGCGGCGGGGGTCGTATTCCACATAGGAGAGGATGTCGGCCACAGAGTCCCCGCGCAGCTCGCGCACGAACTCAAAGGCGCCGTCTTCGCCGATACGTACGGAAACCACGTTGGTGTCCCCGAGCAGGTTGTGCAGGTCGCCGAGCGTTTCCTGATACGCGCCGACGAGAAAGACGCCGAGGTAATACTCTTCGTTTTCCTTCAGGATATGCAGGTCCAGCGTGTTTTTCACGCCTTGTCCGGCATCTATGAAATGGCCGATGCGCCCGTCGCTGTCGCAGGTGAGGTCGGAAAGGATGGCCTGTCTGGTCGGTTCCTCCGTGAGCCGGTGGATGGGCATGACCGGGAAAAGCTGGCCTATGGCCCAGGCATCGGGCAGGGACTGGAACACGCTGAAATTGCCGTAATAAATATCGGCGAGCGCCGGATCGATTTCCGTCAGATCTTTGGGAATATGCGGCAGCTTGCCTTTTTCACGGGCGATGCGGTTGATGATCGCCCAGAACAGGCGTTCGGCCACGGCGCGTTCGCGCAGGGTCGCCTTGCCCTGCAGGAACTGCCGGCGGATGTCGTCCCGATAATACACGGCGTCGTTGTAGCTTTCCTGCAGATTGCGCAGCTTGATGCCCTGCAGGGTTTGCCGCAGGTTGCGCGTGGACTCCGGCGCGTCGTCCGGCAGGACGGTTTCTTCGATCGCCTCAAGGGTCGAACCCTGATCGGCGATGCGGCTGACCTCCAGCACGTTGAACAGCAGCACGGAATAGTAGGCGACTGTTGCCCGGCCCGATTCCGTAATCAGGACGGGGTGATGGATGCCGCTTTCATCCATGACGCTCATCACCGCTTCCACCATGTCCGTGCAGTATTCGTCCAGACTGTAGTTGCGGCTGGAGATGAAATTGGTGCGCGATCCGTCGTAGTCGACGGCCAGACCGCCGCCGAGGTCGAGAAAGCCCATGGGGGCGCCTTCTTTCACCAGTCCGGCGTACATGCGCGAGGCTTCCATGGCCGCATCGCGGATATCCCGGATGTTGGAGATCTGCGATCCCAGGTGGAAGTGCAGCAGGCGGAAGGAATCAAGCATGCCTCTTTCGCGCAGGGTGTCCACGGCGTCTACGATTTGCGTGGTGGTCAGGCCGAAGGTGGAATGATCGCTGCCCGAGGCCGTCCAGTGTCCGTCGGCCTGACAGGCGAGTTTGGCCCGCACGCCGATAAGGGGCTTGACGCCCGTGCGTTCGGCGCATTCAAGGATAAGGGGCAGTTCGCCCGGCATTTCCACTACGAAAAAACAGAGAAAGCCCAAACGTACGGCATGCAGGCCGAGTTCGATAAACTCCTCGTCCTTGTATCCGTTGCAGATCAGGCAGGCTTCTTCGTCCCGCAACTGCGAGAGGGCGGCGAAAAGCTCGGCCTTGCTGCCCACTTCCATGCCGTGATGGAAGTTTGCGCCGCTGCGGGCGATGGCTTCCACCACCTGCTGCTGCTGATTGACCTTGATCGGGAAGACGCCGCGGTAGTCGCCGCTATAGCCCAGGGTTTTGACGGCCTTGCGGAAACTGTCGTGCAGCAGGGCAATCTGCGTATCCAGAATATTTTCTATACGCAGCAGGACCGGCATGTTCAGACCCCGGTCGCGCATGCCGCGGATGATGTCCATGATGCTGACGGCCACGGGATTTTTGCGTCCGAACGGGCGCACCAGGACGTCGCCTTCCTGGGAAATGTCGAAATAGCCGGCGCCCCAGTTATGTACGCCGTACAGTTCGGCGGCATCGTCGGCGCTCCAGCGCTGGAGAGTGCGTTTTTTTGCCAAGAATTTCGACCCTGTGGATGAGAGGTGCCCGGTGGTTTGCTCATTATCCGGGCAAAGACGGCCTGTCAAGAGCCGGATCGCGCGCTGTCGGGAGCAGATGATATGCCCGGAGCGGCGGCTTGTGGACGCCGTCCTTCGCCGGGCGGACAGCCCGCGATTCTCTTGCCTGCCGTATTTTTATCTATTATTACATATTGTTACAGAGACAAGGGCGATTGACAAAACTTGCCCGGTGAACTACAGAACACCTTCGCTTTGCGATGGTTTCTTGACGGCGGGCAAAGCCCGCCCGGGAAGCAGTCAGCCGGGGGCGCGCGTTCAGCGGACGATCCGGCAAAAATATCTCAAAAATTATGCCTGTTTTTTGTCGTCAGACAATAGGAATTTTCCGATGCGCAACGATGCCGAAAGCGGTCTGCAACATGAACATCAACGCTTCGTCGAAGACCTGGGGACCTTCGTCCGTTCCCACAACTGCGGAGAACTTAACGCCGCGCACATCGGACGGGAAGTCGCCCTGGCCGGCTGGGTGCAGTTCCGGCGCGACCACGGCGGGCTTGTCTTCGTAGACCTGCGCGACCGCGCGGGGCTTACCCAGGTGGTGTTCTCCCCTGAAATCTCCGCCGCCGCGCACGAAAAAGCGGGCATCCTGCGCGCGGAATACGTCATCGCCGTCACCGGCCGCGTGCGCGCCCGGCCTGAAGGCATGGCCAACCCCAACATGCCGACCGGGGACATAGAAGTGGTCGCCGGCGAATGGAAACTGCTGAACACCGCGAAAACCCCGCCGTTCCCCATCGAAGACCGCGCCGACCCCGGCGAGAATCTGCGCCTGCAGTATCGCTACCTGGACCTGCGCAGGCCGCGCATGGCCGCAAACCTTACCTTGCGCCACAATATCGCGCAAAGCATACGCCGCTTTCTGGACGGTGAAGGATTCCTGGAAATAGAAACGCCTTTCCTGACCCGCTCCACCCCCGAGGGCGCCCGCGACTTTCTCGTGCCGAGCCGCATGAACAAGGGCGCTTTCTACGCCCTGCCCCAAAGTCCGCAGCTCTTCAAACAACTGCTCATGGTCGGCGGCCTCGACCGCTATTTCCAGATCGTCCGCTGTTTCCGCGACGAAGACCTGCGCGCCGACCGCCAACCCGAGTTCACCCAGGTGGACATCGAAATGTCCTTCGTGAACGAGGAACAGGTCACGGCCCTGGCCGAAGGCATGATCGCCG
>JAISMY010000027.1 GCA_031276485.1 Desulfovibrio sp. | reverse complement strand
CCCCTGTACAGAACAACATGGAGTACGGAAGGAACAATTTCCGGCAACTCAACGACCTGATGGGTATAGTAGGGTTCGAGATTCTCATAGTCCGCGCATCCGCAGGCGCAACGCTCCGGTTTGCGATGCATAATGTTTGTGACATAGCAGAGGATTTGTGGCAAGAAGTACGCGCTCAATTAAAGAGTCGTGTTCGATTGTTTATCCATATGTGGACGCTGACCGCCTATCACGTTTTCAATTCATGGAATATGCTGATGAGAACAATCATAACCGGTGTCCCTCCTCCGTAATCGTAAAAAATTGTGATATTTCACGACTATAACATATACCACTTCTAAAATTAGAATTGCTGACGGCAACTGCACACGCTTGCTCTCATGTAGTTTTCAGAGTAGACTGCGGTGCGTTGCGCATTGCGAAGCCACAAACGAAACGGCGAAAATGGCGATCCGGGCGATACGCGGCGCCCCGGCGCTGCTCCGTCCCGCAATGCAGCCAGCACTGCATAATCGGCTGAACGCGGCGCTGTGCGACATCGGCCGTTCTCAACAGCAATACGGGGGCTCGTGTTGATGCCGCAATTTTTCAGCTTCAGCAACAACGAGAAAGGCTCCGAACAGGTAATGTAGAACATGATACGCATGCTGACCGCATACACACGGGAAATCGACGACATTGAGCGCGCTGCGGCGGAAATCCGGGCGCAGTTACAGCTTGACGAACGCCTGCTCCGTCGCTCCGTCGCTCCGTCGGGCTTCTGGCATTTCACCCGGACTTTCTGGAAACAGGCGCCGTCAAGGCTGTGGGCGAGGTTCTGCCTTTCGACAGCATAGGCGGGACGACGTCCGTTCTTGCCGTCCCGGGCGCCTTCGGCGACCTGATGCTGTCCGTTACCGTGCTGACGAGCGACGATGTCGAGTTCAGAGCGGGCGCCGTCCCCCTTGAGGACGACTACGGCGCGTCCATACGGGAATTGTACACGCGGCTCGCTCCGCATACGGGGAAGAAACCGGTCCTGCTGTTGACGGTTGCCCCGGTCATCGAGAACTCCTGCGGGGACGAGTTTATTGAGGCGCTGGATGCGGCGTCCGGCGGAGTACCCGTGTTCGGCGCACTGGCGGCCAGCCCTCTGACCGACTTAAGCGGCTCGGCGCCCTGCATGAACGGCGCGCATCACGCGAACCTGTTCACGCTCATTGCCGTATTCGGGGACGTCATGCCGGAATTTTACCATACCGGCATCCCGGACGACAGGGTGATACAGCAAAACGCGGTCATTACCCAATCGGAGAAAAACCTGCTGCGGAGCGTCAACGGCATGAACGCGCTCTGCTATCTTGAAACCATAGGTTTAGCCGAGAAAGGCAACACCGCCTCCGGCATCGCGTCCATTCCCCTGATTCTGGACCTGGACAACGGCATGCGCCTGGTGCGCTCCATCTTCCCGACGGCCACGCCGGAAGGTTACCTCGCATCAAACGGCTATGTCCCGCAAGGCGCGTCAATAGGGTTTGCCGACTGCAACGCGGAATATGTCCTCAATTCCGCAAGGCAAAGCGTAGTTCGTCCGGTTGCGGCGTCCGGCAGAAAATGCGCCCTGATTGTCTCTTGCGAGGCCCGCAGATGGACGCTCGGCGTACGGCCGACGGCTGAGGCGCTCGAAGTGGCCGGCGGTCTTGGTACCCTGCTCCCCTACCGCATCGCCTATGCCGGAGGAGAATTCTGTCCCGTGAAAACCCGCAACGGCCGGCTTGTGAACAGCTTTCAGAATTTTTCAATGGTCGCCTGTGTGTTGTAATGAATGTCGGTACGCCGGATGAGTCCGCCGCCGTAACGGCGCTCACAGTGCAGATACGCAAATTGCAGCGGGAAAATGCCGCGCTGAGAAATTCCATGGCGTTGGCGGATTCCTTTACCCAGGCGCAGACGCGCTTCTATGCCAATTTGCAAATTGAGAAATCACGGCAGGAAAAATACCTGAACATGCTGCTCAGCAACAGCATCAGCATCATCCTGTTGCTGGACAAGGAAGGAAAGGTCGCGTACTGCACGACCCGGTTCCTGGAACTCGCAGGCATTGAGAACGGCGATACGATCCGGGGCGTGAAATTTTCCGATCTTGTCGAAACAACACGGAACAACGGCTTTCCGCTCACGCCGATAACGGACCTGTTTACGCAAGCTTATCAAGATAAAATCGTGGTTCGCGCAGAAGCCGCTCTGCGTATCGGCGAAAAAAAAGAAGTATGCGTGTTTTCCGTCTACATAACGCCTTTGATGGACCAGGGAAACAATATTGAAGGCTTCATGCTGCTTTTGCACGATATTACCGAACTGGCCGCAGCCAAGGAAAAGGCGGAACATGCCAGTATCGCCAAAAGCCGCTTTCTGGCCCGTATGAGCCATGAAATACGCACCCCTATGAATGCCGTCATGGGACTGAGCGAATTGGCTGCCATGCACTACGGCAAGGCACAGTGCATGGAATACATCACCGGGATACAGCAGGCCGGAGCAAACCTGTTGTCGATCATCAACGATATTCTTGATTTCTCCAAGATTGAGTCGGGGCGGATGGAGATCGCTCCGATGCGTTATGATATGGCTTCCCTGCTGAACGATATACTGATGATCAGCAAGATTCATCTTGAAGACAAACCTTTGCTGTTCGAGATTGAGCTGGATGAATCCATGCCGGCCGCGCTCTTCGGCGATGAAATGCGTGTGCGTCAGATATTGATAAACATTTTGTCCAATGCCGTGAAATACACCAGGAGAGGTTTCATCAGATTTACGGTTAAAAGCGAGTTTTTATCCCCGGAGACGATAAGATTGACATTCATAGTCGCCGACAGCGGCATCGGCATAAAAGCCGAGGATTTGCCGCGCCTTTTCGGAGAGTTTGTCCGCCTTGACCAACTGCACAACAGGGCTGTTCAGGGCACCGGCCTGGGCTTGGCCATCGCGCACAGCCTGTGCCGCGCCATGGGCGGCGACATACATGTGACGAGCGAATACGGCGCAGGTTCGACCTTCACGGCGACCGTCATGCAGGGAGTCGCCGACGCCCGTCCCATGGGGCCCCTGAGCGGCAAAGCGGCCGGCAAAATCCGGGGACGTGATATTCGTTTTACCGCCCCGGATGTTCGCGTACTGATTGTCGACGATATGGACACCAATCTGATGGTGGCGGAGGGGCTGCTGGCGCCGTACAAAATGAAGACCGACATCTGCCGGAGCGGAGAGGACGCTCTGGCGCTGATAGAGGCGCACGCTTACGATCTTGTCCTAATGGATCACATGATGCCGGGCATGGACGGCATGGAAGCGACGCGCGCCGTCAGGGCCATGCCCGAGGAGCGTTGCCGGACGATGACTGTCGTCGCGCTCACGGCCAACGCCGTCTCCGGCATGCGTGAAATGTTCCTGGCAAACGGTTTCAATGATTTTCTTCCCAAACCCATAGAAGTGCCCAAGCTGGACGCGCTGCTGAGAAAGTGGATTCCCGATGCGAAACGGCGAAAATTGCCGTTGCATGTCGACAAAGATTCGTACGGGAACGGAAACGGCTTTGGCGACGGCGGGCAACCGGGCGCAGGGGACAGCGCTCCGTCGTTTCCGGAAATCGCGGGTCTGGATACCGCCGCCGGTATTGCCCGGATCGGCGGATCACAACGTCGCTACCTGGACCTGCTGACCGTGTTCCGGCGCGATGCGCAAGCCGCGGACGCGTTGCTCGCGCACGAGCCGGAGGCCTCATCCCAGGAAAAAGCAGGCAGAGAGAACCACGCCCGGACTTCCGCGGAAAGTTCCGGGCAAAGCCCGGACGGTTCCATGCACGCTTTCGTCACGCAGGTTCACGCCCTTAAAAGCGCCCTGGCCGCCATCGGAGCGGACGGCCTTTCGCAGACGGCCGCCTTGCTGGAAAAGGCGGGCCGCGAAGGCGGGATGCCCGTGATCCGCGAACATCTTGCGCCGTTTCGGGAAACGCTTGCAGTCCTTGCGGAGCAGATAGGCGAGGTCGTCGCACAGACGTCGGCAGCCGCCCGCGCGCGGGACGGCGCGGGCGGGCGCGAGCCGGAAATCGACAATGCGCTGGCGCGCCTCCGGAAGGCCCTGGAGACCATGGACATCGATGCGATTGATGCCGCTTTGGCGCACCTGCAGGCCCTGCCCTTGCCCGAAACGTTGCGGGACGCCGTATCCGCAACGGCTGACTGCGCCCTGGAAGCGGACTTCCAAAAAGCGGCGGACATCGTGGACGCCATGTTCCGGCAACGGGAGTGAGCGGAATGTCCGGTCCGGACAGCGCGCGCGGACAAGCCCGTGAAAAAATGCCGCCTGCCCGGAGCGACCGCGCCGCACCGGGCAGGCAGTCATGTAAAAAAGCGGCCGTTCGTTCGCCGGCCCGGCCGCATCACCGCAACAGGCAGGCGATCATCGAAAAATTGTGGAAGGCGTTGACCAACCGTCCGCAGTTGTTTTTCACCGGGCACAGTTCGCCTGTCGAATAGGCGAACTGATATGTTACCGCCCGGCCCAGATGCCTGACCAGTTCATTGATCTCTGCCGTCGCCCCCGATCCTAGGTGCCATTTGCGGCCGGCGCAGGAAAAAATCAGCGCTTGGGCGCTTCCACGAGCCGCAACGGCGCAGGCTACGGCATCCCGCGTGGATTGCAGCACATACTCGGCGCCGGCGCCGCAAAACCCGATCTTCGCGCCTTGAGGAACGGAGCCGAACGTCAGAATGTCGCCGTCCTCCGCGGCGCTGTGTGCGGAGCGCACCACGCGGGAACCGTCGTCCTGCGTCAGGATGAACGGGATGGGGCCTATGCCCGCGATGTTGCCGTTTTCAGCCAGACCCAGGGACTCAAGGTAGTCGAGCGGAGCAAGGTTGTTGATGCTCTGAATCCTGTTGTTCACAGCCTTGGTGATGACGGACTTTTGATGGATGATCATGTCGTCCGGCATGGTGGTCAGGTAAAATTCCGGGCTGACCTCACCGAACAACGCGACAAGTGTCAGAAGACCCGCATGATGTTCGCCGTTGAAGCAGGTCTCCATGCCGCTGAAGTCGAGCATGGGGGTCGAGGTCAGGGACCCGAACACGGGGATCCCGCCGGAAACAGCATCCAAAGCAGCGAGTACGGCATCGCCCCCGAAATCGGCGATGACCGGGGCCAGGGTGAACAGCAGCGCCGGTTTTTCCGTGAAAGGCGGCGCAAGCCGCGCATACAGCCGCTGTATTGCGGCCTGCGGTTCATCATCCTTGAGGTTGCAGGCACCTGCCCGGAACAGGATGTCGTCGCTCGTGAGTACGCCGACGGTCAGCATCAGGTCGTCCGCAGCTCCCGCAACCGCCGTGACGGAGGTCGTACTGCCGACGACATCAAACGGCAGGGCATCGCTGACGGCTTTGACGGCACCCGTTTCCAAAAATTCAGGATGAAACGCAGCTATTCCGATGGAATGCCGCAAGAGGCGTTCCTGCAACTGTAATTGCCGCATGACATCGTCAACGGCACCGGCTGTGTCGTCAATTTCACGGGTATAAGCGGTCAGCATGCGTATCATGGCCGGTACATTTCAATGCCCCGCAGGCTTTTACGCGCCGCGGAGCGTTGTCGGGTTGCCCTTCGGGCCTGTTCTGCGGAAGGCCGGCAATCGCATCAGCCGGCGGGAAAGTCCAATTCCAGCCCTATGGGGCAGTGGTCGGAGCCTGGCACGGCGTCCTCAATCCAGGCGTTTTTCACCTTCCCTTTCAACTCCTCGGACACAAAAAAATAGTCTATGCGCCACCCCACGTTCCGTTCTCTGGCGCGGACGCGGTAGGACCACCACGTATAGCTTGCCGGCTTGTCGCCGTGTATCAGGCGAAAGGTATCCACATAGCCCGCAGCCGTAAAACGGTCCAGCCAGGCCCGTTCCACGGGCAGAAAGCCGGAAACGCGCTCGTTTTCAGCAGGCCGGGCAAGGTCCACAGGCTTGTGCGCCGTGTTGAAGTCGCCGCATACGACAACGGGTTTGGAGCGGCGCAGTTCTTCCGCCCTGCGCAAAAAAGCGTCATAGTAGCCGAGCTTGTAGTTCAGTCGCGTTTCGTCCTTTTGCCCGTTGGGAAAATAAACGTTGAAAAAGTGAAAGGCCGGCAGTTCCAGATGGATCAGCCTGCCTTCATCACGGAAGGCCGGGTCCGGCAAATCATACTGCTCGGCCAGAGGCGCAATGCGTGAAAAAGCCGCAACGCCTGAATAGCCGCGTTTTTTGGCGGCCGGCAGCCAGAAGACACGGTATCCGGGGGCCGTTCTGAAGGCTTCGGCCACATTCTCCAACTCGGCCTTGACCTCCTGCAGCCCGACAATGTCCGGCGCGGTACGGGAGAACCAGGACCAGGCCCCTCCCGCGCACAGAGCGCGGAAGCCGTTGACGTTCCATGAATACAGGCGCATCATTCCGCCTTGATGAAAGGTCCGTTGAAGGCTACGTCGACCACTTCCAGAAAAATTTTGCCCCTGGGCACGTCCACAACGACCTCGTCGCCGCTTTCCCGGCCGAGCAGCGCCCGGCCTACCGGGGAAAAGACGCTCACGGGGTGTTTTTCCTTGGGCACGAAGTCCGTTTCGTCCGGTCCGACCAGCGTGTATTCACGTTCCTGATCCGTCTCCAGATCCCTCAGGCGCACGGTGGCGCCGAAGGCTATGCGGCTGCCGCGCATCTGCTCCGGCTTGACCACGTTGTAAAAGGCCATGCGCGATTCGAGGGAATTTATTCTGGCCTCCAGCATGGCCTGCCTCTCCCGCGCGGCTTCATAGCCGGCGTTTTCGCTGAGGTCGCCTTCTTCCCTGGCATCCTTGATGGCCTGAATGATTTCAGGACGTTCTTTTTTGAGGCGCTCAAGTTCCCTGTATACGCGCGCAAACCCCTGTTCCGAAACGGGAATGCTTTCCATACCGTGCCCCTCCCGGCGGCACCACCAGGAATATGTTGCAAAATGCCAACGCTGCGCCTCCTGCGGGCGCAGGAAGCGGTTGATATCGCACCCAATGATATCTTTGGAAAAAACAAAATGTCCGGAAGCCTGTCGAAGCTTCCGGATGCCCTTCTGCGACGTGAACCTGATCGCATTTAGCTTAGATCGGCAGCGAGGTCAAGATGCGCGCGCCACCATCGCAGTTCTCATTATGGCCCCGGCTGTGGTTTTGCAGCATTGTCCGGCGGGACAAAAAGCCGATTCTGTGGGAATAATGGACTTTTTTCTTCCGTACAACCGGCTCAGGTGGGAAAATTTTTTCAAAAAAGTCTAAAATTAGAATTGCTGGGGTTGCCGTTTTTTTCTTGTAAACTTTCAGCATCGGGCGTACTATCGCAAATTCAACATACCCCATGCCCGGGTAAGCGCGGCACGACACGGCAAGGAGCCTGCCCCTCGCGGCGGCGCAGCCGACAGACGCCCCGCGCAGTCCCCGGCGCCCTACGAGGTCCGCCGTGAAAAAAAATATTCATCCCAAGCTGCACAAAGCGGTCATAAGCTGCGCCTGCGGCCATGCCGTTGAAGTCCTTTCCACCAAGGGGGAAAAAATCGCCATGGAAATCTGCTCGCATTGCCACCCGTTCTACACAGGCAAACAGCGTTTCGTGGACACAGCCGGGCGCATCGACCGCTTCCGCAAAAAATACGCCCGCGTGCAACACTAAAGCGTGTCGGTATTGCTTTTTTACGCCTCCGGCGGCCTGGACTCCGTCCGTGCGATCTTGCCGCCGCGCAGGCCGGCTCCCGGCAGGGCCTGCCCGCGCAGGCGCAAGGCTGACGATTCGGCGGGCCGGCCTTGCGCCGGTTCAGGTCGACGCCCCGCAGCGGGTATGTATACTTTCAAAGACACACCACACTAAGAGGCAGCTTTTGCATTCAGCCGCCCGCATCGGATATCCCACTGCCCTCTTCACTTTTTTCGCCGCCTTGCCTGCCGCTTGGGCAAACGCCGCCTGCGACGATGCCTGCGACTGCCGGGAAAGCCTCGCCGTAGGCGGGCAGGCGGTCATAGAAGGCATCATGATGCGCAACGGCGGCACTGTGTCCCTTGCCGTCCGCACAAGCAAGGGCAACATTGTCGCCCTGACCGGACCCCGGCGCAGTCGCTTCGCCTCCGGCCTTGCGCGCAAACGCTGGCTGCGCGGGTTCCCGCTGCTGATAGACACCATGATCGACGGCATCAAGGCGCTCAATTTGTCCGCTTCACTCGCCGCGGAGTCCGAGGGAGAAAGACTCGGGAATTGGCAAATCGCGCTGACCCTGTTCGGCGCTGTGGGCTTTGCCCTCGTGTTGTTCGTGGTTCTGCCGCATTTGCTGACCCTCGGGCTGAACGCCCTCTCCCTGTCCGGAGCAGTGGAAGATCTCTCCTTCCATCTCTGGGACGGGCTGCTGAAATTCATCCTGTTCATCGGCTACATAGCCTGCATTTCCTGTGTGCCGGACATTCGCCGCGTTTTCGAATACCACGGCGCCGAACACAAGACCATCGCCGCCTATGAACACGGAGAAAACCCGGTTACGGCAGGGGCGGCCGCCGCCCGCAGCCGCCTGCACCCGCGCTGCGGGACGACATTTCTGCTCATCGTGCTGTCCCTGTCCATCTTTATGCACGCCGCGCTCGTGCCCCTCTTCCTGTCCCTTTGGACGCCGGAATCCGCACTGCTTAAGCATACGGTCGTTATCCTTTTCAAACTGCTGCTCATGGCGCCCATCAGCGCCCTGGCTTACGAGGCCGTCCGCGCAGCCGCCGGCATTCGCGGCTTCCTGCCCGGACTTCTCGCGCGCGGGCCGGGTATGCTCCTGCAACTCCTCACCACCCGCGAACCGGACTTCCTCGAACTGGAAGTCGCCCTTGTCGCCCTTAAAGAAGCCCTCGGCGATACGGCGGACGCCGCTGTCGTCACTCCGCCCTATGAACGCCGGAACCTGCGCGGCTTCGCCCCAAGAAAATTTTGATGAACGCCGGAATCCGGAGCAGACCGCCTTTGCGGTTCCGTACCAGATTTCAGGCTCATCCGGCTTGAGCGTACTTTTTATACCAATTCGCTTTCAGCAGAAAGCAAATTGCTGTCACGCGGCCGCCGGAGCAATTTCAATGCGAAATTTCTCTAAATAAATCACCCCTATGCTGGTAGTTTGGATTTATCTTTCTCTGTCATAGAGTAACTACAATTCTGTCACCAAACTTACATATTCGCCATGTATGTCTGTTCCATCAATGTCCAGCCACATGCGGTACAGAAAAAAATTCCCGATGGAAACAGCAACAAGTTCGGCTGCATCCCGCAAAGTCGAAATATATAATTTCGCCTATCGCGACATTTTTTGGAGAGTACGATTTCCGCTATACCTACTGTTGCAAAAGCAGTCTAGTCCATCCTCCGGCAGGGCTGTTTTTTGTCGTTTTCCCGGCATGCCGCCTGGAGGTAATTTTGTAGTCACAGGAGAGCGATGCCCTGTGAGCGGTTACAAATGTAGTTGTTAAATATGTCGCGGAAAGGAGTATTATTGTGGAGAGCATTATGATTTCCGAACATCTTATGGAGCGAACTGATGTTGAAACTCTTGATAAAATTATAGAAGGAAAATACATAAATCCCGTATATCAACCTATTATATCATTAACTGATGGGGAAACTTTTGGATATGAAGCTCTCAGCAGAATATCTGATGATAATCTCAAGATGAATATTGAGCAAATGTTCAGAGTCGCTGATAAAATAAATAGAGCATGGGAACTTGAGATGCTATGCAGAATAAAATCACTGGAAGGTGCCATCTATATAGATAATGACAAAAAGCTTTTTCTTAATGTAAACCCTAATATTATTCATGATTACAGATTCAAAAATGGATTTACAAAAGGATACTTAGAAAAATATGGTCTTGATTTCCGTAATATTATATTTGAAATTACAGAGCGTGTTGCAATTTTGGACAGCAACGCATTTTTAGAATCAATAAAACATTATAAAAACCAAAATTATGGAGTAGCAATAGATGATGTTGGTTCTGGTTATTCGGGATTAAAGGTCATATCAGATGTCAAACCCAATCTTATAAAACTTGATATGGCTCTTGTAAGAGACATCGACAAGGACAAAACAAAACAATTATTATGCAAAGCGTTGGTATACTTCGGTAACAGTACCGACATCCTATTGATCGCCGAAGGGATTGAAACGGAAGGAGAATTAGAAACGCTCATAAAGTTAAACGTTGATTTCGGCCAAGGGTATTTTCTGGGACTTCCGAGAAGCTCGTTTGCCGACATCGCACCGGAAAAAAGCAAAATGATTAAAAAATATCATACGAAACAATATATTGAGAGAGAGTGTGCCTCAATATATAGAGTCCCGTCACATAAAAACTATTAATTCAATGTGTTACCAGATTACGTACTATGTTCAGCTACTTTCGAGCCTGAGCACAGGGAAAGGTCATTCTGAGCGAAGCGAAGAAGCCGGCTTTATGCCTTTCGAAGCCGGGAAGACAAATTCTTCGCTTCGCTCAGAATGACGGAGGGGTGTAGGCTCACTCATCTCTCCCTGAAATTGAACAGGTTTTCGCGGTGTTCAGAACTCTTTGGTTTCATAAAGAAGATCTGTTTTTCAGATCGTGGAAGAATGGCTGAACATGGTACGTAATCAGGATGAGTTATACGTAAAGAGGAAGGAATCCGAACCTTCAATAAAAAAAGTTTAATATTTAACGCTGTTATTATTTATTTACCTATATAAGGCACCGCTCGCCGCGTGTTTTTGCGCCTTGCTGTTACCGCTCACGCGCAGTATAAAGGTGTCTGCCGCTTTCATCCGGCCTGCTCCCTGCTCCATAGCCGAGTTTTCGGCATGTTCCGCCGGGCTGCCGACAATCTTGAAATGGGCCTTTATTACAGGGCATTGTAAGGGTATTATGCGTTTACCGGCGTCTCTTCTTCCTTTTTACCGTGACGGGCATAGAGCCCTTTTATCCCGTCAAGCGCGGTAAACCAATTGTCGGCAAAACCGGAAAACCGACCCCCCGATGTTCGCAAAACTGGAAAATCTCAAACGCACCCATGAAGATCTGGAACGGCAGCTTGCCTGCCCGGAAGCTCACGCCGACCAGGACCGCTATCGTAAACTGGCCAAAGCCCACGCGGATCTCAAAGAAATTGTGGAACGCTTCGGGCGGTATGAGGCAATCCGGAATCAGATCACCGAAAGCTCTTCCCTGCTTCAGGACGAGGACGGCGGCATTCGTGAGATGGCGCGCGAGGAAATAAAATGCCTGGAGTCGGAAGCGGCAGATCTGGAACAGGAACTGACCCTCCTGCTCCTGCCGTCCGATCCCCTGGACGAAAAAAACGTTATTCTGGAAATCCGCGCCGGGACAGGCGGAGAAGAAGCCGCCCTTTTCGCCGCGGAGCTTTTCCGCATGTACGCCCGCTATGCTGAAGGACGCGGCTGGAGGGTGGAAATTCTGGGAATGAGCGATGCGGCAGCCGGCGGATGCAGGGAAATCATCGCCCTCCTGAGCGGGAAGAAAGCCTACAGTTACCTGAAATACGAAGCAGGCGCCCACAGGGTGCAGCGCGTGCCGGTCACGGAATCGCAAGGGCGCATTCACACCTCGGCCGCAACCGTGGCCGTCATGCCTGAGGCCGAAGAAGCCGACGTGGACCTGAAGCCGGACGACCTGCGTTTCGACGTCTTCCGCTCCTCCGGGCCGGGAGGCCAAAGCGTCAACACCACTGATTCGGCCGTGCGCGTGACGCATATCCCGACCGGCATCACCGTTTCCTGTCAGGACGAAAAATCGCAGCACAAAAACAAGGCCAAGGCGCTGAAGGTACTCCGGTCGCGCCTCCTGCAGGCCGAACAGGACCGCCTGCACGCCGAACAGGCCGCAAACCGCCGTTTACAAGTCGGTTCCGGGGACCGCTCCGAACGCATCCGCACCTATAATTACCCTCAGGGCCGCGTGACCGACCACCGCGTCAACCTGACTCTCTACAAACTGGAACAGGTGCTTGAAGGTGATCTTCAGGAAATCGTCGATGCCCTGACCACCGCCGCCCAGGCGGAAAAACTCAGGGCTCAGTCCGAACTGTAGCCCCCGGCGCCCCGTGCCGGAGCGGTTTAGCTTTGAAAGGATATGTACCGAATGAGGGGAGCGGGCCGGCAGCGGCAACACGCTTCCTGGCCGCTGCGACGGATTTTTTGGACAAGTCCGGAGCCGACAGCCCCCGCCTTACGGCGGAAGTCCTTCTGGCCGCCGCCTGCGGCATGGACAGGGCGGAGTTGCTCAAAGCGCTGATCCTGTCGCCCGGGCACCGCCTGGATCCGGCGCACGCGGCCAAAGCCCGCGCCTTTATCGGGCGGCGCGCAGCCGGTGAGCCGACCGCCTATCTCACCGGGAAAAAAGAATTCTACGGCCGCGTCTTCAGCGTCGGGCCGGAAGTGCTCATCCCCCGCCCGGAAAGCGAACTGCTCGTCGAACTCGCCGCGGCCGCCGCCCCAAGCTGCCGGCACGGCGCGGGCACAGCCGTCTTTGCCGATTTCGGCACAGGCTCCGGCTGCCTTGCCGCGGTTCTGGACCTGGAATTAGCGGACAACTGGAGAGGCCTGGCCCTTGATATAAGCGAAGGCGCGTTGCAGCTTGCATCCCGGAATTGCCGCGCTCTGGGATGCCGCCGCATCTCCTTTATCCGCGCCGATTTCAACCACCCTCCCCTGCGCGCGCAATCTCTGAATCTGCTGGTCGGCAACCCTCCCTACGTCGGTACAGAGGAATATGCCTGCCTGCCGCGCGAAATACGCGATTACGAGCCGAAAACAGCCCTCGTGCCCGTCCCGGCCTGCGCTGCGGAAGCAAACGCCGACGGCTGCGAAGCCGCCTTGAGCATCATGCGCCGCGCGGAAACGCTGCTCAAGCCCGGCGGCCTGCTGTTGCTGGAAATAGGTGAAAAACAGGGGACGAGGCTCCTGGCCGCGCTGCGCGCAGGCCCCTGGCGTGAAATCCGCCTGCATGCGGATCACGCGGACAGGGACAGGGTCATCGCCGCCCGCCTGATATCAAGTTGCATTCAAACGGGTTTGAATGCAGGACGCCAAAGTTTTTGAAAAAAAGACAAAGCCTGCTTTTTCAAAAACTTGCGGGCGGCGGCTTCGCCTCCGCCATACCAATTTGCTTTCTGCATAAAACAAATTGATATGAGTCCATAATCCCGCTCCCGGATTATTGGGGAAACGCTGCTTTAATCTCCACAGAAGAGCTGGTCAAACAAAAAGCAACATGGTACTAAGGAAGCGAGAGCGTTGACCTACGAATGATATTTCTCCACCAAAGAGCTGTCGCGCAACGGTTTAATGCCCAAAAAACATTTTGGTACAAGAACGCGGGAGCGCCGTTCCCGCCCGCGCCGGCCTCCGTGCGCCGCGTCCTGGTCTGCCAGCTTCGCCAGATAGGCGACGTGCTGCTGGCTACGCCCGCCGCGGAACTCCTGGCCCGGCACTATGCACAGGCCGAAATCCATGTGTTCACGGAAAAAAAATGCCTGCCCGTTCTGGAAAACAATCCCCACATTCACGCGTTTCATGTGCTGGACAAGGATGCCCTGCCCACGCCCCTGCATGAATACTTTTTCTATCTGAAAGCGGCGTCGCGGTCCTATGATATCGTCGTCGACTTCCAGCAACTGCCGCGCTGCCGCGCGCTGACGGCCCTGTCCCGCGCGCCGGTGCGCCTGTCTTTTACACCGCCCTGGTATCTGCGCCCCGTTTACAACTACAGCGCAAATCCGCGCCCCGGCTATGCGGCGGCCTATAAGGCGGACATTCTGGCGCCCCTGGGCATCACCCGGAGCGGGGAACGCCCCCGCATCTACCTGACGGAGGCGGAACGGACAGAGGCTTCTGAACGCCTGACGGCCGCCGGCCTGCGCGGCAAAGGCTTCATCAGCGCGGCAGTGACCCACGCTCACGCCCCCAGGCGCTGGCCGGCGCGTTATTATGCGACGCTTCTGGACATGCTCGCCGAGGCCCTGCCCGACATGCGCTTTCTGCTGACGTACGGGCCGGGCGAAGAAGACTATGTGCAGAACCTGCGCGCCCGCTGCCGGCACCGGGAACGCATGGCCGTCCCCGCGGGCGGAATGAGCCTGCGCCTCGCGGCGGCCTGCATGGAACGGGCGCTGCTGCAGATCGGCAACTGTTCCGCCCCGAGGCATATTGCCGTGGCCCTGGACGTGCCCAGCCTGACCGTCATCGGCGCGGGCGGCCTGGGCTGGACTTTTCCTTCGCCCGAACACGCCCACATCCACGCCGGACAGTTCACTTCCGTGCCGTGCGCCTTCTGCCGCAAAAATACATGCGGCAACGGCCTTATTTGCCTGGAGAAACTGACTCCGGATCTGGTTTTTCCCGCCGTTATGAAACACCTGCGGGAACATTGCGCGCAGCCGGGTTCCGCTCCGTGAGCCCCTTCTGCAGGTTCGCCGGCAGGATGTCCTTAAGCAGAAATTCCCGGCTCATCTGCGCCCGCCTGCCCAGGCGCAGCATTTCCACATGCCGGGAATACAGGGCGTGTTCCTCGCGCATGTTTACATTAAGGCGGTCGTCGCCCGCGAATTCCGTCTTGACGGTTTTCAGTTTGGCGGCGAACATTTTTTCGGGAAACTTCAGCGCGGCTTCCACCCGGCCCCGGTAAAAAAGCAGGGCCGCATCCAGGGCCGTAACCAGCTCGCGGGAGAAGGTTTCGTAAGCGGCCGCGTCTTTGCGGACTTCCTCGATAACGGCGGCGCTTTTGCCCGCTGCGACATAGGCCTCGTAATGCTTGCGGCTGTCCTCAAGAAGGCCGAGCATGCTCTTGTGGCGCACGGCGTAATTGCGTACGGTTTCCAGCATAAACAGGGCGCTGCGGATGAGTTCTTCGGCTCTGGCCGCGTTTTCTTCCTCCAGGGCGATATTGTGGTCTTTGAGGATGCCGCGCAGGCGGGCCAGCCCTTCTCTGTCGCGGGGATCGACGGCCTCGGCGATGACCTTGTCCAGGGCTTCCATGGGGTCCGCGCCTTGCCCGGGATATGTATAGCCGCCTTCACCCAGGGCCGCCCACTCCTCGGCCAGGCGCTCCTGACGTCTGCCGGCCGGCGTATTGATGCCGGAAAGGACCAGGCGCGCGCCCATGTCGCCGGTTTTGTTTTCTCCTTCAACGATGAACAGCGCGGCCTCTTCGCGCCGGCCGGGCAGGATTTCGGCGGCCGAAGAAAGGAAGCTCCCGCCTTTCCTGACGATGCCGCCCGCCGACCCGTGCAGGCGCCCGCCGAGAGAAAAGCGGAAGTAATCGGCGACCATTTCCGCGGCATTCCCGGCCGTGTCGTAAATGCCCAGCGGATTGGGCAAGCGGGAGCCTATGGGCTGCAAGGCTTCCGGCGCATATCCTCCCTCTGCCCTGAAGACGGCGTAGTCCTGCTCCGTCCCTGCTTTTTCCATGGGAAAAAAGTCCGTTTCCGCCATGGAGGAGCGGGGCACGGCATGCCCGCCGCGCGCGGCGTATTCCCACTCCACCTCGGTGGGCAGACGCAGGTATCCGATATTTTTCGCATCTCCCGCAAAACGGGGCAGGGATTCGGGGGCATGCCGCAGCAGCCAGGCGCTGTAGGCGGCCGCGAATTTTACCGCGTCCACCCACGAGATATCCGTTTTCGGCAGCGCGTCTTCGGGCGTCGGGGGCGACGACGGCGAGGGACAGCGCCCTTCCATGAGCGCATCCCATTGAAACCTGCTGATCTCATACTTGCCGATGAAATAGAAAAAATATTCGCCGGACGGGGCGGCGGGCAGCGCTCCGGCGATTGAGGCGGGCATATCCCCGGCAGTGAACGGCGCGCTGAGTGCCGATCTGTACCGGCGTTCGTAATAGTCGTTTTCGTTGCGCTCGCAGTCGTCGCAGCCGAACAGGCTCTGCATGTCGCGCAGATAGCCGTCCGCCTGAACGCCGACCGCCCTGAAGGCCATGCCCGCCCCGCAGGGCATGGGCAGAACGATATCGTTCCCGTCCGGGCGGGGATTGTACAGATCCTCCGGTTTTACGGCATCGTTCCTGGCCTTGAGAGCCGCGCCCGCTTCGGGGCACAGGAGCAGAAAAGCAAGGAACAGCGCAAAAAGCGGCCTGAAAAGGCGCGCCGCCGGCTCATACATCGCGAATGACCTCCGAAGGCTCGATGCTTATGGCCCGAAAGGCCGCCGACAACGATGCCGCGGCGGAAACGAGCAGCACCGCGCCGAACACGGCCGGGAGCCGATCCGGCGGCAACGCGCATACGGTTTCCGCGCCGGAAATACGCCCGGCGAAATACATGTCGATGCCGTACGCCGTGCAAAGGTACAGGACATAAGCCGCCGCAGTGCCGAACACGGCCGTAAGCAGGGACTGAACGACCGGAAACAGCAGCATGCCCCCGCCGGGAAAACCCAGCAGGCGCATGACGCCGAGCGAGCGCCGCTTACGTTTGACGTTCGCCAGGGCATTGCCCGCCGTGGACGCCGTAAACCCGAACAGGGCCGCCCCGGTAATCAGGCCGAACACCACGCCGAAGGAGCGGTCAAGATCGCGTACCGCCTCAATTTCCGCAGCGCGGACATAGACGTCCACGTTCCTCTCCAGAAAATAGTCGCGCAGCGGGGCAACGTCGTCCAGGGTCCGCGCATAGAGACGGAAAGAGGCGTAGACCCGTTTGTCGCGCGCGGCGCGTATATACGCGTCAAGTTCGGGCGAGGCGCTTCCGCCCGTCGCGCCGGAGCGGGCCTTGCCCGCCGGCCGGAAAAAGGGCGCGTCCCGGCCGTCCCGGTAGTCCTCGGAAGCCGCCAGCAAAGCCAACGGCACCAGCACGGCGTCCGTACTCAGCGCCTCGGCCGGGAGTACGGCCTCGACGCGCAGGCATACGGCGGCGGCCTCGCGCCGGCCTTCGACAACGCGTTCCACGCGGCCTTCGAGCAAGGCTCCGGCCGCGTCCGCGCCGAGGCCGGCTTTGCGGGCCGCGGATTCGGAAAGGATGACCCCGGCGGCGGGAACGGCGCTTTCTCCCGCGGCGCCGGCGCCCGCCGCTCCGGGTTGCCCGCCTTCTTCCGGCGCCGGCGCCGTAACGGCATCAGGCAGTCCGTAACGCGCGGGCAGGGGATCTCCGGGCGCGGTGGCGATCAGGGACGCGGTGTTTGCGGGCAGACGGCTGTCCGCCGGGTTGGAAAGCGAGATGACGGCCGCTATGGAACGGGTCTGGGGCACGACGAAAGCCGTTTCCGGCAGGCCGGACAAGGCGCGGAACCACTGCGGATCGTACCTGCCGCTGCCCGACGGCGTGACTTCCAGAGTGCGCGGATCGTTCAGCAGACGTTCGGTCATGGCCTGCACGACCCCGTTGCGTACGCCCAGGAGTACCATGAGCGGGGCAAGCACGGCGGCCAGGACGAAAACCGAGCAGGCCGAAAGCAGCGCCTCGTACCGGTAATCCCGCCAGGCCATGTTCAGGGTGTGAAGTACGGCGTTCATGCGCGGCCGTCCTCTTCCAAAACGGCCTGCGTCCCCGCCTCCGTCGCGCCGAGGCGGATGTGCAGGCGGCGGAAATACATGTCCGGCATCTGTTCCGGGGCATGGCTGACCACCAGCAGGGCCGCGCCCGATTCTTCGGCGCAGGCCGCGAACATGCGCATGACGGTGTGCGCGTTCTCCGGGTCCAGCGAAGCCGTGGGTTCATCGGCCAGCACCAGGGGCGGGTCGGCGGCCAGGGCGCGCGCTATGGCCGCCCGCTGGCGTTCCCCGACGGAAAGGCGCTCGGGATAGGTATGCAGCAGGTGCGCTATCTTCAACTGTTCGGCCGTCCTTGCCTCCTGTTCGGAATCCGGAGGCAGGCCGAGCAGCCTGCGCCGGATGCGGATATTCTCCCGCACCGTCAGAAAAGGCAAAAGCCCGCCGGTCTGCAGCACATAGCCCACGCTGCGCCGCCGGCAGGCCAGTTCTTCAAAGCGTTTCGCTTTCCAGGCGCCGGCCGCGTCGCAGGCGTCGGCTCTGCCTTCGCGCGCGCCGGGGAAGAAGAGAAATTCTTCGGCCGCATCCGGCCTGAGTACCATGCCCGCCAGGTCCAGAAAGGTACTTTTTCCGCATCCCGACGGTCCGGTGATCAACGCCTTTTCTCCCAGGCGCAGAGTGAAAGACGGCACAAACAGGCTGTACGCGCCCTCGCGGTCGGGAGCGCGGTCCCGGCGCAGGCCGCGCAGGCTGAGTACGGGCGGGGCTGCGGCGCCGGCGGCCTGCCCGGCCGGGACGTCCCGAGGGCCGCGCGGGCCGGCGCATTGCAACATGGCTTTTTTGCTTAATCCGGTCAAATTTCGACGCCGCTGGGCAACAGGCAGTTTTATGTGTATATTTATGGAAAAGCTGCTTTATTCTTTTGAAAGGCATGGGGTGGATGGATGATAGCCTATATCCCAAACCGGTTCAAGCCTCACTTTCGCCTGCCCTCAACGGCATTGCGGCTGGGCATAACAGCTTGAATCAGTCTGAAATATTTTTTATCAAAATTTCCTTTATGGTCTGATACCAAGTTGCATTCAAACGAGTTTGAATGCAAGACGCCAATTTGCTTTCTGCTGAAAGCAACTTGGTATGAAACCTCTCCCTTCAGGGAGATTCCCGCTTGACGCCCGGCGAAGCCGGGCCTACCTTGAAATCGGCTGTTTCTCCTGATAAAACGACAACTTCAGTTCAAGCGCGGGAGCCGGTACATGAGTGATATTTCAGCTTGTTTCAAGGCATACGACATACGCGGGCGGGTTCCTGACGAACTGGATGCGGACCTTGCCCGGCGCATCGGTCTTGCCTGCGCCGCCGAACTGCGCCCTGAAACTGTCTGCGTGGGACGCGACGTCCGGCTTTCCGGCCCGGAGCTGGCCGCGGCGCTCATGGACGGCCTTGAAGCCGGCGGGGCGGATGTAGTGGATACGGGACTGTGCGGTTCCGAGGAACTGTATCACGCCGTGTTCAGCCGGGGCTTCGGCGCGGGCATCATGGTGACGGCCAGCCATAATCCGGCGGATTGGAACGGCATGAAGATTGTGCGCGCCGGAGCGGCGCCGGTGAGCGGAGAGAGCGGGCTGTTCGCCGTGCGCGACCGCATCCTTGCCGGGGACCTGCCGCGCGCGGCGCGGCGCGGCCGCCGGACAGCCGCATCCTACCGCGTCGAATATGCCGCGTTGCTCCTTTCTCTTTTGGGAGAAGACGGCAGCGCCGCGCTGCGTCCCCTGCGCATTGTGGCCAACGCCGGCAACGGATGCGCCTGGCCTGCCCTGAGCGCGCTTCTGCCCGCCCTGCCGGGAACGATTATTCCCCTGTTCGAGCGGCCGGACGGGAGCTTTCCCAACGGCGTGCCGAACCCGCTGCTTCCGGAAAACCGCGCGGCCACAAGCCGGGCCGTACTCGAACACAAGGCCGACCTGGGGGCGGCGTGGGACGGCGACTTTGACCGCTGTTTCTTTTTCGACGAACAAGGCCGTTTTGTGGAAAGCTATTATCTGGTTGGGCTGCTGGCCGCGACGCTCCTGCAGACCCGTCCGGGCGAGCGCATTCTGCACGACACGCGTCTGGTATGGAATACCCGCGAAATGGCGGAAGAAGCCGGAGGCATACCTCTGGAGGGCAAAACCGGCCACGCCTTCATGAAAGAGCGCATGCGCCGCGACAATATCCTGTACGGCGGCGAAATGAGCGCCCACCATTATTTTCGGGATTTTTCCTTTTGCGACAGCGGGATGTTGGCCTGGCTGCTGCTTTGGCAGGTCATGAGCAGGAGCGGCAAACCGTTGAGCGCGCTGGTCGGGGAAAGGATAGAACGCTATCCGGTCAGCGGCGAAGTCAACCGCAGCGTTGCCGACGCGCGGCTTGCGCAGGATCGCGTACAGCGGCGCTTTGCCCGCGAAGCGCTTGTCGTGACACACCTGGACGGCCTGAGCATGGATATGGGTGACTGGCGTTTCAACCTGCGTTCGTCCAACACGGAAGCGCTGTTGCGGCTCAATGTCGAAAGCCGGGGCGACAGGGCCCTGATGGAAAAAAAACGCGACGAAGTGCTCGCGCTGGTAGAGTGAACGCAATCAGATCAGATGAAAAAGGCATGTATCCCGGTAAACACCACCTGGGCTGCTAACGCCGCGAGAAGCAGGCCGGTCAGTTTGGACAGCACCGCCATGCCCACTGTTCCGAGCCTGCGCTGTACGGTCTCGGCAAAGCGCAGCGACAGGTAAATGCCCAGCGACGCCGTCAGCAGAGAAAGCGCGCCGACGGCGCGTTCGACGGTATTCGCAGCCGAAGCCCCCATGACGATCACGGTGCTTATGGAAGCCGGTCCCATGCACAGCGGCACGGCAAGGGGCACGATGCTGATGTCCTGGTCCGGCGTCAGAAAGGGTTTTTCAGGACTTTCATTCATCAGGGATACGGCCGAGAGAAACAGCAGGGCGCCGGCGCCGATGCGGAAGGCGTCCAAGGTAAAGCCGAAAAAGGCGAAAACGCGCTCCCCGCTGAAATACAGGATAATGCCGAGGGTGAAGACGGCCAGAGCGCACTTGCGGGCCGTCGCGAGGTTTCGGCCCGGATCGCGTTGTCTGGAGGCGCTCAAAAAGGCCGTGATCGCGACCGGAGGGGTCATAAGGGCAAACAGCTTGAGCGTTTCGCTGAAGAAGGTAATCAAAAGATCAGGCATTATGCACGCGCAAACTTCCGGTCGTATTTTTTCAAAAACAGATCTGAGGAACCGCTGATTAATGCAGGCGCGGTTTCACCGGGGCGGCGTATCAGCGAACGACATCTTTGATGTTGATGCCCAGCGCTTCGGCAACGCCTTTGCCGTAGTCCGGGTCGGCTTTGAAGCAGTTTGCGATGTGGCGCGCTTTGACCTGATCAGGGGCTCCGCCCGCGGCTCTTCCCGTGTTTTCAAACAGGATCTTTTGTTGGGCGGGGGACATCACGCGGAAGAGCAGGCCCGGCTGGGAGTAGTAATCGTCGTCATCTTCGCGGAAGTTCCAGGCGCCGATTGCGCCGTCGGCTTCCAGCAGGGGTTCGCCGAACTGCGGTTGTTCCTGCCATTCCCCATAGCTGTTCGGTTCATAGCCGAGGACGCTGCCGTAGTTGCCGTCGACGCGCATTTGCCCGTCGCGGTGGTAGCTGTGTACGGGGCAGCGCGCCCTGTTGACGGGGATAAGGTGATGATTGACGCCGAGGCGGTAGCGTTGGGCATCGCCGTAGGCAAACAACCGTCCCTGGAGCATTTTGTCCGGGGAAAAACCGATGCCGGGGACGATATCGGCCGGGTTGAAGGCGGACTGCTCGACTTCCGCGAAATAATTTTCGGGGTTGCGGTTCAATTCGATCCGGCCGACTTCGATCAGCGGATAGTCTTTGTGCAGCCATACTTTGGTGAGGTCGAAGGGGTGATATTTGTAGGAGACCGCGTCCTGCAGAGGCATGATTTGCACGGCAAGCGTCCAGCGCGGGTAATCGCCTTTTTCGATGCTTTCGTAGAGGTCGCGCTGGTGGCTTTCGCGGTCTTTGCCGATCAGGGCTTCGGCCTCGGCATCGGTCAGGTTGCGTATACCCTGCCCGCAGATGAGGTGGAATTTGACCCAGACCCGCTCGTTCGCGGCGTTGATCAGGCTGAAGGTATGGCTGCCGAAGCCGTGCATGTGCCGGTATGCGGCGGGAATGCCGCGGTCGCTCATGACGATGGTGATCTGGTGCAGGGCTTCGGGCAGGGAAGTCCAGAAATCCCAGTTGATATGCGCGCTGCGCAGGTTGGTGCGGGGATCGCGTTTCACGGCGTGGTTCAGGTCGGGAAATTTGAGGGGATCGCGCATGAAAAAGACGGGAGTGTTGTTGCCGACCAGATCCCAGTTGCCCTGTTCAGTGTAAAACTTGACGGCGAAGCCGCGGATGTCGCGTTCGGCGTCCGCGGCGCCGCGCTCCCCGGCCACAGTGGAAAAGCGTACAAACAGGTCGGTTTTCTTGCCGATTTGCGAAAACAACGCGGCCTTGGTGTACCTGGTGATGTCGCCGGTCACGGTAAATGTGCCGTAAGCACCCGAACCTTTGGCATGCATGCGGCGTTCCGGGATAACCTCGCGGTCGAAGTGGGCCAGTTTTTCCAGAAACCAGACGTTTTGCAGGGTCATGGGGCCGCGCGGGCCGACCGTGACGACGTTCTCGTTGTCCGCGACCGGAGCGCCGGCTGTAGTGGTCAGCTTTTTCAGTTCGGAAACATGCAGTTTGTCTTCGCCCATTGTATACTCCAAAATGTTTCTAAGGAAACGCCGCTTTATTCTTTTGAAAGGCGGAAACCGGCTTCTTCGCTGCGCTCAGAATGACGAAAACGTAGTCATTCCGAGCCTCGGTCTGAGCGGGGCGAAAGGCCGAACATTTTCCGTCAGGTCAAGAAGCCGGCTTCCTGCACTGCGCCTTTCCTGCATAAATAAGCGATTCTCTAACGCTTGTTCAACTGATCCATGACCCTGTTCAGTTCCTGCGCCATTTGCGACAGTTCCTGCACCGCGGCGGAGGACTGCACCATGCCGTCCGAGGTCTCGCTGACGATGCGGTTGATTTCTTCAATGGCTCGGTTGATTTCTTCCGAGGTCGAGCTTTGTTCTTCCGCGGCGGTGGCTATGGAGGTCACAACCGCAGAGTTGGCCGCGGCCAGATCCACGATTTCCTTCAGGGCGTCGCCGGAGGAATTGGCCAGATTTGTGGCTTCGCCTATGCTGGTCACAGCCGAGCCGACTTCCTGGATATTGGATTTTGCCGACTGTTGGATGGCGCTGATGCTGCTGCCCACTTCCTGGGTTGCCGACATGGTTTTTTCCGCCAGTTTGCGCACTTCGTCGGCCACAACGGCGAAGCCGCGCCCGGCTTCGCCCGCCCTGGCCGCTTCAATGGCGGCGTTCAGAGCCAGCAGGTTGGTCTGGTCGGCAATGTCGGAGATGACGTTCATAACTCCGCCGATGCTCTCGGCCTGGGAGCCCAGTTCCTGCATGTTGTTCTGCAGGGTTGTGGCCACGCCGTTCACATGGTTGATGGCGTTGACCACCTGATTGACCAGCTTGGCGCCGTTCTGCGCCTTGTCGCGGGTCAGGCTGCTCTGTTCCGAGGCCTGCCCGGCGTTGCGCGCCACTTCCAGCACGGTGGAGTTCATTTCGCTCATGGCGCTTGCAGTGGATTCAACTCGCGTACGCTGTGTTTCCGCGCCGCGCGACACCTGCTCGACCTGGGCCGAGAGTTCTTCCGCCGCCGCGGCCACGCGGCTTGAGATGCCGGAGGCCTGGCCTGCTACGTTCTGTATGGTGCGTTCGGTATTCTTGATCGCCGTCAGGTCGGTGATGAGCTGCAGCAAGGCCGTGAGGTTGCCGTCCTTATCCAGGATGGGCAGGGCGGAATAGGCGATGTCCATTTCCTTGCCGCGCGGCCGGCAGCGGGTTTCCGCCGAGGCCGGGCGTTTGGTCTCCAGAGCCTTTCGCAGGGCATCGTTGGGAGTGTCGGTGTCCTCACGGTTGAAGAGCTGCCTGCATGTTTTGCCGACGCCGTCGGAACCGGCAACGTCCAGAGCCTGCAGGTTCAGGTATTCGGCCTTGGTGTCCTTGTTCATCGCAATCACCGGGGTCGGTATATTGTCGATAATGCCGCGCAGGTTGTTCACTATATTGTTGGTGCCCTCAATAAGCGTGGAAAAGCTGCCTTTGAAGCGGGAGGCATCCGCCTGGCTCTTCAATTTTCCGTATTGAATATCGACGGCCAGTTTTTTGTACGTCTCCAGAATATCGCTCAGAACGGCCGGTATGTTGCGCAAGGCCTCGGCCATGTTGCCGATTTCGCCTTTTTCGGTAATGTTGCCGTGGTAGTCGAAATTTCCTTCGGCCACGGCCCTGGCGAAGGTCGCAACCGTATTGAGCACGCGCACCAACCCGACTACGATGATGACGGCGGCCAGCAGTCCGATTATCAAACCCACAACGCTTGCTACCAACAAAACTGTTTCTGCTGCATCAAGGGTCTGGATGGTGTCTTCAGCCGTCTGTTGGGTTTCCCGGTCGAGTTTTTTGCTGAATTCATCAATGGAGTCGTTCAACCCTCTCGCCTCACCGCGTACTTTTGCCACGGCTTCGTCTTTCCTGGCCGCGCTTGCCTGCATCGTCTGAATACTTTTGACGAGACTTTCATGCAGACCGAGAATTTCCGCAGCTTTCCGTCTGTTTCTTTCTTGAGTGATCAGTCCCTGCAAGGCGACGAATTTCTCCCGCAAATTGGCGAGCCGTTCCAGACTTTGCGCAGCCTCATCCTGTCTGAAATTTTCAGAAAAACGCGCTGCCGCGGTCAGCGATTGCGTCAGGATCTGCCAGCATTCTGAAAGCTGATAGAGTAATTCCGTGTTGGAAACTTCGCGCGCCACCGTGGCCAGGTCGTCGATTCCTTTGAACATGTTGCTGTAAGCCGGTCGCATCTGCTCGTTGTACACCGCGCGCGCTCCCAGTACGGAGTCGCGCATTTCCATAAGCCTGGGCTTGACCGACTCGACGCGCTGCCCCATGGCCGCAAGGGTTTTCTGCCTTTCTTCAATGTGGGACAAGCTGCGCGCGTCCTGTATGAGTTTCAGGAAGCCGTCAATTTCGGCCACGGCGAGGTCTACCAACTTCGGATCGAATTCGGCCAAAAAGTTGTTGAGATACCGGAGCGCGTCCGAGGCCGCGGTATTCATGTCGCTGCCCATAACGTTGATCCGCGCATAACGCCGGTACGTCGAAAAGCTGTCCTTGGAATTCTGAAGCTGTATGACGCCGAACACGGCCACGCCGGCCAGCAGGATGATCATCAGCCCGAATCCGCAGATTATTTTGAATTTAGTCGTCATGCGGGTATCCCCCTGGTAATGCTTTTGCCTCAAAACGAGGCATTGTGTTCAATATTGCGCAATTACTTAACCCTAAGCAAATCCGTTCGTCAAGCGCTTTCCGTTACTCCGCCGCAAAAAAGCAAAACGTAAGCAGCGCCGGACGCGAAAGAATCTTTCCGCACCGGAACCTTGAAAAACCGCAACAGTTACACCTCACGGTGCCTGCACACGGCGGATTACGCCTTCCGGCTGCGGTTGACGGCGCGTGCCGGGCCGCTCTACAATGGCGCGGCGTGAGCATCAGCCCGGATTGCCGGCCGGAACGCCGGCTGTGGATTGCAACCTTATCAGCAGCGCTCTGAGGCGGCCGTGCCGGATATCCCCTTCCGCAAACTTTCTTCACTGAGTCTGGTCATCCCTGTTTACAATGAGGAAGAAAGCCTTCCCGCGTTGCGTACGGAGCTTGAGCGCCTGCGGCCTGCCTTCGCGGGCGTGGGCGTCGAAGCGCTTCTGATCGACGACGGCTCCTCGGACACTACGCCCGCGTTCTGCGCGGCGTGGGCCTCCGAAGCTCCCTGGGTCAAGGTCGTGGCATTCAGCCGCAACTTCGGGCATCAGGCCGCCGTCAGCGCCGGGTTGCGCTACGCGCGCGGCGAGGCCGTCGTCATTCTGGATGCGGACCTGCAAGACCCCCCGGACGTCATTCCGCTGATGATTGAGCGCTATGAGGCGGGTTTTGACGTGGTCTACGGCAAACGCCGGAGCCGCAGCGGCGAAAGCCGCTTCAAACTGGCGTCCGCCTGGCTGTTTTACCGCCTTATGCGCAGCTTCGCGTACAAAGACCTGCCTGTGGACGCCGGTGACTTCCGTCTCATGTCCAGGCGTTGCGTGGACGTCCTGAACGCCATGCCCGAAACGCACCGCTTCATGCGCGGCCTGGCCGCCTGGGCGGGATTCAGGCAGACGGCCGTGCTTTACGACCGCAGGGAACGCAAACACGGCGAAAGCAAATATCCCCTCGGCAAAATGCTTTTCCTGGCCTGGGACGCCGTTTCCTCGTTCTCCGCCCTGCCGGTCCGCGCCGTGAATATTCTGGGCCTGTGCTTCCTGCTCTTCGGATTCGCCGTCTGCCTGTATACTCTCGTGCAGCACGCGGCCGGGCATACCGTGCCCGGCTGGTCCTCTCTTGTGGGCCTGATTACGTTCATCGGCGGGCTGACCATCTGCTCTGTGGGCATCATCGGCGAATATGTGGGTAAAATCTTTGAGGAAGTAAAACGCCGCCCACTGTATGTCGTGGAAAAAACGCTGAACCTGGATGTTTCAATCCACAGCCGGCGGCGCCGCCGCCTGCCGGTTCCGTCCCGGCGGACGGGAGCCGGCAGGATTGCGCCCTCTCCGGGGAAAAGGGCCGCGGGAAAGGCATCCCGGCCAAGCCTGGCGGCCGGGCGGCCGGGGCGGGAATCTCCCTGAAGGGAGAGGGAGCGATGTTGTCGTACATGACGGCCGCGTTTGCGGGCGGTCAAGCGGGAATCTCCATGAAGGGAGAGATTTCAAACCACAAAGGGGTGAACGCGGCGCGGGACTCCTGCGGAGTGAAGTATGGATGAGATCCTTGCCGTAGCGTATGACGATGTAGTCGCGGCGCGCGGGCGCATTTCCGGCGCGGCGCGCCGCACCCCGGTCCTGACCTCCGCGACGGCCGATGCTCTGGCCGGCGGCACGCTCCTGTTCAAAGGCGAAAACTTTCAGCGCGCGGGCGCTTTCAAATTCCGGGGCGCGTTCAACGCCCTGTCCCGTTTTACGGGGGAGCAAAAGGCTGCCGGCGTAGTGACCTTCTCTTCCGGCAACCACGCCCAGGCCGTGGCCCTTTCGGCAAAGCTGCTCGGCATCCGGGCGGTCATCGTCATGCCCGGGGACGCTCCGGCCGCAAAGGTCGCGGCTACGCGGGGCTACGGCGCGGAAATACAGTTCTACGACCGTTACACGGAAGTCCGGGAGGAGTTGGGAGCGAAACTCGCGGCGGAACAGGGCCTGACCCTCGTCCCGCCTTATGACCATCCGGACGTGATGGCGGGCCAGGGCACCTGCGCGGCGGAACTGTTCGAAGACGCGGGTCCGCCGGACCTGCTCCTGATCCCTCTGGGCGGGGGCGGGCTGCTGTCCGGCTGCGCCGTCGCGGCCCACGCCCTTTGTCCGGACTGCGAAATTTACGGCGTGGAGCCGGAAGCCGGCGACGACGGCCGGCAGAGCTTTCGCAGCGGGCGCATCGTAACCGTAAAAACGCCGCAAACCATTGCCGACGGCGCGCAGACCACGCATCTCGGGCGCTTCACCTTTCCCGTCATCCGGGCGCTGGTGAAGGACATCCTTACGGTAACGGACGCGGAACTCGCGCAAGCGATGCGCTTCTTCGCGGAAAGAATGAAGATCGTCGTAGAACCCACGGGCTGTCTGGCCGCGGCCGCCGTGTTTGCCGGCCGCCTGGATCTGGCCGGCAGACGCGCGGGCATCATACTCTCCGGCGGCAACGTCGACCTGGAAAAATACGCCGGCCTGATCTGCTGATGTCGGTATTCCCATACCAGTTTGCTTTCAGCAGAAAGCAAACTGGTATCTCGTCTTTGGCTATTTCGCGGCATAGCAAACCGCAGATGTGAGCGCATTGCAGGAATAAAATGCGTTTTCCTGTGTCTGGTTTGTTGACGCGAAGTGCCTTAAATTCAATCTCAACGCCTGCC
>JAISMY010000097.1 GCA_031276485.1 Desulfovibrio sp. | reverse complement strand
AAGCCCTTGGGCCAGCGCCATGTAAAAAGCGCATCTCTGCATTGGAACTCGTCTCCATACAATCGGTCAAAATCCGCGTCACTCATCCCTTTTTGAAACTGAACCGGATTGCGGGGCATTGAAAACTCCTTGGTTTCAAAAAGTATCTCATAATTTTCAGACGCTGAATAGTAGCGGACTATCGTACGTAATCAGGTATTCTTTTGAAAGGCATGGGGATGGATTCTTCGCTACGCTCAGAATGACAAAAACGCCGTCATTCTGAGCCGCAGCGAAGCGAAGGCGGAGAATCCATCTTGATGTCTTTTGCCTTTCCTGTATTAATCAGTGTTTCCTCAGCGTGTTTCAATCCACATCCGGCGCCTGCCGCCCGATGACTCCGCCCCGGCGGCTTGACGCCGGGTGGAATGTCAAGCACTGAAGGGAGGGGCCGCCGGGAAGGTATGCGGGGCTTTGCCCGGCGTCAGGCGGGAATCTCCCTGAAGGGAGAGGCTGCAAACCACGAAGCAGGTTTTGACAAAGGAAGTTTTGGTGAAACTGCTCTTTATTCATCAGAACTTCCCCGGACAGTATCTCCACCTTGTCCGCTTTCTGCTGCGCGCCGGACACGAAATCGTCGGCATCGGCGAAAACGCGAACATCAAAAACCGGGGCGTACTCCCCGGTTGCACCACCATAGGGTATCCGACCCCGCAAAAAGCCGGCCCGGCGACCCACCATTATCTGCGCGGTCTGGAAGCCGCCGTCCGCAGGGGACAGGCGGTCGCCCGCACACTAAGGGCCCTCAAGCGCCGCGGGTTTGTCCCGGATGTCGTCAGCCTGCATCCAGGCTGGGGTGAAGGACTTTTCGTGCGCGATTTTTTCCCCCGTACTCCGCTGATTATGTTCTGCGAATTTTATTTTCGCGCCGGACAGGCTGATGTGGGCTTCGACCCGGAGTTCCCGACCGACCTCGACGGAAACGTCGGCATCCATCTGCGCAACACGGCCCAGGTCATGTCGCTCCTGACGGCCGACGGCTGCGTCTGCCCCACCGAATGGCAGGCCTCGCGCTACCCGGCCTTTATCCGCGACAAGATGCGGATCATCCATGACGGAGTCAACGTAGACTACATGACCCCGAACCCGGACGAAAGCATTGTCCTGCAACGCCTCAAACAACCCGGTCACAGCCGCTTCCTCGACGCGCCGGCGCCGGAGGACGATGCACGAGAGACGGTCGGCAGCCTCCTGCGACTCTCCCGCGCAGACAAGGTGGTCACCTACGCGGCCCGCAACTTGGAACCTTACAGGGGCATACATATTTTTTTGCGCATGCTGCCGGAACTTCAGAAACGGCATCCTGATGCGCATGTCGTCATCGCCGGGAACGACGGCACGAGCTACGGCAAAGCGCCGCCCGACGGCCGCTGTTATAAGGATATCTACCTTGCCGAAACGGCGGACAGGCTCGACATGTCCCGCATCCACTTTGTCGGGCGCATAGCCTATGCGTCCCTGCGGGCGCTTTTCCGAGTGAGCACGGCGCATGTATACCTGACCTACCCTTTCGTGCTTTCCTGGTCCTGCCTTGAAGCCATGTCCTGCGGCGCGCTGACTGTGGCTTCCGCCACCGGCCCGGTGCTTGAGGCGATACGGCACGGCGGCAACGGCCTGCTTGCGAATTTTTTCGACAGGGAAAAATTGCTTGCAACTCTGGACGACATACTGAAAAATCCTTCGGCGTTCGACGCCGTCCGTACCAGGGCAAGGCAGTCCGTTGTCGAGAAATACGGTCTCGACAAATGCCTGCGGGCACAGTGGAAGCTGCTGGAAGACGCGGCCCGCGGATGCCTGCCCTGAACTCGGCCGGCGCCGCGTCACCGGCTGATGCCATGTACAGCCCCGTGCAGCGCGCCGGGGTTTTAGGGGTAAATACGACAAATTATGTGTTACGCCACAAGTATACTTGTTGTTTTCGCGGTCGGACAGTGTGAAAAGGGGCAGATGAGGAACTTCGGATGAAACGGCGGCTTCACCGCTTTATATCTTTCATTCTGCTCCTGCTGCTCGCCGCAGGCTGTTACGGGGGCTTGCGCTTTTACGCTTTTTTGAGCACACCGGCCTCCGATGCGCCGCGCGAATTCGTCCTGTCCATAGCGCCCGGAGAGGGCTTTGACCGCGTGGCCTATGCTCTGCACAAAGAAGGAGCCGTGACCGACGTTGCCCTGTTCAGGATGCTGGCCAGGCTCAAAGGCTCGCTGAACCGCGCGCAGGCCGGGGATTACCAGATAAGCACAGGCTGGACGCCGGATCAGGTGTTGCGGCAGATTACCGAGGGCAGGGCCATGCTCTACCGCCTGTCGGTGCGCGAAGGATTAACCTGGTGGGAAACGGCGGCAGCCGTCGAACAGCAGGGGTTTGCCCGCTTCGAGGATTTCAGGGACGTCATCCGCGACCCCGGGTTCCTGCGCGAGCACAATATACCCTTTGCCGATGCCGAAGGTTTTCTTTTCCCTGAAACCTATCTTCTCCCCAAGCCGCGCACCCCGTTGGACCGTGAGCAGGCTTGGGCGACAGCCTCGAACATGGTCAGGATGTTCTGGAAAAAGACGGAAGCTTTGTGGAACGATCCTTCTTTCGTGAAAAAAAGCGCCGTTTCCCGGAAAAGCGAGGCGTCCGCAGAGGCGGAAGCGCGTGTAAACGCGACAGACTTGGTCGGCCCGGACGCAAAGGCCGCCGATGCGGCAAGCGCGGTCCCACTATCTCCCGGCGCGGCCGGAGCGGGCGCAAACGCAGGCGATGCGGCCGGAGGAGGACAAAACTCTTTGCCGGCGCTCCCGACGCCCGCCACCCCGGAGGGGCAAACCCTCCCCGCCGACAACGACAATCCGCACAAGGCGAACACCGTCTTGCCCGCCACCCCGGAGGGGCAAACCCTCCCTGCCGGCAAGGCACAGACTCCGCAATCTTTCTCCGGGCCTGCTGCGGCAGCGGCCCCTGAAGGCCCGGGCAGTCCTGCGGAAGTCGATGAGGATGCATTGCGCCGTCTGGTGATTCTGGCCTCGCTGGTGGAAAAGGAAACCGGCCTGCCCGGAGAACGCGGGCTGGTGGCCGGAGTGTTTGCCAACCGTCTGCGCCTGGGAATGCTCCTGCAATGCGATCCCACCATCGTGTACGGCATAGGCATGAGCTTCCGGGGCCGTATACGTCGTTCGCAAATAGAGGACGCAAACAACCGGTACAATACCTACCGGCACGCCGGGCTGCCGCCCGGACCTATCTGTTCGCCCGGCCTGGAAGCATTGAAGGCGGCCTTTGCGCCGGGCGGCCACGATTTTTTGTATTTCGTCGCAAGCGGCACGGGCGCAGGGCACACTTTCAGCAAAACCCTTGACGAACACAACCGGGCGGTACAGCTTTACAGGGCGCGGCCGCGCGGCGGCAACACTCCCTGAACGCGGATGCAACCATGCGTATAACAGTCTTCGGAGGCTCAGGCTTCCTGGGTTCCCATGTGTGCGACAAGCTTTCCGATGCCGGGCACGAGGTCACCGTTTTCGACAAGCAGGCATCGCCCTGGCTCAGGCCGGAACAGACGATGATCCGGGGTGATATCCTGGACGAAGAAGCCGTCGGCGCAGCAACGGAGGGCGCGGATGCCGTCTACAATTTCGCGGGCATCGCGGACATCGGCGAAGCCGACGTGCGGCCCGCGGACACTGTAAAATATAATATCCTCGGGACCATCATTGCCTTGGAAGCCGCTCGTAAAGCGGGCGTGAAACGTTTTATCTTCGCCAGTTCCCTGTACGTCTACAGCAAGGCAGGCGGATTTTACCGCTGCAGCAAGCAGGCGTGCGAACTGTATATTGAGAACTGCAGACAGGCCTGGGGGCTGGAGTACACGATTTTACGCTACGGATCCCTGTACGGCCCCAGAGCGGACAAGCGCAACGCCGTCTATCGCTTTGTACGCGAAGCCCTGGAACGCGGGCGCATTGAATACTTCGGGCTGCCGACCGCCCTGCGCGAATACATCCATGTGGAGGATGCGGCCCAATGCAGCGCGGAAGTCCTCGCTCCGGAGTACGCTGACTGCAACATCATCCTGTCCGGCGCCCTGCCGATGCGTGTCGGAGACCTGCTGAAAATGATTGCGGAAATGCTGGGCAGGGATATCGAATTCACCTTTCTCGGAGACGGAAAATCGGGGCATTACGAAATAACGCCCTATTCCTTCAACCCGCATATCGGAAGGAAAATGTCGCCCCGCCTGTCCACGGATCTCGGACAAGGACTGCTCAAGGTCATTGAAGACCTGCACAGGGAACTCAACCCCAGCCTGACGACGGCCTTGGGTTATCTGGCGGAAAACCGGTGACTTGCGTCATCTGAAAAATTTGTGAGCGTGCGCATCAATATTGATCCCCCGATTAATACCAAGTTGCTTTCAGCAGAAAGCAAATTGGTATGGCGGAGGCGAAGCCGACGCCCGCAAGTTTTTGAAAAATCAGGCTTCGCCTGTTTTTCAAAAACTTTTGCGTCTTGCATTCAAACTCGTTTGAATGCAACTTGGTATAAAACTTGCCGCGGTTAGCGTAAACAGCGCTCTCCGCATAAAAGACATGCCCCTCCTGTTTGGCAATGTTTATTCGGTGGAGCAATAAATAGAGCTGCGGCACAGAAGCGTAATAAAAATAGTATGTTATCGAATAAATATAAAATTTGGGCTTAGTTCAGAAAAAACTTGATATTTCACGCGATTATGAGGTGACAATCTACATAGGGCAACACTCTCTTTAATAATTAGACACCAGGATACTTATGGAACAACTACCCTGTTTCGTATATCAACCAGGTGTGCATTTTACATTACCTCCTGAGTTGCGATATGAACCACAAACGTTGTGCGAATTTGCAATACTTGATGATGCAGGATTTATACATCCTAGTCCACAAGTTTTTAGAGAAGTATTTTATCCTGAAGATGCAGCATTCTACTTATTTCCTTTTGATATAGGAACATATTCAGATAAAAGGTTACTTGCAATTTTCAATGAAATACTTATAAACTTGCCATATTACTCCGGAAAAGAACGTAGGCATATTGTCTGTGACGGGGGTGACAATCCGCGTTGCCTTGAATTTCCACTTTGCCTTTTTAAATTAAGTCTTCCTTTGCATTTCAAAGACAGTGCTATAGCTACATGGTATCATATTCCCCAACATGTACTTATGGATTTCCCTGATTTTTATTGGGAGCTTATTAAATATGACGTATCATTTGTTGGAAATTTATCAAATGATATAAGAAAATTAGCCTGTCTTTCCATAAAACGCCATAAAGAACTACGTAGTAAAATAGATTTTGATGACCGGTTTACCTCTCATACGTCATCCGGTGTTCGCTATTTCTCATTTTCTGAAAGAGACCAGAAACACATGGAAAAACGCAGGGTGCTTTATCGACAAAGTATAAAAAATTCCTTAATGGTGCTTTGTCCGCCAGGCATTGGCCCACAAAGCATACGCATGTATGAAACAATGTATTTAGGAAGAATTCCAATACTTTTTGATGTAGGTATTGTTTATCCGTTTAGTAACTTTATTGATTATGACAGCATTACAATGACCATACCTAAAGAACATATTCTTCAATCAGGAGTATTAATATATAATTATTTGAAATCTATACCTTTAGATGAGTTACATGAGAAATGTTTATTGACATGCAAAATCTGGAATATGTGGTTTACTGAAGAAAAACGTTTGGAACTTATGTTGAAAAGTGCATTAGATAAATGGCCTGACGCCTCAAGTTGATTTTTTTGTAGAGAGTGGTGCCCTATATATAGGTGAATACACAATAACAGTGTGAAATACTAAACTTTTTTATTGAAGATTCGGATTCATAGCTCTTAACTTATAACTCGTTGAGTTAACTGTTTTTATGTGCCGGCATCGTAAACCCGCGCGAGCCGGCCTATGCTTCGGCTGCGCCGCGCCGGGCTGGACCTTGCCGGCGCATAGTGCTATGTACCCCGCACCGCATATTTTCCCGCCGCGCGGCGGCGCAACGCGACGAAAGGATGCCCGCGCATCTTTTCGCTGCCGGATATCCGGTCAACGCGCGCACCGGGGTATACCGCACAGAGAGGTTCCATGGGCATTATTCAACGGACGGGCGAAAACCGCGTCTTTCCCCTTCAGGACAGGGAAAAACCTCAACTTTACCGCGAACTGTTCCCGTACACCGGCGTCTGCCGCACGTCATTCGACAAGGTGCTGCTGGCGCCGAACCCCTGCGACAGGATGCATGTCACCGACACCACCTTCCGCGACGGACAACAAGCCCGCACCCCGTATACGGTCAGGCAGATCGCCCGCATGTTCGATTTCCTGCATCGCCTGGGCGGTAAAACCGGACTTATCAGCGCCTCGGAATTTTTCATCTATTCCGCCAAAGACCGCAAGGCCGTCGAAGCCTGCCGCTCGCGCGGCTACCGATTCCCCCAGATCACCGCCTGGATCCGTGCCGACAAGGCAGACCTCAAGCTGGTGCGGGACATGGAGTTCGCCGAAACCGGCATGCTGACCAGCGTTTCCGACTACCATATTTTTATGAAGCTGAACAAAACCCGCCGGCAAGCCATGGACATGTACACGACACTGGCCGAACAAGCCCTGGAATGGGGTATAATCCCGCGCTGCCACTTCGAGGACGTGACCAGGGCGGATATTTACGGCTTCTGTCTGCCTCTGGCCCAAAAACTCATGGAACTTTCCCACGCGAGCGGCATGCCCGTCAAAATCCGCCTCTGCGACACCATGGGCTTCGGCGTGCCCTGGCCGGGCGCGTCCCTGCCCCGCTCAGTGCAGCGCATCGCGCGGACCTTCATCGACGAGGCCGGGGTGCCGGGCGAATACCTGGAGTGGCACGGGCACAACGATTTTCATAAGGTATTGGTCAACGGCGTCACCGCCTGGCTGTACGGATGCGGCGCGGTGAACGGAACACTCTTCGGCTTCGGCGAACGCACCGGCAATACGCCCCTGGAAGCCCTGCTCATTGAATATATCTCGCTCACCGGCGACGATGCGGCCGCTGATACCGCCACTTTGAGCGAAGTAGCGGAATTCTTTGAAAAAGAGCTGCATTACCGGATTCCGCACAACTATCCTTTCGTAGGCCGCGACTTCAACGCCACCAGCGCCGGCGTCCATGCCGACGGTCTGACAAAAAACGAGGAGATCTACAATATCTTCGATACGCGCCGGCTGCTTAACCGTCCCGTTCCCATTATCCTTACCGACAAAACCGGCCGCGCCGGCGTGGCCTACTGGATCAACACCAACCTGCGCCTGCCCGAAGGCCGGCACATCTCCAAAAAACATCCGGCCGTGGGGCAGATCTACGACAGCGTCATGGCCGCTTACGAAGGCGGACGCTCGACCAGCTTTTCCCACGAGGAAATCGAGGCCCTCGTCCAGCGCTATATGCCGGAACTCTTCGTCACCGAGTTCGACCACGTCAAACAGACCGCCGGAGACCTGGCCGCCCGCCTTATCCAGCGTCTGGCCCGCAACAAGGAACTGACGGGCTTCGGCGAAGACGCCCTGGCCCGCCTCTACGCTTTCGCCGCCGAATATCCGTTCATCCAGTACCTCTACCTTACCGACGACAAAGGCACACTGAAATGCGCCGCCATCACCGACCCCAACTACAAGGAACGCTACGAAGCCCTGCCCGTGGGCTATGATTTTTCCCAGCGCGAATGGTTTAAAATCCCCATGCAGACCGGCGACCTGCATATCATGGATCTCTACCAGTCCACGATTACCGGCAAACTGGTGATTACCGTGTCCTGCGCCGTCACCGACGAACAGGATCGCATCATCGGCGTACTCGGCGTGGATATCCAGCTTGAGCAACTGCTCAAGCGCGCCCAGTCTCTCCAACAGGAGGTCGCGCCCGGCGACGAGGCCGATGCCGAAAACGGCGGTGAATAGGCCAAAACAGGATGAAATCGAATCAAAAGAATAAAGCGGCGATTGCGAAGACATCGGCATGCGAAAAACAGTATATTGGATTGAAGGCGACGGCGTAGGCCCGGAAATCTGGCGGGCCGCGCGTCCGGTCATCGACGCGGCCCTGCGCCTGGAATCCGGCCCGACGCTGGACTGGGCGGAACTTCCCGCAGGGGAAAAAGCCCTGGCCGAAACGGGCAGCCCTTTGCCCGAATTTGCGTTGCATGCCTTGGCGCAGGCCGACGTCGCCGTGAAAGGCCCGCTCGGCACGCCCGTGGGCGCGGGCATGCGCAGTCTGAACGTGGCCTTGCGGCAGGCGCTTGATCTCTACGCCTGCATCAGGCCGGTGCGGCATTTTCCGGGGCTGGAGAGCCCGGTCAGACATCCGGAGCGGGTGGACATAGTCGTCTTTCGCGAGAATACGGAGGATGTCTACGCGGGCATCGAATACGAGGCAGGCAGCCCCGAGGCCCGCAGGCTGATCGCCTTTCTGCGCGATGAACTCGGCGCGACTTCCCTGCGCGGCGACGAAGCGGCGGGCGTCAAGCCGATGTCGGAATACGCCTCCGTGCGGCTCATACGCCGCGCCCTGCGCTACGCCCTGGACCGCGGACTCGGCAGCCTTACCCTGGTGCACAAGGGCAATATCATGAAATATACCGAAGGAGCCTTCCGCCGCTGGGGCTACGAGCTGGCGGAGCGCGAGTTCGCCGGGCGAACCTGCGCGGAAGGCAACCCTGAACCGGGCAAGCTGGTGGTCAAGGACCGCATCGCCGACGCCATGTTCCAGGAAATACTCCTGCGCCCGGAACGGCACAGGGTGCTGGCGGCACCCAACCTGAACGGCGACTACCTGTCCGACGCTCTGGCCGCGCAGGTCGGCGGCCTGGGTCTTGCCCCCGGCGTCAACATGTCCGACAGCCTGGCTTTTTTTGAAGCGACGCACGGCACGGCGCCGGACATCGCAGGCCAGGACAGGGCCAATCCCGGCAGCCTTATACTCAGCGGCGCCATGCTGCTGGAACACCTCGGTGTGCCGAAAGCGGCCGGGCGCATCCGCGCCGCCCTGGAAAAAAGCATCGCCGCCAAAAGCGTAACCGCGGATCTCGCGGCGCAGGTTCCCGGCGCAAAAACGGTCGGGTGCGCCGCCTTCGGAGATATTGTCGGAGCAAACCTGTGATCCGGCTCATCAACGAACCCGTAGTGCTGCTCAAGGGTGCGATCCTGAGCGCGGCTGAGGCCGAGGCGCTGGACATCGACTGGGCGGCCGCCCGCCGGGGAACGATAGCCGCCCGCATTCTGGCGGCGCACAATCAGCGGACAGACAGGTACGACGGGAGTTGCAACGGCGCGTATCCAGGCGGCAGGCAGCCGGTCGGTAAGCCTGCGGGCCGGGGATATGCGGACGGCGGAACACCCGGCGGCGAGGCGGCGATGTTGCGCCTGCGTTTCGATGCCCTGGCCTCCCACGACATCACGTATGTGGGCATTGTCCAAACGGCGCGCGCGGGCGGCCTGCGCGAGTTCCCCATGCCCTATGTGCTGACCAACTGCCACAACAGCCTGTGCGCTGTTGGCGGGACCGTCAACGCGGACGACCATGTTTTCGGATTGTCCGCCGCGCGCAGGTACGGCGGCATTTTCGTACCCCCGCATCTTGCGGTCATTCATCAGTATGTCCGTGAAACGATGACCGTATGCGGAGGCATGATCCTGGGGTCGGACAGCCATACCCGCTACGGCGCGCTGGGCGTCATGGGCATAGGCGAAGGAGGTCCGGAACTGGTCAAGCAACTGCTCGGCAAAACCTACGACCTGCCCCCGCCGAGAGTCGTCGGCGTACTGCTTGAAGGCGCGCCGGGGCCGGGCGTCGGCCCGCAGGACGTGGCTCTGGCCCTTATAGGAGCGGTGTTCGCCAACGGCTTCGTGAAAAACAGCGTCATGGAATTTTTCGGACCCGGTCTGGCGGGGCTTTCCGTGGAATACCGTTGCGGCATAGACGTCATGAGCACGGAAACCGCCTGCCTTTCTTCCGTATGGGCAACGGACGATGCGGTGCGCGCTTATCTCGCCCTGCACGGCCGGGCCGGGGATTTCGCGCCCCTCGCGCCGGAGGCAGGTGCCGCTTATGACGGGCTGATTCGGGTGGACCTCGGCGGCATAGAGCCGATGATCGCCCTGCCCTTTCATCCGGGCAACATCCGCACCATTGCCGAAATGAACAGCGAGCCGCGCGACATCCTGCGTCTTGTGGAACGGGAAGCGGAGGAGCTGTTCGGCAGGGGACGGCTGAAGCTCGACCTGTGCGGCAAGGTGCGCGACAACTGCCTGCGGGCCGACCAGGGCGTGATTGCGGGCTGTGCGGGGGGCTCCTTTGAAAACATCGTCGCGGCCGCGGCGATTGTGGACGGCGGGGGCGCGGGCGGCCCGGACTTCAATCTCGCCGTATATCCGGCGAGTGCGCCGCAGTCTCTGGCCCTGATGCGTTGCGGCGCCGCGGCGACGCTCACCGCCGCCGGGGCGATACTCAGGAGCGCGTTCTGCGGCCCCTGCTTCGGCGCGGGCGATACCCCGGCCGACGGGGCACTGTCTCTGCGCCATACCACACGCAATTTCCCGAACCGCGAAGGCTCCAGCCCGGCCGGCGGGCAGCTTGCCGCCGTGGCCCTTATGGACGCCCGCTCCATAGCCGCCACCGCGGCGGCGGGCGGACGCCTGACTTCGGCGGCAGAGCTTGACTGGAAACGCCTGGAATCGCGCGTCCGTCCCGACTACAGCTTCGACAAGGGCATCTATGAACGCCGCGTTTACAACGGGTTCCGCGCGCCGAAGCCGGACCGCGCCCTGGTGCTCGGCCCGAACATAGCGGATTGGCCCCCCATGCCGCCCCTGCCCGAACATCTCATCCTGCGCATAGCGTCCGTCATCACCGACCCTGTCACCACAACAGACGAGCTGATTCCGTCCGGCGAAACCTCTTCCATGCGATCCAACCCGTTGAAACTGGCGGAATTTGCCCTTTCCCGCAAAGACCCCGGTTATGTAGGCCGGGCGAAGGCAGTGGCGGCGCTGGAACAGCGCCGCAGAGAAAACCCGTCCGACCCGGAGGTGCGTGAGCTTGTGCGCAACGTGGGCGCGTCCTGCGGCGCGGCGGGCGCGGACCTGACCGGAGACGATGCGGCGGCCCGCACGGGACTCGGTTCCGCGCTGTTTGCCGTAAAACCGGGCGACGGCTCGGCGCGCGAGCAGGCGGCGTCTTCACAGAAAGTGCTGGGCGGCTGGGCGAATCTTGCCGTAGAATACGCCACAAAACGCTATCGCTCCAACCTTGTCAACTGGGGCATGCTGCCTTTTGTCGTAAGCGGGGAGCAGGCGGAGCGGCTGCGCGTGGGCGATTACCTGGCGCTGCCGGGCATCCGCGAAGCCGTTGCGCGGGGTATGGAAGATATTCCGGCCATGCTGGTCCGGGACGAAGGCGGGGAACTGCGCGCCGAAAACTTCTCCCTGAGCCTGAAAAACCTGACTGAAGACGAGCGGAACATCATTCTGGACGGCTGCCTGATCAATTATTACAACAGGCTGTCATGATGCCGGCGTTGCGCCGTTTCCGGCGCTGCGGACCGAAGACCGCGCATTGAGGAGAGTGTACATCAACAGATAGATTTTCTACGCAAAAATATTATAAAATCAGCATGTTGTCAGGATATTTCTCAACACCTCGACGCAGCTTGGGAAAACTTGTAATTTTTGGATGTTGCTATGATTGTATCTATTCATAAGTAAAAACGCTCAAAGATTTTTGCCGACTTGACAGGGGACCACATAAGAAACACTGGACACTACCGATACAAGGCGGAGCGCCTGTATTCCGTGTCATATCTGCCGTCCGCCCCAGCGGGCGGAAATGCGCGCCAGTTCCGCCAACCGTTCGTCCGCAAGCGCGTAAAGCCCACCGTCATAGGAACCGTCCCGGCGAGCCGCGCCGCAGGGCATGCCGGTCAGGATCTCCATGGCCTCGTTGATGTGACCGACAGCGTAAATATGAAAGCTCCCGGCCCTGACGGTCTCGATAAGTTCTCGCTGAAGGAGGACATGGCTCAGGTTGTCGCGCGGCACGATAACCCCTTGTTCGCCCGTCAGCCCGCGGCGTTTGCAGACCTGAAAAAAGCCTTCAATCTTGCGCGTGACGCCGCCCACGGCCATGATCCGCCCATCCTGCCCCAAGGCTCCGGTAAAAGCCAGCGAAAGACGCACCGGCACACCGGACAGGGCGGAGAGCAACGCGGCCAGCTCCGCTCCCGAGGCGGAATCGCCCTCTATTCCGAAATAACTCTGCTCAAAGCCCAGGCTGCCGGTCAGCACCAGCGGCTTGTTGCGGGCAAAGGCTCCCGTCAGGTAGCTTTTCAGAATCATCATGGCCTTGGTGTGAATGGGACCGCCGAGCTCGGCATCGCGTTCAAGGTCGATGATCCCGCCGGATCCCGCGCCCACTGTGCAGGAAATCTCGTGCGGCAGACCGAATTCAAAATCTCCGTAAAAGGATACTGAAAGCCCGTTGACTTTGCCCACCGCCTTGCCGCTGGTGGAAACCCTGATGATGCCGCGGTCGTATTCCTCCATGAATTCTTCTTCCACAAGATTTGAACGGAAGATGCCGGCTTCCAGCGCCCCGCGCAACGCGGGTTCGCCGACTTTAGTCCGGCCTTCGGCGGCGGCGCGGGCCGACGCCTCAATCATGACCTCGCGCAGCAGGGGAAACTTGAGGGAAAGCTTTTTCTGGTCCCCGTCGAGCCGCGACCCGTAGTCCACCAGTCCGGCCATGGCCTCGCGGTCAAAGGGCAACAGTTCGTCTTCCTCGACTATCCCGCGGATGTGCGTCAGGTAGATGCCGATGCCCTCCGCGTCGCGCGGCATGCTGTCCGTAAGATGAGCCTTGATGGGGAACAGCTTGCGGAAGCGGTCGTCGGCCGCGAGCAGCATTTCGTACATGTCTTCTTTGCCCGCCAGGATAACCTTCAGCGAGAGCGGCACGGCTTCGGGGGTCAGGCCCTTGGTTCTGCCGGAGCTTTCTTCGTCCGATTCCTCCACGCGGGCCGCGCCGGCCCGCAGGGAACGCAGCAGGGCTTCCCAGGCGGCGGGGTGCTGCATGAGGTCTTCCATGCGCAGGACAAGGTAGCCGCCGTTGGCCTTGTGTATGCCGCCCGCCTTGATCAGAGTGAAATCTGTGACCAGCGCGCCCATTTCCGACTCGCGCTCGATGCAGCCCATGAGGTTGAACAGGGTCGGATGATTTTCAAACACGACCGGCGCGCCCGCGCATTCCGCGTTGTCCACGAACAGGTTGACGTCGTAGCGCGGCGCGGGCTCATCCTGGGCGGGCTGTTCGAAAGGATAGGGCGGCGGCTGCGGCGAGCCGCCGGGCCGCGCGCCCTGAACGGGAGGATCCTGAGGAAACAGGCTTTCACAGTGTTCAAGGGTATGCTCGCGCAGGTCCTGAAAAAAACGGCGCAGCTTTTTATGCGCGCCCTTGGGGGCGAATTTTTCCGCCATGGGGTCCAGGCAATTCTTCAGCACATCGTCGGCAAGAGCGCGTTCCAGCGTGCGTTCCTGGTCCTGAAAATCCTCTTCAGCCTTGGCCAGTTTACGCAAAAAAGCGCTGACGGGTTCCATCAGCGATTCGCTTTTACGGCGCAGTTCGGCGCGCACGGTCGCCTCAAGCTCTTCAAATTCCTTTTCGCTCAGGCGTTTGCCCTCATGCGTGGGGTAAAGGGACATGCCGCCGCTGTCGTCCATGCCTACGTTGAACCCGTGCGCGCCGGCCACGCGGTTCATCTGTTTCAGGAGGCTTTCGCGCCTGCTCTGCAGGGCGCCGAGAAGCACGGAACGGCGGCTTGTGTGGGTGCTGCTCTCCATGCGCCGCGACACTTCCCTGCGGATGCGGGCATAGGTCTTGTGCAGGGCGCTTTTGAGCTTTGCGCCCTGTCCGGCGGGGAGTTGCAGGAGTACGGGGGTGTCGGGATTGCGAAAATCATGGACGTAGACCAGATCCTGGGGCGTCGCTTCTTTAGCGGCGCGGGGGCTGAGTACGTCGCGCAGCAGCCGGCTGCGCCCGAGGCCCGCTTCGCCGGAGAGGTAGATGTTGAAACCGGCGGCTTTGATGTTCAGACCGAGTTCCAGGGCGTCCAGGGCACGCTTTTGCGGGCTGTGCCGCGCTCCGCCGGAGGGGATGTCGCGGCTGCTTTTATAGGGAATCTGTTCCGGAGGAAGATTGACGCACAGCGCTTCGGCCGGTTGCGATATCGGGGCGGGGGCTGTGCCGGACGCCGCGTCCGCGGACTGTCTGCGGATCCGCGCGGGCACGGAACGGGACGGCTTCAATGTATACCTTCCTGTTGTTCGGCATTGAAAAGTTCGCGCAGGATGTCCGCACCCCCCGCCGCCGCCGCCTGAGCGGCCAGGTCGGCGCCCAGCCTGCGCGCCTCGCCGCGGGGACCGGAAATGTCGCAGCGGACGATGCTCCGGCCCTCCGGGTCGGCGATGAGTCCTTCAAGGCAGAGGACGGCATCGGGCCGGTTGCCGCCGCGCAGCACGGCGAGGGCGGCCACGGGCGCGCGGCAGCCCGCGCCCAGCCCGGCCATAAACGCGCGCTCCGCCGCAACGCAGTCGGCGGTCTCCGCATCATGAAGGGCGGAAAGAGCTTCGCGTACGTCCTCACGGTCTTCGCGGCATTCCAGGGCCAGGGCGCCCTGGCCGGGCGCGGGCAGGAAACGCGGCGGGGTAAGCAGCTCCGTAAACGGGGCTTCAAGGCCGAGTCGGCGCAGGCCGGCTGCGGCCATGATCACGGCGTCGAAGTCCCCTTGCAGCAGCCTTTTGAGGCGGGTATCCACATTGCCGCGCAGCAGGGCGATTTCCAGGTCGGGGCGCAGGGCCTTGATCTGGGCGCGGCGGCGCAGGCTGCCGGTGCCGACGCGCGCGCCCGCGGGCAGCGCGTCCAGGCCGGGCAGGCGCGCCGAAAGCAGCATATCGAATGGATTTTCCCGCGCCGGGACCGCTCCCGGGATCAGACCGGGAGGCAGGTCCACAGGCAGATCTTTCATGGAATGCACGGCAATATCGGCGCGGCCGTCCAGCAGGGCTTCCTCAATTTCCTTGACGAACAGCCCCTTGCCTCCTATGCGGTGCAGGGGGAGATCCGTCGCCAGGTCGCCCCGCGTCGTCAACGCGATGATCGCGCAGTCGCAACCGTGCGCCCGCGCCAAAAGATCGCGCACATATTCGGCCTGCCGCAGGGCAAGCTTGCTGCCGCGCGCGGCTATGACAAGTTGTTGCATCGGCAGACGCGTTACCGGCATCCCGCGCAGCTTGAGGCCGTGCAGCCGCCGCAGCCGCCTCCGGACGTGGGCGGGGGAGCGTCGCAGCCGTTGTCTGCGCCCGCCGGGCGGTACAGGCAGGGACGGGACATCAGGCGTTCGCCGCGTACGCCTCCGCAAAGGGGGCAGGCGGGCGGGCCGTCGCCGAAAACCAGTTCTTCAAACTCGGTTGCGCATTCGGGGCATTGATATTCATAGATAGGCATGCGCTGTTCTCCGGGGCGGCGGGCACAACCGCCCTGCTCTGCTGTTATGCTGAAGCAAAAAGTATTGCCTTCGCTTCATTCCGTATCGTTCGGCAAAAAAAACTGATCCACCGCGCTCACGGCAGTTGCGTGTTGCCTGCCGTGAGCCAGGGCGTCATGACGCCGACGTTCTCGAAAAGATAATAATCAGTCAATCCGCAAAGTAAATGGGCGACGGCGATATGGATTTCCTGGATCAGCGGGGTAATCGTCGAGTCCACGTTGAGCTGGAAGTCGCAGATGGCGGCGCATTTGCCGCCTCCGTTGCCGGTCAGCGCCAGACTGCGGACGCCGCCTTCGCGGGCCTCTTGCAGCGCGCGCAGGACATCGGCGCTGTTGCCGGACGTGGACAGGGCTATGAGCAGGTCGCCGGGTTTGCCGAGGGCGCTGATCTGTTTGGCGAACACTTCTTCAAAGCTGAAATCGTTGCCTACAGCCGTCAATATGGAACTGTCGGTGGTCAGGGCCAGGGCGGGCAGAGGGGGGCGATCCAGAAGGAAGCGGTTGACGAATTCCGCGGCCATGTGCTGCGCGTCGGCTGCGCTGCCGCCGTTGCCGCAGATCATGACTTTGTTGCCCCGCGCGAAGATCACGGCGATACGCAATGCCGCTGCCGCGATCGCGTCCGCATGGGCGGCGAAAAAGCGCCGGCGCAGCTCCGCTCCCTGTTCGGCGTGCTCGCGTATTCGGGTCAGAGCATGCGCATCGGCGCCGCCGTACTCGTTGGGATGTGCGGCCTGCAAAAGAGTTCTCCTGAAGTGCTTCTTTTAAGGAAAGGACCGGCAGAAAGGTATGCCCGGCCAAGCCGGGCGTCAAGCGGGAATCTCCCTGAACAGCAATCCTCATTATGTCCCCGGCTGTGGTTTTGCAGCATCGGCTTGGTGGAGAAATATCAGAGAGTTTTTACCTATGGATAGGTA
>JAISMY010000012.1 GCA_031276485.1 Desulfovibrio sp. | reverse complement strand
TTCTTTTTTTCGTGCTCCTTGACAGCTTCCATTACGTAGCTCTCCTTGCTGGGTAGGTGGTGGATATGAGAACCAAAAACCTAACCGACTTGGTGAGCTACTTCAATTTCTGAATGTGCAAAAAATACCGTACGTTATCACGGGAGTAAAGGCTACATGACGAATGTGGGCTAAAATAATTCTTGATTTTTTCTAGAAAATATATAAATTGATTTCTGTCTGCTTGCGCCGGCAACAATGCCGCACAGGGCCGCCGGCGCAGGGGGATACGAAGGCTTTGCCCGCGCCTTCACAGTGTCGGCGTCTAGTGCGCCGGCAAGCACAGGTCAATGCGGTACCGGAAGGACCGGACAAAACAAAGGAGACGGGGCATGCGCAGCATAGTAATCATTTGCGCGGCACTGGCGGCACTCATGGTGACGGCATCGGCGGCTTCCGCGGCGGCGACGTCCGTCGGTCTCGGCATAGCCCGGGGGGAAAGTTCCAGTATGGCATACAGCGTCAACGTGACGCAAAAATATGAACCGCTGGTTTCCAATGACGTTGTGGACCTTGCTCCGTTGGCGGAACTGGGCGCTCACGCATGGGTGCCGGACGGCGACGATGAAACTGTGTACGGCGGTTTTTTGGCACCCGGTCTGCGTTTTACCCTGAACACAACATCCTATATACGACCCTATCTTGAAGGCAGCGTGGGCGGGGCTGTGAACAGTGACGACAAATTCCGAAGCCGCAGGCTCGGCAGCCACGCGCTTTTCCGCTCGCGCGGTGCCGTTGGGGTCAACTTCGGCGAAGAGTTCAGGCACCGTCTGCAAGGTGATTATATTCACTATTCCACTTGGGGCATGACCGATCACAATGACGGGCACGGCACATGGGGCGTATCTTACGGCTACGCATTTTGAGCATCAATGTTTCCTGATTTCTGCGGAAATCAGGAACGATGCATCGCGGCGCAACGCAATCTGAATGACGTGCAGCTTTTATGACACGGCGTCACAGTAGAAAGATTTTTTCTGTTCCCGGTTCAAGCTGCGGTCATTGTTAAAATATGCAGTCATCCTGCGTCCTTGCCGGTACTGTGTACGGAGTGTTCCGAGCAGGTTCCCGGCTTCTGCCGTCAGATCCTTTTGTGCTTTATCCAGAAGCCGCAGGTGTTTTTCGGCGTCATCCCTGGTATGCGGGCTCAGAGCGCAGCATACTGCGGCAAGGATTTCGGCTCTTTTTGCCGAGAGAGTATCGGCCCTGTCCACATCCTGGTCGAACAGGGCCTGAGCTTCCTCCCTCGCCAAGTTAAGGGCTTCGGTCAGCATGGCGGTCGTCGGAAACATAACTAGGCTGCCTTTTTCGCCGCAAGCACATCCTCTTCAACGGCCGCGATAACCTTGCGCCACCCTTCGCAGGCGGGCAGATACTCGTATTCCAGCAGGTCTGCCACCAACACCCAGTCTTCGTTGCTCATTACGTCGGCGATTTCACCCAGCAGGTCGCCGAGGGCGTCGGACATTTCTTCCAGCGGCGCGCAGGTTCCGCTTGAGTATTGGCAGCGCAGGACATAAATGATGTTGAGCAGTTCGCGGCTCACGCCGACAACATCCTGAAGCACTTCCAGTCCTTCCGCCAGCTCCGCGCGTCTCAGCAGCGCGGCGGCCGAACGGCTGCCTCCGGCCATGATGTCTATGACTTTGGGCAGTTCAACTACAACGTCACCGGCCATCTGGTCCAACGAAATCGTGCGTATTTCCACACGATTGATGCCGGATGCCTCAATGTCTTCGGCCTGATGGGGATAGAGTTCGGAAAACGATTCGTCGTCAACCAGCACATCGGTAACAATGCGGTCTTCAAGCTTTTCTTCTTCGATGATTTTGATCAGCACGTCTTCCAGGTTGGCATAGTTGGAAAGCGTGAGGGAGCTTTCCCGTCCGTCGATAACAATCATGGCTGTCTCCTTTGTGGATTACTGTATGCCCCTTTTATGCAATTCATGTGCCAAATATCAGGTGAGCCTTGCCGTTGCCCGGATATAACTGTTGAGCAGCCGGGAAAATCGTTCAACGGAACGGACCAGACCCGTCAGTTCATGCCGTATCGCTCCGCTGTCCTGCACGCACTGCGTTGTCTGAATGAAGAGCAGAGCCAGCGCGGCAAGCTCAGGGTCTGAACGCAGGGCATCGTGCGCCTTGCGCCAGGTTGCCGGCAGGCGCGCGAGCGCCGCGCCGCCGCCTTGCCTGAGCGCCAGGGCGGCCTGCTGCTGCAGGAGTTCCAGAAGTTTCGCGGCCCGCAGTCCTGCGCCTTCTCCATCCTGCAGATTGTTTACCGCGGAGCGGGGCAGGGCGGGGTCGTGTTCTCCGTCGAGGTCCTCATCGTTCAGAAAAGCGCGGATCAGGCGTCGCAGCACGGTCAGACGGACAGCGCGGCTGCTGTTTTCGTGTCCGGACAAGGAATGGACATCCATGAATCCCTGTGCATCGAAGCCGGTGACCCAGATGCGTGCCGCGCTGCCCGTTGCGGCTTCGTCTTCAGGCCGTACCCAGCGGCCTTCAGTCAGGCGGGAAACAATCAGAGAGGCAAAAAATTCCGGTTTCAGGGCATACCGGCATTGCAGGCCGTGCGGGCAATTTTTGCCGAAGCGGCAGGGATGGCAGGGCAGATCCGGTTCCAGGCAGCAGCAGTCTTCCCGGTAGGGGCCTGTGTCGAAGGGCTGCGCCGTTGCAAGGAAGACAGCAAGCACCGGGACGCCGAGACCGGCGGCAAGATGCATGGTCCCGGTGTCGTTGCCGACCAGGAGTTCGGACAGGCGCAAGACGGCGGACAGTTCCCGCAGGTCGGTCCTGCCGCAGAGATTGATGTGCGGATGCCCGGCCTTTGCCGCGTAACTTGCGGCAAGCGGGCGTTCTGCTTCGCTGCCCAGGAGCAGCGGCAGGCATCCGGTCCTGCGCCGGACAATGTCGCCCAGCGCTGCAAAATATTCGACGGGCCAACGCCTGCGGTCGTCGCTGGCGCCGAGTTGCAGGGCGATGAAGGAGCATTTGTCGTCAGGAGCTTCTTTGCGCAGACGTTCCCGCACAGCGTCCAGAACGTCTTTTTCCGGTTCATGAAGCGAGGCGATGCCGGGACCGGAAGCGAGATCCCCGACAGCAGTCTTGCGGAACAGGTCGGCGATGTTGAAAGGGCTGAGTCCCCGTTCCAGGCAGGACCCCATAAAAAAGGCGGCCCAACTGTTGCCGTTGACGCCGAAGCCGTGTTCGTCGACATAAAAGCCCGAGCAGGGGCGGGTTCCGGCCAGGTAACGCGTCAAAAGACCGGCGGCTATGCCGGGCGTCAGGTTGCAGACCCGTTCAAAGGGGAACGCGCTTTCCAGCCGGGCACGGAAAGTGCCCAGCGCGGCCAGGGATTTGTGCCACTCTTTGCACGGCGGAGGCCGTTGTCCGTAGCCCGGGAACGGATACCCCTGTTCGGACGCAAGACCGGACAGTAAAGCAGCAGACGGCAGAGGTGCAACATGAGCCGTTCCGGGCAGCAGTTCGGCGGCCGGCGCGAAATTTTCCAGACAGACCAGAGCCACCCTGTGTCCGCAAAGGGTAAGATCGGCTATGGCCGCCCGGCTTTGCAGCAAGTCGCCGAAGCGCGTCAGATTGATGAGAAGCGTGTTCACAGGGAAAGGCCGGCGTTTTGAAGAAATTTCACGATGCGCCTGAGGTATGCAAATATTATTCCGTTTATTTATATGACCTGTCCGAAACGCCGGTCATGCATGCAGGATCGCCTTGGAAATCACATGCCGTCACATGCCTCGGGACGGGTCTGGACTGCGGCGGATTATCTGTCTGTGCGTCTTGTTGGACAAGCGAAAAAATGCTATTCGCCCGAAAAATTGAGACCGTGCTTTGCTCAAAACAACCGGGAGAAGCGACCTATGCGCGTCGAAGAATGGATGACTAGAAATGTTGTAGCCGTCAGCCTGGGAACTTCGATCATGAAGTCCGCCCGCATTATGAAGGAAAATCAAATCAAGCGGTTACCCGTGTTGGATGCGGGCGGGCGAGTGCTGGGCATCGTGTCTGACCGGGATATCAAGGAAGCTTCACCCTCCAAGGCGACAACCTTGGATATGTACGAGATGTATCACCTCCTTGCCGAGATGAAAGTCGAAGACATCATGAGCAGTCCCCCGGTATGCGCCTACAGGGATGATTCCGTGGAGGCGCTGGCGGCGATCATGATCGAAAAAAATTTCAGCGGCATGCCCGTGGTGAACGAAGACGGCAACTTGATAGGTATCATTACGGAAAGCGATATTTTCCGTCTGCTCGTCTCCATCACCGGGGTACGCAGCGGCGGTATGCAACTGGCTTTCAGATTGCCTACGGGTAAAGGCGCGCTGCAGGCCGTACTTGGTGCCTTGGGCGAACGCGGGGGCAGGACGGTTTCGCTGCTGACCTCCGTTGAGGAAGAATCGCAGACCCGCATGGTGTATATTAGGCTTCGACCTTTGCCGGATGACGAGGAAGAAAAAATCGTCGCGGAGATGAAAGCGGCTTTCCCTTCAATGCTCTATCATGTGCCGGGCATGGGCAGGAGGAAATTCTGAGCTTCGCCCGGCGTCCGTGCCGTGACATTCTGCGCATGACATGACGTTGTTCCCGCTGTGCGCAATATTCAGTTTGCCGGTGTTTTCGATCTTAGCAGGGCACGCGGCACCCCTGAACGCTTCAGCTTTTCACGCAAAGCATCAGTGTCGTCCGGTCGGCCGGTGAATTCCACAATGGTACGGAACCATGTGACGTTGTTTCCGTTGCTTTGCTCCGTGCGCGCCTTGAATCCCGCGGCGCGAAGGCGCTTTGCGAAGTTGTCGCCGGATGCGCGGTCCTTGTAACTGGCGACCTGATAGACATAATGGTATATTTTTCCCGCGCGCACAGGCGAGGCCGCCGCGCTTCCGCCGCCCGCTTTGCGTTCTTTGCTCCCGGCGCTCCGCTCTGCCCCGTCTTCCGTCCTGCCTGTGCCCTGTGCCCGTGGGGGAGTTTGCTGCCTGCTTTTGAGCCGCTCGCGGTAATCCAGGTCAGCTTGGGTAAACGGTGTATCTTCATCGCCGCCGGGATAGACGGGAGATGAAGCCGCGTCATCCTGCGCCGGTTTTTCTTCTTCCGGGGCGACAACGCGGGGAGAAACAGGCGCGGAGGCTTCCGGCATCAGCCGCGCCAGTTCCGGTATACCGGCTTCCGGGGCATAGCCGCGTCCCAGGACAACGCCGAGAAAGAAAACGGCCGCATATCCGAGGCCGAGTACAACGATGCCGCCGACTATCTGAGCAGGACGCAGTCTGAAAGCAATCTCGCGGCGTCGTTCGCCGTTTTCCGTCCGCCGGTCGTTTTTGTCCGCGTCATACATCCCGTTACATCGTGGTCGGAGCGGAAACTCCGATCAGGTTGAGGCCGTTTTTCAAGCATTGCCTCACAGCCTCCAGCAGGCGCAGGCGCGCTGCCGCCAAAGCGGGCAGTTCGGCCGTCAGTATCTGCTGTGCGGCGTAATAACTGTGCAGCAGCCCGGCGAGTTCCATGAGAAAAAAACTTACCAGGTGCGGCGCGGCAGTCCGGGCGGCGTCTTCGACCACTACGGGGAAACGGTCCAGGGTTCGGAGCAGGCCCAGTTCCTCGGGCAGGACAAGAAGACTCGTGTCGCCCGACCCGGCAAATTCCATGCCCCGCTCCGCGGCCCTGCGCCGCAGCGCGCATACTCTGGCGTGGGCATACTGCACATAGTACACGGGGTTGTCCATGCTGCGCCGGCGCGCCAGGGCGAGGTCAAAGTCCAGCTTGCCTGCGCTCTTGCGGGTGAGAAACATGAAGCGGGCTGCATCCGTTCCTACCTCGGCGATTACGTCGGACAGGGTTTCAAAGGTGCCGGCCCGCGTCGACATGGCGATCTGCCTGCCGTCCTGCAGCAGGTTGACCAACTGCACCAGAACGACATCCAGATCGGCCTCCGGCCGGCCCAGAGCGACAACGGCTGCTTTCATACGGGCGACATAGCCGTGATGGTCCGCTCCCCACACATCAATAACGCGCATGAAGCCCCGCCTGAACTTGTCGGCGTGATAGGCGATGTCCGAAGCGAAATAGGTCGTTGAGCCGTCGGATTTACGCAAAACGCGGTCCTTGTCGTCGCCGTAGTCCGTTGTCGTGAACCAGAGCGCTCCGTCCTTTTCACAGGCATACCCGGTATCCTTCAAGTCCCGCAACGCCCGCTCCACCGCTCCTGATGCCGTCAGGGACCGCTCGGAAAACCAGACATCGTGGTGGACATTGAAGTTTTCAAGGTCTCTGCGGATGCCGGCCAGGATGTTTTCACTGCCGTAAATGCGGCACCGCTCCAAGGCCTCTTCCTCCGGCAGGGACAGCAGTCCGGCATCGGTTTTCAGCATGTCTGCGGCGATATCCGTGATGTATGCGCCGCGGTAACCGTCTTCGGGAAAATCCTCCGCCTTGCTTTTGCCCCCGATTTCCCGCGCGCGCATGAGTATGGACAGGCCGAGGGTGCGCATCTGCCTGCCTGCATCGTTGATATAATATTCCGCTTCAACGTCGAAACCCGCAAAACGCAGTATACGGGCCAGACTGTCGCCGACGGCCGCTCCGCGCCCGTGCCCTATGTGCAGAGGCCCCGTGGGGTTGGCGGAAACGAATTCAACCTGAACCCTGACGCCTTGTCCGTTCTGTGACGAGCCGAACCTGTCGCCCAGGCTTTCCACCGCCGGAATACAAGCCTGCAGGAAGGCGGGGCTGAGTGTGACGTTGAGAAAGCCGGGACCAGCGACATCGACGGCGGCGATATGTTCCGAGGAGGCGAGCAGGGCGGCGGCGAATTTTTCCGCAAGAGGGCGCGGAGCCTGTTTTGTTTCTTTGGCCAGAGCCATGGCCCAGTTGACTGCCAGATCGCCGAATTTTTTGTCCTTGGGTACTTCGATCACCGCCTTGTCCGGCTTGTGCAGTCCCAGGTCGGCCGCACATTGTTCAAGAAGCTGGTTGAGCAGGGCAGTTGCGCGCACGGTAGGCATTCCTGTGGGTTATTCCGTTTCCGGGGAAAAGCTGATTAATTCTTTTGAAAGGCATGAAGACCGAATTACGGGAGCGACAGCATGCAGGCGATCTTATCGGCGTAGACCGCGGCCGGCGCAGTTCCTCCCTGCACGGTGAAGTCCGCTGCTTCCGCGTACAGGACCGCACGTTCGTTGTAAAGGTCTTCCAGTGTCTGGCCGGGGTCGATGGCCAAACCTCGTTCCGGTTTTCTGGCGATGCGTTCCATGATGAGGGGCAGCGGTACGCTGATGTGAATCAGAGGCCCCATCGTTTTCAGGTGCCTGACGGCTTGCGGGCGATAGACGACGCTTCCTCCGGTGGAAATAACGCACTGTTTCAGATTCAGCCGCATGATCACCGCGCATTCGAGGTCCAGAAAGGCCTCTTTGCTCATGCCTTTGCTGATGGAGTGCAGGTCCGTTCCGTAATGGGCTTCGATGATGTGGTCGGTATCCATTTGCGGCATGCCCAACAGGGAGGCCAGCTCCTGCCCTATGGTTGTTTTGCCCGCGGCCGCCATGCCGATTATGACCAGCGACGCGCCGGAGGGCACAAGCTCGGGGTTTACCGCGTAGGGCGGAGGTACCATGCTTATCGACCTTGTCCGCTTGTTACATCACGACTGCGCTTTCATAACTCACGCCCCTTCACGGTGCATAAGCCTTACGGCCGCTCTTTACTGATTTCCGCAGAAACAAGTAAAGAGTTGTTTTTCAGTTATCCTAACAGGCATCTGGTTGAAATAAACAATTTTGCGTCGATTTTTAATGAAAAACAAAATAGACAAAGTGATAATTTGTAAATGTTATTTATAAACAATTTTCAAGTCAGTCAAAATCTGTTCCGCATCACGCAGGGCGAGTTCAGCCCCGGTCCATGCCTTGAGTTGTCCGATAGCCTGGGCTGCAAAAAAAGCAAGACCGTCAATGCACGCGAAACCGCGCGCACGGGCCGCGGCCAGAAAACGCGTTTCGCGCGGGGTGTAGACCAGATCAAAAAATACCGGACGGAGTGCGTCATCACGCGCATCTCCCGAAAGCCGCCGCGTCCGGCGAGCGCGGAGTTCAAAGGCTTCATCCGGCAGGGGGCATTGTCCTTCAAAGGCGCCCTGCATACCCAGGGGCGTGGCGTTGATGACCAGGGGGGCTTCCATATCGGCCAAAGCATCGGTCCTTTCTTCCCATGACAGCGCCCGGTATGCCGGCGCGTTTGCCGGGAAGGCCGTCGAGGATGCAAGTCCCGCGCGGTCTTCTCCGGGCCGCTCCGGGCAGGGGCCGGATGTTCTTCTGCTGCAGGAAAAAGCGACGATCAGTTCTTCCGCCTTGCTTTTGTCGCGGGCCGCCACGGAGATACGGGGCAGACCGAGTTCGGCCAGACCGGCCAAAACGGCGCGTGCCGCTCCACCGGCGCCGAGCACCAGCGTCTCGCGGGGCACCGGCCCGGCTCGACGCGCAAGGGGTATGCACAGGCCGTCCACATCCGTATTGCCGCCCATCAGCCGTCTGTCCCTGCGAAAGACTGTGTTCACAGCCCCGGCCAGGCGCGCCCTGTCCGTGAGTTCATCCAGAAACGGGGCAATCTTGCTCTTGTAGGGGATGGTAACGCTCAGTCCGGCTATGGGCAGAGTGCGCACGGCATGAAAAAAATCCGTAAGCTCTTCTTCCTGTTTTTCCCAGGCACAGTAGATTCCCTGCACGCCCTTAAGGGCGAAGACCCGATTGTGGAAGGCCGGACTGATGCTGTGCCCGACGGGCTTGCCGAGTATGCCGTAAAGGTCGGGACTCATATAACCTTGTTCAGCGGGTATTCAATGATGCCTTCGGCCCCGGATGCTGCAAGGCGCGGCACAAGATCGCGGACGACTTTGGTTTCAATGACTGTTTCCAGGGACAGCCAGTTTTTGTCGTGAAGGTGGGAGACGGTCGGCGAATTCAGCGAAGGAAGCAGGGCCAGCACGGCGGCGAGGTTGACCGTCGGCACGTTCATCTTGACGCCCACCAGTGATTCGGCGCGCAAGGCTCCTTGCAGGAGCATAGTGATCTGGTTGATTTTTTCGCGTTTCCACGGGTCGGCCCATGCCGCCTTGCCGACGATGAACTGTGTATGGGTTGCCAGTACCTCGTCAATGATGCGCAATCCGTGCGCCCTGAGCGTTGTGCCGGTTTCCGTCACTTCCACAATGGCATCGGCCAGCCCTTCGACGACTTTGGCCTCTGTGGCGCCCCAGGAGTAATTAACCGTGACTTCTATGCCTCGTTCCGCGAAATAGCGGCGGGTCAACCCCATGATTTCCGTCGCCACGCGTTTTCCGGCCAGGTCCTCCGGCCTGTGGTAAGGGGAGTCGCCGGCCACCGCCAGCACCCAGCGGGCCGGGCGATTGCTGACCTTGGAGTAGATCAGGTCGGCGGCGACCACGTAATCCGCGCCGCTTTCCATCGCCCAATCCTTGCCCGTAAGCCCTGCGTCCAGAACACCGTCGCCGATGTATGCGCCCATTTCCTGCGGACGGCACAGGCTGATGGAAAGCTCGGGATCATTGACTTCAGGAAAATAATTCCTGCTCTGCATGGTGATTTTCCAGCCCGACCTGGCGAACAGCGCCAAAGTGGCTTCTTCCAGCGAGCCTTTGGGGATTGCTGTTTTGAGAATTCTGTCGGCCATTATTCGCGGACCTCCTCGGGGTCAAACACGCGGGGTGAGCAGAGGCTGACCTGTCCGTCCTTCAGTTCACGGAAAAAGCAACTCCTGTAGCCTGTATGGCAGGCCGCTCCGCCGACCTGTTCCACAAGGACGAGCAGGGCATCGCCGTCGCAGTCCAGACGCACGGCCTTGACCTTCTGGATATGCCCCGATGTGTCGCCTTTGTGCCACAGTTCCTGCCGGCTGCGGCTCCAGTAGTGTACTTCGCCGCTTTCCAGAGTTTTTTGCCAGGCTTCTTCGTTCATATAGGCCAGCATGAGTACATCGCCGCCGGCGGCATCCTGGGCCACGACCGGGAGCAGACCGCCGCCCTTGCGGAAATCCGGAGTAAAGTCGGGGATAATGCCTTTGCCTGTATCAGACATGGTGAGTCCCTATTTTATTGCAAAAAGATAATACTACAGTACCGCATCGGCGTTAACGGGCGCTGTAGGAACCGGACCGCATTTCGCGCCGCAGTACGGCAATTTCCCCGCACAGAGCGCGGAGCAGTTCCTCTCGTCCGCCGCTTGCGCTGCGTACGACAACGCCCTTGCGGAACACGAGGCCTTTCCCTTTGCCTCCGGCAATGCCGACATCGGCTTCGCGCGCTTCACCGGGGCCGTTGACCGCGCAACCCATCACGGCGACCGTGAAGTATTCCGGAATGCCGCGCAGTTCTTCCTCCACGGCTTCCGCCAGTCCTCTAAGGTCTATTTCCGTGCGTCCGCATGTGGGGCAGGAGATTATGTCCGGCCCGCGTTGTCTGAGTTTCAGGGCGGAGAGCAGCCGCCAGGCGGCTTCCACTTCGCGTACCGGGTTGTGGGTCAGCGAAATACGTATGGTATCCCCTATTCCTTCGGAGAGCAAGATGCCGATGCCGGCGGCGGATTTGACCAGACCGCGCAGCAGGGTTCCGGCTTCGGTGATCCCGACGTGCAGGGGATAGGCGCAACGCTGCGCGGCCAGCCTGTATGCGGCTACTGCGGTCGGGACATCTGAGGACTTCATGGACAGCTTGACGGACGAAAAGCCGTAACGTTCCAACAGGAGAACATGGTTCAGGGCGCTTTCTACCAGCGCTTCAGCCTTCGGGCCTCCGTAGCGGTCCAGCAGCGTTTTTTCCAGAGAGCCGGAGTTGACCCCGATGCGGATGCTTGCTCCGTGCTCCTTGGCCGCATCGGCTACACGACGTACTTTTTCCGGGCCTCCGATGTTGCCGGGGTTGATGCGCAGGGCGGCCGCGCCCGCTTCCAGTGCGGCCACGGCTAAACGGCTGCTGAAGTGAATGTCGGCAATGACCGGCAGGGGCGAGGCGGAACAGACGGCGCGCAGGGCGGCCGCCGCCTTGTCGTCCGGCACGGCGACGCGCACCAGTTCACACCCGGCGGCGGCCAGTTCAGCTATTTGGGCCAAGGTTGCGGCGCTGTCGCGGGTATCCGTGTCGGTCATGCTCTGGACAACGACCGGCGCGCCGCCGCCGACCTGCACGCCGCCTATGCGCAGAGCCATGCTTGCCCGCATGGTCCTATTCCGCTTCCAGTCCGAAATGAAACAGCATATCGGGAAATATCCGGTTATACCAAGTTGGCGGCAGCAGGCAGTTATTTTAGGGAACATCTAAAAACTAAATTTATGTCACATGCCGACCTGACAAATACTGAATTTACAACACTCAATCCCGTCTGGAAAAGGGTTTTTAGAGGTTCCCTTTATAAAAATCTGCTGGATTTATCAGCATAATACGATGGATATTTTATCAAATTTACGCTGTATTGATTGCAACTTGGCGTTATTCGTTTTCCGGATAGAGGCGCTATCGCCTGGCCCGGAAAAAATTTTTCAGCAGCGCTGAACATTCCGCTTCAGACACGGCGCCCATACTCCAGATCGCGCACTTCAGGAACGGCATGTCCAGCACATTGAGACGGGAATCCACCGCGCCCGCCTCCGGGTCGGCGGCACCGTAGACGAGGCCGGCGGGCCGCGCCAGGAGCAGCGCTCCTGCACACATCAGGCAGGGTTCCAGCGTGGATACGAGGACACAGCCGCCGAGCCGGTTCGACCCCGCACGGGCAGACGCCTCCCGCAGCACGCGCATTTCGGCGTGAGCCGTCGGGTCACGCAGGCGTTCAACGGCATTACCAGCTTTTGCCAGGATACGCCCCTGTCCGGATACCAGCAGCGCACCGACCGGCACTTCACCCTCGGCCCCGGCGATGCGGGCTTCAGCCAGGGCTTCGGCCATCAATTCCTCCCAGCAGGCGAAACTCGGCGGCGTGGGGGGGAGTAAGCGTTGCGGGCCGGCGGACATCAGGCGTGGCGCGGAAATGACGGCTGTACGCGAAACAGGGAGGCTTCCATCTGAAAGTCCTTTAGGAAACGCTGATTTATTCTTTTGAAAGGCATGGGGGGGTTGTAATTCGGCATTCGCCGGTTCACAGCAACACTTCTTCCGGCAATATGCCGGGATGCCGTCTCCGCCAACGCGCCAGGGCTTTACGTACCGGCATATCCGGGACCGCAAGCCGGAAGTCGATTTCCGGCTGTTCCGGATTCTCAGCTATGGACCACGGATCGACGGCTGTATGCATGATTTCCAGTACCCACTGCAAAAGCTGGGTTGCCGGGGCTTCGGCCAGGGTAGCGAGCATGCTTCGCGCGCTTTCGGCTTCGGGCGGGAAAGGGCATTCCCACACGCGGCGGGCCATATCCACCAAGTCCAGAGCCGGGGACGCCAGTTCGTCTACAATTTCTTCAAGCAGTTCTATATGTTCCGGAGGGATATTGCCTAGTTCCTGCATGGCTTCGCGCATGGCCGGGACGCATTCCTTCAACATGCTGTCCAGATCCATGCACAGGGCTGCGGGGTTGTCGGAACCATCGGCTTTGAGTTCATCGACGCCTCCGGTTTTCAGCGGCGGCTGCGGGATAGGGCGGATGAGCAGCCCGGCGGCGAGGCTGTGCGACAGCGGACTTAACGCTTCGGCCAAGTGCCGCAGAAATTCCGGGGGAAGGCCCATGCCAATCTCCTTTCTTGCGGCATGTGTACCCCGAATGTCGCGCTTTGTCAAAAGCCGCACGCCGTTGCATATTCCGACCCAAACAGGTCAAAAGAAGTTACCGGGTTCGTCCGGCAGTTGCCTGTCAAAAAGCATCACCGCTGTGCAGCTTTCCGGCACAGATCGGTCAAAAGAATTTACCGAGTTCTGCAAGCAGTTGTATATCAAAAAATACCACCAGAACCTTTGCTGCAAGCTTCCATATTTCCGGCCCATTATATAGGTCAGAGCTTCTCCAGACGGCGATTGTCATGGTGATGCAGTAACAGAGTGCGCAGAGCGCTGTTACATATGTCACGATGCTTTGTTTATATGTAGTTGAAAATATATCAAGAAGCATCAAAAAAATATAAAACGGCAGCCCATAGCCTATCCAGAGTGTAAACCATAAGGAGCGTTTACCGGCAAAGAGATTTTGCATGGTTATCTTTTTCCCATTGACGCGGCTTTACAGATATTGACGGATATCGACGGCGTTACGCGAGAACTCGGTAAAAAAACGGCAACAGTCAGCGGGCCAAGGACATCATCAGCTTGATGCGGTTGATCTGATTGGCTTCGCTCGCGCCGGGGTCGTAGTCCACCGCCGCTATGTTGGCCTCGGGAAAGCGGTGTTTGAGTTCCTTCATCAATCCTTTGCCTGTGATGTGGTTGGGCAGGCATCCGAAAGGCTGCATGCAGAGGATGTTGGGGACGCCGGATTCCAGAAGCTCGACCATTTCAGCCGCCAGCAACCAACCTTCGCCGGTTTGGTGGCCGAGGGAGATAAGCCCCTTGGCTTTTTTGCGCAGGGCGCTGAAGCGCAGGGGCGCGTGAAAGCGCCTGGACAGGCCGAGGGCCAGACGCATGCCCATGCGGCAGTATTCCAGGAAGGCTATGCTGAGCAGCCCGGCGGCGTAGGCCTTCCAGGTGCCGGACAGGTGCCGGTAGTTGAATACGTTGTCGTAGAAAGAATAGAGCACAAAGTCCATAAGATCCGGCACCACGGCTTCGCCGCCTTCCTGCTCCACGATTTCTGCGGCCCGGTTGTTGGCGTCGGGATGATACTTGAGCAGAATTTCACCGACCAGACCGACGCGCGGCTTGCGTTCCTCGGTACGCAGAGGGAGGCGGTCAAAGGCCCGGACCATTGAGAACACGGCGGCTTCAAAACGCAAAGGGCTGCCCTCGGCTATGACTATCCGACCTTTTTCCGCCCAAAGGTCTGCCAGACGCCCGGCGCTCCCTGGCTCAAGCTCATAGGGTCTGACCCGGTGCAGCATGCGCATCAGGGCATCGCCGTAAAACCCGGCCATGATGACCTTGCGCAGCATGGGGCCGGTCATTTTGAAGCCGGGGTTGCTCTCCAGCCCGCTCATATTGAAGGAAATGACCGGGATGTGCTCCATGCCGCAATCGGCCAGGGCTTTGCGCAGGAAGGCTATATAATTTGTGGCCCGGCAGCCGCCGCCGGTCTGGGATATCATCAGGGCGATCCTGTTGCTGTCGTATTTTCCGCCGCGCACGGCGTGCAACAGCTGCCCGACGACGACGATGGCCGGGAAACAGGCGTCGTTGTTGACGTAACGCAGACCCAGTTCAATGGCCGCCCGTTCCACGACCGGCAACTGTTCCACCTTGTAGCCTTCGGAGGAAAGCAAGGTCTCCAGAAACTGGAAATGGAGCGGGGAAAGCTGCGGGATAAGTATGGTATGCGTCTTGCGCATGGCTTCAGTGTAAGGCGGCGAACCTGCGAAGATATTGACGGACGGGGCGGGGTAATCCTCTTTTGCCGCGCGCTCGCGCAAAGCCGCCAGCAGGGAGCGGATGCGGATACGCGCCGGCCCGAGGTTGCCGCCTTCGTCCACTTTGATCTGGGCATACAGCCGGCCCTTGCGCGTCACTATTTCCTCAAGCTGGTCCGCCGTAACGGCGTCCAGTCCGCAACCGAAGGACACGAGCTGCAGCACGGCCAGGTTGTCCGCACCGGCGGCGAATGCGCCCGCCCGGTACAGCCGGGAGTGGTAGGTCCACTGGTCCACCACGCGCAGGGGACCGGGGTCCGGCATCAGGTGCGCCACCGAATCCTCCGTGAGCACGCCCATGCCGCAGGAATTGACGAGGGCGGCTATGCCGTGATGCACTTCCGGGTCGACATGATAGGGGTGACCGGCCAGGATGACTCCGTACCTCCCGTTGTCGTGGATGTCCTTCAATGCCTCTTCGCCTGCCTTGCGGATGTCGTTTTTATAGGCTTCCATCTCGGAAAAGCCCGCACGCACGGCCGCTTCCAGCTCAAAAAGGGGTACGTCGCCGAAAAGGGGGATATGGCGCAGGCGTTTGGCCAGCACGTCTTTGTCCAGGGGCAGGAAATGATGGAAAAAGGGAATATTCGCGTCCTGCAGGGCACTGATGTTTTTCGCCAGCAGCTCCGGGTAGCCGATAACCACCGGGCAGTTGAAGTTGCCGGCCTGGGAGCTGAAGTTTTTTTGTTCGAAAGGCAGGCAGGGGAAAAATATCCAGCCTACCTTGCGCTCAATGAGATCCAGAATATGTCCGTGGGCCAGTTTGGCCGGATAGCAGACGGTCTGCGAGGGTATGGTGCCGTACCCCTTGAAAAAAAGTTCTTTGGAAGACGGTGAGGAGAGTTCCACGCGAAAGCCCAGGCGGGTGAATATGGTGAACCAGATGGGATAATTTTCAAAGATATTCAGGGCGCGCGGAATGCCCACCACACCGCGCCGTGCCTCTTCCCGCGGCAGCGGCGTGTAGTGGCTGAACAGACGGTTGTACTTGAATTCATAGAGGTTGGGCAGATTTTGGGGAGTCGCTCCGGCGCCGCGTTCGCAACGGTTGCCGGAAACATAACGCCGCCCGCTGCCGAAGGTGCAAACAGTGAGCAGGCAGTGGTTGGTACATTGTCTGCACCGCGCGGTGCGCGATTTCACCTGAAAGTTTTCGACTTCCTCCGGCCCGGGCAGGTTGCAGGCTTCGTTTTGCGGTCCCCGCTCCATGGCAATCAACGCGGCGCCGAAGGCGCCCATAAGACCGGCTATGTCCGGACGCACCACGGGGCGTTTAAGTTGCAGTTCCAGCGCGCGCAACAGGGCATCGTTGACGAAGGCGCCGCCTTGGGCCACAATGTGTTCGCCCAGTTCGTCAATATTGGTGATTTTCATCACCTTGTAACAGGCGTTGCGTACCACTGAATAGGAAAGACCGGCCGCGATGTCGCCCACCTCGGCGCCGTCTTTCTGGGCTTGTTTGACTTTGGAGTTCATGAACACTGTGCAGCGCGTGCCGAGGTCCACTGGTTTCTGCGCCGAAATGGCCTCCTGCACGAACTGTTCCAGGGGCATGTCCAACGACTTGGCAAATGTTTCCACAAAAGAACCGCAGCCGGCAGAGCAGGCTTCGTTGAGCTGGATGCGGTCTATGCTGCCCGCGTGTACGCGCATGCACTTGATGTCCTGCCCGCCGATGTCCAGAATATAGCTGACCTCGGGCTGAAAGAAGCGCGCGCCGGCGAAATGGGCCACGGTTTCCACTTCGTCGATATCCGCCCTCAGGCCGGCGGACAGAAGCCCGCTGCCGTAGCCGGTCACGGCGCAGGCGCGGATTTTCATGCCGGGTTTCGCACGGGCGTAGATATCCTTGAGTACGGCTGCGGCCGTCTGCAGAGGTTCTCCCTGGTTGGGGCCGTAAAAGGAATAGAGCAGGCGCTTCTGTCCGTCCAGCAGCACGGCCTTGATGGTTGTGGAACCGGAATCTATGCCGAGCCAGGTGTCGCCCGTACAATCTTCAAGTGGAGCGCGCGGCAACTGTGCGCCCGCGTGCCTGCGGCGGAACTCGGCAAGAGCTTCGGCATCGGCGAAAAGGGGATCCAGGTGCCGGCTTTCTTTTGTCTTTTCCGTGTGTTGCAGTTTGTGCAGAATAAGGCTCAGGGCGTCTTTGCCGGCAGGATCGGCGCCGGGGCAGGGCCGGGCATGGGGACGTTTGCCGATTTTTTTTTCGGCTGCTCCTGTCGGGCCGGGTATGGCCCTGCCTGCCGGCAGTCCTCCCGAGCCGACTGCGCCGTAAGCGATGGTGCCCATGCTGCCGAGCTCCGAGGCGGATGTACGCAGGGCCGTTTTTTGCTCTGCTTCGCGGCGGGCGTACAGGGCGGCTCCCATGGCCACAAAGTACTCCGCGTACAGGGGGAAAACTGCATTTTCCGCGTCCAGTTTCAGGGTCAGCACAAAGCGCTCGCGCAATGACGGCAGGAAGGCCAGGGGACCGCCGAGAAAAACGACTTTCCCTTTGATGTTCCGCCCCCGCGCCAGACCGGATATGGTCTGGTTGACGATGGCCTGCATGATGGATGCCGCGATGTCCGCGCGGGAGCATCCTTCATTGAGCAGAGGCAGGATGTCCGTCTTGGCGAAGACCCCGCAGCGTGAGGCTATGGGGTAGAGCGTTGTATGGCTCTCGGCCAGTTTGTCCAGTCCGGCCGCATCCGTATCCAGAAAGGCCGCCATCTGGTCGATGAAGGCCCCGGTGCCGCCCGCGCAGGTCTCGTTCATGCGCTGTTCGGTGCCGCCGGTAAAAAAAGTGAGTTTGGCGTCTTCGCCCCCGAGTTCGATGGCCACGTCCGCATCGGGGATGGAGCGGCGTATGTAGAGCCCGGAGGCCACGACTTCCTGAACGAAAGGCATGTCTATTTCGGCGGAGAGGGATATGGCGCCGGAGCCGGTCAGGGCGAGACGTCTGCGTTTTCCGGCCAAAACGGTATCGGCTTCCGCAAGCATCTCCGCGGCCGTGGCGCGCACCTCGGAGAGGTGCCGGCGGTAGCGGGCGAAGAGCATAGTGTCGTTCGCGTCCAGAGCGGCGACTTTAACCGTGGTGGAACCAACGTCCAACCCGATGTAAATATTGTCGTGCATAGAGGCTGCCATACCACAGATCCCCGGAGGGGTGCAACGGGCATTGCGGCATCTGTCTCCCCCCCCCCCCCTCATTATTAATGAAGGCGGCATATCAAAAAAACATTCTTTTGTTAATGCAGCAATTCTAATTTTAGAAGGGGTATACGTTATAGTCGTGAAATATCACAATTTTTTATGATTACGGAGGAGGGACACCGGTTATGATTGTTCTCATCAGCATATTCCATGAGTTGAAAACGTGATAGGTGGTCAGCGTC
>JAISMY010000067.1 GCA_031276485.1 Desulfovibrio sp. | reverse complement strand
CTGTTGAAGATCGGGCGCAAACTGGTCATACCCTGATGTTTCAATCCACAGCCTGCTCCATCCGCCGACCGACTCCATCCCGGCTCTGCCGGGCGTCAAGCGGGAATCTCCCTGAAGGTAGAGGTTTAAAACCATAAAGGAATTTCTGATGAACGGACGCAAGCGCATGGTCCGGCCGCGCCGGGCCGCACAGCCGCAGCGGCGCCCTATGAACGGACGCAAGCGCAACGCATGACCGCGCCTTTGCACCCTGTTGCGTCCGCGGCGGCAATGGACATGCCTTCGGCCGAGCATTGCCTGTCCTTTGAGGATGCGGCCTTTGCCAACGAACTGTTCGGCCCGCGCAACGCCAACCTGGATTTTCTGGCCCGGCGCACCGGGTTGCACATTAGCACGCGGGGCGGGGCCGTCACCCTGCGGGGGCCGGCGCCGGCGGCCGCCCTGGCGCGTGAACTGCTCATGCAGTTGTACGGTCTGCTCAAATCCGGCCTGCGTCTGCACCCCGACGATGTCCGCCACGCCTGCGCCGTGCTGGAAAGGAACCCCGAGGCCGACCTCGGGCGTCTGTACCGCGACACGGTTTTTGTTGCGGGGACGCGCAGGAACATCGTCACCCGGACCCTGACCCAACGCGAATATGCCGCATCCCTGCGCGACAACGACATGACCATCGCCGTGGGTCCGGCCGGGACGGGCAAGACCTATCTGGCCGTGGCCGCGGCGCTGTCCATGCTCATGTCCAAAAAAGTGCGGCGCATCATTCTTACCCGGCCCGCCGTCGAGGCGGGTGAACGCCTGGGGTTTCTTCCAGGCGATCTCGCGGAAAAGGTCAACCCTTACCTGCGTCCCCTGTACGATGCCCTGCACGACATGCTGGACCCGGAGAAAACGGCCGAAATGACGGCCGCCGGGTTGATCGAAATCGCCCCGCTGGCCTTCATGCGCGGGCGTACGCTGAACGACGCCTTCATCATTTTGGACGAAGCCCAGAACACAACGCCGGAACAGATGAAAATGTTCCTGACCCGCCTGGGTTTCGGGTCCCGCGCCGCCGTCACCGGCGACATAACGCAGATAGATCTGCCCGTGGGACCGGACGGAGCCGGGCGCTCCGGCCTGATTCAGGCGCTCGAAGTGCTGAAGGGCGTGGAAGGCGTGAACATGATTTTTTTTCAAAAAGAAGATATCATCCGTCATCCCCTCGTGGGTCGCATAGTGGATGCCTATGACCAATATCAAAAAAATTCCCGATAAGGCCCGCACGGGGTTTTCCCAACTTTTGGCGCGCTTGGGTAAAAAACTCCCGCCTTGGGGATTTTACCTGCTTGCCGCGTCCCTGGTGCTTCTGTCGGTGCCTGCCGCCGTGGACCTCGGTCCGCGTCCGGACCTGCTGCGGGTGGGCAGCATAGCCCCGGCGGACGTCATCGCGGACAGCAGCTTTCTCTACCGCGACGATGCCGCGACCCGGGCCAGACAGGACATGGTGCGCAAAATGCAGCCGCTGGTGCTGGATTTCGTAAGCGTTCCCGTGGAAGAACTGCGCAGGCGCATGCAGCGCATCTTTATTGATGCCAATGGGGCGCTGGAACAGGACGAACAGGAGGCGCTGCGCGTCTCCCTGTCGCGGGAGATGCAGCGGGAGCTGACCGCCGGCGAAATCGCGGCGCTGACCTCGCGGGCGATGCAGGACGCCGCCCTGCACCGCCTGTTGCCCATAGCGGTATCCTACCTGAACAGCGGCGTTCTGCAGGAAATCTCCACCGTCAGCCCGTACCCTGGCGGGGTGGTGGTACGCAACAGGGAAACGGGCGAAGAAAAGCGCGTTGAAGAGAGTTTTGCCCTTCCGGATCTCCGGCGGCTGGAACTGCTGCTTTCCCAGGAAATTCGGGAACTTTCTCTCAGCAATGACGAAAAGCGCATGCTGGATGTCGTGTTCGACGATCTGCTGTATCCTTCGCTGCTGCCCGATTACGAAACCACCAGACAACGCGCCGACGCCCTTGCCGATGCCGTTGTGCCGGTGACGCACCGCGTTCAGCGCGGAGAGGTCATCATCCGCCAGGGAGAAAAGGTCAACCCCGAGCAGGAACTCAAAATGCAGATTTTCCTGCAAAACAAGGAAGACCGCTTCAATACCAAGCTGTTTCTCGGAACGGCGCTTTTCGCCCTGCTGACCGCGTCAGGACTGCTCTTTTCGCCCAGCGGGTCGATAGCGGCGCGCATGGAAAACAGGGATTTCATCTTCCTGGCGCTGCTCATGGCGATTTTTGTGCTGCTTGCCAAGGTGATCGCCGTACACGGGGAACAGTGGGCCGCCGTGAGCGGCAAGTTCCTGCCGGAAAGCCTGGTTTTCGCGGTGCCGGTCGCCGGAGCGGCCTCGCTGGCCGCGCAGATTTTTGCCACCCGGCGCTATCTGGTCACAGGCATCCTGCTGGCGTTTTTCTGCACGATAACGGTGCAGGGATCAATGGCGCTGTTCCTGTTCTATTTTCTTTCGGCCATGTGGAGTACCCGCCTGACCAACCGCAGCGCCACGCGGCGCGACGTTGTCCGCTCCGTGCTGCCGCTGGCAGTCGGGCTGACCGCCCTGTGGGGGGCGACCACCATGATGCAGGGCGGGGCGCATACGCGGTATCTTTCGGAACTGTCAGCCCTGCTGGGCGGCGGCGCATTCTGCTCCATGGTCATTACCTTTGCCCTGACCCCCCTCGTGGAGATGGTCTTCGGCTACACTACGCGTTTCAGGCTCATGGAGCTGATGAACCTGGAGCAACCCCTGCTGCGCTACCTGATGATGCTGGCCCCCGGCACCTACCACCATTCCCTTGTCGTGGCCAACATGAGCGAAGCCGGCGCCAAACGCGTGGACGCCCACGCCATGCTGTGCAAGGTGGGGGCGCTGTACCACGACATCGGGAAAAGCCTCAAACCCGGCTATTTCATAGAGAACCAGGCCGGCGCGGGCAACCCGCACGACCGGCTTGTGCCGTCCTTGAGCGCCCTTATCCTCATTTCCCATGTCAAACAGGGTGTGGAACTGGCGGACAAGCACAGGTTGGGCCGGGAAATCACCGACATCATCGCCCAGCACCACGGCACAGGGCTGATCCGCTATTTCTTCGACAAGGCCGCTGCCATGCCCGATATGCCGCCGCCGGCCGAGGAGGACTTCAGGTACCCCGGTCCAAAGCCGCAAAGCAAAGAGGCAGCCATCGTCATGCTCGCGGATATTGTCGAGGCATCGAGCCGTACGCTGGTCGATCCGTCGTCCGCCCGTCTTGCCCAGCACATTGACGGCGTTATGAAGAATGCGTATTCTTCCGGGCAGTTGGATCAATGCGATCTGACCATGCGCGACCTGCATGCCCTGTCGGACAGTTTCAACCAAATGCTGCTCGGGCTGTACCACCAGCGCATCAGTTACCAGCTTCCTCAGGACAAGAACGTGCCGTCCAGGCTTCCGGTCGTGAAACCCGCCGGCGATGCGGAGCAGGGTCTTGCCGGTCGCGCGCAGGCTGCGGAAAGCGAAGCGCCTGCCGAACGCGGGCACGGAGAAATCGTTGCGCCGGGCGGGCACAGGGGTAAGGTCATACGTATGAAGAACAGCGCCGCGCAATTCGACGAGATTGATGTTCGACATTCCTGAGCAAACATTGCCGCCGATGTGTGTGCTCAAAGCGCCTCTGGACCGGCGCCGCTTGTATGCGACAGTCCGACGCATGGCGGAAGTTGCGGGTGTGCCCTGTCCGGATACGGCCCTGCTCGACGACCGCGGCATGGAGGCGTTGCAGGCGGCATGTCTGGGTAGGCCGGGACCGACAAATATCCTTTCTTTCCCAAGCCCGACGGTCTCGAACGGGCGGACCGCCCCGGCCGGTACGGCTTCCCTGTATGGATTGATCGCCTCGGGCGGGTCCGGCGGGAGCGCGGAAGGCTTTCGGGGGTGCCTGGCCCTGTCCGTGGACACGCTGGAGCGGGAAGCCTTCCTGTACGGGCAGGAAGCGGCGGAGTACTGCATCCGTCTCCTGGCCCACGGATTGGCTCATTTGGCCGGGCATGACCACAGTCCGGCCATGCGGGAACTTGAAGAACGGCTGGAACGCGCAGGCAGGACGACACCCGCTGCGTAAATTCGGGCAACTCGGCCTGTTTGCTTTCCGCAGAAAGCGAAACGCTATGATGGAGGCGAAAGCTCCGCCCCCAAGTTTTTGAAAATTCTGGAGTTACCTGTTTTCAAAAATATGGGAGTGTTGCATTCAAACGATTTCCGAGAATTTTTACAGATAGATAGATGCAATCATAGTGACGCCCAAAAATTACAAATTTTTCAGAGCTGCGTCGAAGTGTTGAGAAACATCCTGACTACATGGTGATTTTATAATATTTTTGTGTCGGAAAACTATCCGTTGGCGTACACTCTCCGATTTCCATATATTTCATTTTATATAAGCATATACAAAAGAATGCGTTTTCCCGCCCTCCTGTTTTCCGGTAAGCGTTTGTGAACAGGAGGCAACAGGAGCATGCCGCATTTGCCGTTGAACATGGTGAGTCCGAGCGCCGTCCGGGCCTTGTCGGCAACGGACGACGAATTCGCGTTCCTTGATGTGCGGGAGGAAGGCGCTTTCAGCCGGGCGCACCCCCTGCAGGCTGTTTCGCTGCCGCTCTCGGAACTGGAACTGCATGTTGCCCGTCTGGTCCCGCGCCTGTCCGTGCCGGTCCTGCTTTTCGACGGCGGCCGGGGGCTGTCGGAAACAGCCGCAGCGCGCCTTTGCAGCATGGGATACAGCGCCGTTGCGGTCGTCACAGGCGGCCTTGGGCAATGGCTTGACTCCGGCGGGGAGTTGTTTCGTGATGTGAACGTTCCTTCCAAGGCTTTCGGCGAATGGGTGGACCATTGTGCCGGAACGCCGTCGTTGTCCGCTGCGGAAGTCAAGGCCCTGCTTGATTCAGGCGCGGACGTTGCCCTGCTGGACGTGCGCCCGTTCAAAGAATACGCTGTGATGACCCTGCCCGGCTCTGTCAATGTTCCGGGAGTCGATTTGCTGCTGCGGGCAAAGGAACTTGTCCCTTCGGACGATACCCTGGTCATAGTGCATTGCGCAGGTCGCACGCGGTCCATCATCGCCGCACATACTCTGGCCGGCAGCGGGCTGTTCGTGCGGGCGGCCGCCCTGCGCAACGGCACCATCGGCTGGGTCGCGGCGGGATTTGCGCTGGAATACGGCGCGGCGCGCCGCGCCCCGCGCACCGTGCGTCCCGAAAACCTGCGGCGCGCTCAGGAGGCCGCGCGCGGCTGTGCGGAGCGTTGCGGCGTGCGCATGATCGACGACGCCGAGTTGCGGATTTGGGAGCAGGAAGCGCAACGAAAAACTCTGTTCCGTTTCGACGTGCGCGGTCCTGAAGAATACGCCGCCGAACGGGCGGACGGTTTTCCCTCCGCGCCCGGCGGCCAGCTCGTGCAGGCCGCCGACGAATATATCGGCGTTTGGGGGGCGCGTATTGTGCTGGCCGACGATGACGGCGTACGCGCCCTGGTGACGGCTTCCCTGCTCAGGCAGATGGGTTGGAACCATGCGGTCGTGCTGCGCGGCGGTTTGCGGGACAGGCTCCGCCCCGCCGTCGAACAGACGGGTACGCAGCTCCGCGCCGGCGACCTCTGCCCGGCCGACATGTTCGTCACACCGCAGGAAACGGCGCGCCTGACGGCCGAAAAAACGGCGGTCGTGCTGGACTTGGCGCGCAGTCCCCGGTATGCGGCCGGCCATGTGTCCGGCGCTTACCAGTGCCCGCGCGCGCATCTGCTTGAAGCGCTGCCCTCGCTGCCGGCTTCCGCGCGCCTTATCCTGACTTCGCCGGACGGCATGCTTGCCGCCCTCGCCGCGCCTGAACTGTCCGGCCGGGCGCGCCGTCCCGTGTCGGTGCTCGCAGGCGGCACCGCGATCTGGCAGGCGGAACAGCGACCCCTGGAAAGAGGTCCGGGGCGTCCCCTCGTTCCGGTGGATGACTGCTACAAGCGGCCCTACGAAGGAACGGACCATTCCCGTGAAGCCATGCAGGGCTACATTGATTGGGAACTGGGACTTGTGGAACAGATACACCGCGACGGCACGGCCCGCTTCAACCTCCGGCCGGCGCCGGCAGGGCAACCCTGACGGTTATAACGGCCGGGGGTAGGGGACTCATGCGCAATCCGGATCTTGCACTCTCACAGACGGCGGTATGTATTCTGCTCAGAGTGGAGAAGAGCGTATATCTTTATGAATTGACATGATAAAAGATATGTTTGAAAATATGAGGGCACTATAGCATTTAACGCTTGAAACAGTTCGCTTACTGCGGGAAAAGCCCGCCTGTTCCTGTTTCGCGGCAAGGATTCGCGCCGCAAATCCTTGCGGTGCATTTCAAGTATGAAATACTCTAACAGATGAAGTCGTTGGAGTATGTCAATGAATGTTCATTCATACATGAGAATTTCGACCTGCCGGTAAGTGCATATATCCCATTTTATATAAGCATATGCAAAAAAATTAGTTTTATCGCGCCCAGTTTCCCCGTATCCGCTATGGGCAGGAGGAAATGCAGGCATGGCGCTTTTCGGGCATCTGAGCCGGCTTATAGCTGCGCGGGCTGCAGAAAACGGCAGCCGAGTCTTCATCACCGAACCGGACACCCGAACCGCACTGCGTTTCGGAGAACTGGCGCAGGCGGTGGAGGCCTTGTCGCAAGTCCTCGCGCAACGGGGTCTGAAGCGCGGCGACCGGGTGCTGCTGCTCTTTTATAACGGCGCGGCCGCTGCCGTTGCCTTTCTCACGGTTGCCGCATCCGGGGGCGTTGCCGTCCCCGTGGGGCCTGACTGTTCGGAACGGGAACTGCACGTTGTGCGCAACGACTGCGGGGCGCGTTTTCTGCTTGCCGCCGCTGCGCTTGCCCCGGAAGCGCGGCAAAAATTGCGCGCTTTCCCCGCGCCCGAAACCGTATCGGCTGCTGCGGAGCTTCGGGAGCGCCTGCCTGAAGACATGCTGCTGTATACGCTCGCTCCGGACACGGCGCGGCATCCCGATCCTCCCGACGATACTGCGCTGCTTATGTATACTTCCGGCAGCACCGGCGCCCCCAGGGGGGTGATGCTCACCCACCGCAACCTGCTTGCGGAATGCGGAAACATTCGTGAAGCGCACCGCCTGGAAAGCGGCGATACCGCCCTTTGCGTGCTGCCGCTGCATCATATCAACGGGCTGGTCGTCACCCTGCTCACTCCCCTGTATGCCGGCCTGCGCGTCATCATGCCCCCGCGCTTCAGTGCCGGACGCTTTTGGGACTGGGTGCGCACGGAAAGGCCGGCGTGGTTCAGCGCCGTCCCCGCCGTCTATTCCATTCTGCTGGGCAACCCTTTGCCGCCGAAAGAAGAATTGTCCTGCCTGCGCTTCGCCCGCTCTGCCTCCTCCGCGCTGCCGGTGCCCGTACTCCGGGAATTTGAGCGGCGCACGGGGGTGCCTGTGATCGAGTCTTACGGTCTTACCGAGGGAGGCAGCCAGATCACGGCGAACCCGCTCCCTCCGACGACCCGCAAACCCGGTTCCGTCGGCCTGCCTTTCGGCAACAAGGTGCTGGTGCTGCGCGAGGACGGCAGCCCGGCGGATGTCGGCGAAGTCGGAGAAGTAGCCGTGCAGGGAGATAATATCGCGGAAGGTTATTACGACAACCCCGAAGCGACGCGGGAACTTTTCAGGGACGGACTGTTTTTTACTGGAGACCTGGGCTGCCTGGACGCCGACGGTTTTCTCTTTCTGCGCGGCCGGAAAAAGGAACTCATCAACCGCGCGGGCGAGATGATTTCCCCGCAGGAAGTGGACGAGGTGCTGTACGGCTTTCCCGGCGTGGAACTGGCGGCCGCCGCGGGCGTGCCGCATCCCGTCTACGGCGAGGAAATAGTCGCCTTTGTGCGGCCGCGCAACGGAGTCACGCTTTCCGAAGAAGCCGTGCGGCAGTTTTGCCGGGAAAGGCTGAGCGCCTTCAAAGTGCCGAAGCGCGTGTATTGTATACATGATTTTCCGCAGGGGCCGAGCGGCAAGATCCGGCGGAGAGAACTGGCGGAACGCTGCGCGGTCGTTCCCGCATCCGGGCGCCTGCCCGATTCCGTTATGTAACCGGCAGCGCAGGAGAGACGTGCAGCGGAATTTTTCCGCCGCAGCAACAGTGCGATGCGAATCGCATACGGCATGATTGTCGTGTAACTTTTTATTTTTATGCCTCCGGCGGCCGGGGCGCGGAATTTTTCCGCCGCAGCAACAGTGCGATGCGAATCGCATACGGCATGATTGTCGTGTAACTTTTTATTTTTATGCCTCCGGCGGCCGGGGCGCTGCGCAGAGCCTGTGTCCGCAACCCCGGACCCGCGGCATGAGCAGGCGCAAGGCCGAACATTCCCCCGTTTCGCAGGGGAAATGATTTCCCCAGCCGGTCTTGCGCTTACTCAGGCCGGCTCCCTCATTCCTGATTGGTGCGGAATTTATGTATTACAAGGTACTCCAGACAACGACTATGCCCGCAGGACGATACGGCGTGGAAGTGGATTTTGAGGCATGCAAAGCCTGCGGATACTGTGCGTCGGTTTGTCCGGTGAAGGTCTTTGCGCAGGGAACGGACATCAACAAAAAAGGATACGCGCCCTATCGGGCCGTGAAACAGGAAGCCTGCACAGGATGCCTGCGCTGTTTTTACATGTGCCCGGATTTTTGTCTGGAAGTGACCGGGTCGGCGCGGGCAGGAAACATCGGCGGCAAAACGTGATGATGACGTACCAGGACGCGCTGACGGCAGCGGCAAAACGGGACGACGGTATGCTTCGGCCCGCGAAAGGCGGCGGCAAAACGGCATGAAGACATATTTTGACACCGGCAACGCGGCGATGGTCGAAGCCGCCGTCATCGCCGGCTGCGGCCTGTTTTCGGGATATCCAATCACGCCGGCCACGGAAATAGCCGAACACATGTCGCGCCGCATGCCTTTGGCCGGCGGAATGTATATACAGGCAGAGGACGAGACCGCCGCCCTGCACATCTGCATAGGCGGCGCCCTGGGCGGCCTGAAGACTATGACCGCCACCTCCGGCCCCGGCTATGTGCTGTATGCCGACCCGTACGGCTGGGCTATAAGCGCGGAAGTGCCGCTGGTCATCGTGAACGCCCAGCGCGTCGGACCGGTCAGCGGCATAACCGGCGCACCCGGCCAGGGCGAATTTTACCTCAGCCGCTATCCCACGCACGGCGGCAACTTTGAAACCGTCGTCCTTGCGCCGAACAGCGTGCAGGAAGCCTTCACCATGACCGTGCAAGCCTTCGCCCTGGCCGAACGCTTTCGCACCCCGGTCACCGTCCTGGCCGATCAACTGGTCACAGACGGCTATGCCTCGTTCTCCGTGCCCGAAAACGATGAAGAACTGCGCGCTCTCGGACTGCGGGTCGTTCCCCGGCGCGCGCATCCCGGACCGGACTTCTACCCGGCCTGCGACGACATAGACATACCGCCCGTGGTGCTGGGGCGCGGTACCGGGGCGGCCTGTTCGGACTGGACGCCCACGGAAGAAGGTTACGATACCGAAGATACGGTGGAGCATATGCGCCACGCCCGCCGCCTGATATACAAAATCCTCGCGCACCGGGAACTCGTCGACAGGTACGAAACCTGCGGGATGGAAAACGACCCTGATATCGTGCTGGTCAGCTACGGCAGTCCGTCCAGAGTCGTCCTCGGCGCCGTCAAGGAAGCGCGCAGGCAGGGGTTGTCGGCAGGCTGCATACGTCTTCAGTCGCTGTGGCCTTTTCAGGATGAACTCTTTCGCCGCAAAGCGGACTATCTGGTAGTGGAACTGAACGCCGACGGCCAGCTTGCGCGCGAGGTCGAAAGGGCGGCGCGCTACCCCGTGCATTTTATGGGAGCCTGCGGAGAACTGCCGTCCGCTGCGGAACTGGTCGAGGCGATTCGCCGGCTTGAACGGGGTGAAGAGCTGCCGCCGTCGACGGACGAAAGGGAAATACGCTGACGGAGTATCCGTCCGCCTGAGGATAACAAGCACAATGGATTATCTCGCTGAACGATACCTGCGTCCGCGCAAGATTCCAAGTACTGCCTGCTCCGGTTGCGGTCTGGGACAGGTTCACAAGAAAATCCTCCTTGCCGTGGAGCAGTCCGGCATAGGCACGGACGATCTGGTGTGGGGCACGGGCATAGGCTGCACGGGCAGGCAGACCTTCAACACCTGGAAAGGCGACAATTTCGCGGGTACGCACGGCCGCGTGTACGCCATGGCCGTCGGCCTGCGCGCGGCCCTGCCGGAAGAAAAAAAAATCCTGCTGACCGTGGGGGACGGTGACGCCTTCGGCATAGGCCTGTCTCATCTTCTGCACTGCGCCAGGCGCAATGTGGGGGTTACGGTCATCGCGGCGGACAATTTCGGATACCAGTCCACGGGCGGGCAATACGGCTACACCACGCCGCAGGGTTTCGTCACCGACAGCAGTCCCTACGGCACCCGGGAACCGGGTTGGCTGCAGGACGGCGCGGACATTCTGGATATTCTGAAAAGCGCAGGGGCGACGTTCCTGGCGCGCCATTCGAGTTTTGAAGGGCAAAAAGCCGTGGACAGCATCGAAAAAGCCTTGGACAACAAGGGGTTCTCTCTTGTGCATTTCATCTATCCCTGTGTGACGCACTTCGGCGCCGTGGGATTGAACAGCAGGGACAACGGGAAAATCGTCCGCTGGTTTGAAGAACTGTTCAGCGCGAAAAACAGGCCCGGCCGAGGGCCGCATGTGACGTCGGGCATTACGCATGACGCGCGGGGGAGCAGGCCTGAATTCGCGGCCGCCCTGAGATCCCGGACGCGGGAAATACGGGAGGGGCGGCATGTCCAGGCATGAAGTGCTCATAAGCGGCTTCGGCGGTCAGGGCGTGGCCGCGGCGGGCCGCATCCTGGGCCGTTCCGCAGTCGCGGCCGGCCTGCAGGCGACCATGCTGTTGAGCCACGGCACGGAAACGCGCGGAGGCTATGTACGCAGCCAGGTGGTCATTGCGGACGACGACATAGACAGCCCTCTGGTGGAAAAGCCGGATATTTTCTGTGCGTTGTCGCAGGCCGCGTATGCCCGTTTCGCGGGTGCGGCGTCGCAGGGCATCGTGTTGTACGACCCGGATACGGTCGCTCCCGGCCCCGCTCCGGCGGCGCGCCTCGTAGCCGTCCCGGCCCGCAGGACGGCTCTGGAGTCCGCCGGCACCGCGCTTGCGGCCAATATGGTCATGCTGGGGATTGTCCTGCGCAGGCTGGACCTCTTTCCCGCGGATTACGCCGAACAGGCGCTGCGTGAGCTGATGCCCCGGCATGCGGAGGGCAATATCCTGGCGCTGCGCGCAGGCCGTGCGGGCTGAGCGCGCTCCCTGCGCGCCGCGTTCGACACTTTCATACCAAGTTGCATTCAAACGAGTTTGAATGCAAGACGCCAAAGTTTTTGAAAAACAGGCAAAGCCTGATTTTTCAAAAACTTGCGGGCGG
>JAISMY010000064.1 GCA_031276485.1 Desulfovibrio sp. | reverse complement strand
TTCCCCATGCTCAAGGGAAGCATCCTCCGGCATCCGGTCAAAGCCGGGGAAACCGTGTCCATCGGCGCGGGCAGAGGACGGGTCAGGGTGGATCCCTTCGCCGTTTGCCATCCCGGCGGCGGACTCGGCTACAAGGTCCGCGCCGACGGTTCCCTTTTTGTCTATACCGGAGATCATGAAATTTTCAGAACCGCCGAAGCCCGCGCCGAGGCTGAAAATTTTCTGACCGGGGCGGAAATCGCCGTGGTGGACGCCATGTACGGCCGGGAAGATTATGCGCCGGGCTGGGGGCACTCCGCCTGGGAAGACTGGGTTGACGCCGCCGCCAGGGCCGGCACGCGCAATCTGGCCCTGACCCACCATGAGCCGCGCCGCTCCGACCGGGAACTGGACGCGCTGGACTGCCGGTTGCGGGATATTGTCCGGCCGGACCGGCTGAATGTGTACGTCGCCCGCGAAGGGATGCGCTTCGCCCCTTCCGGCCCCGTCCCCTTTACCCGCTTCGGCAGCGACTGGCTGCTCCTGTTTCTGGAAGAAATCGCCCGCTACCGGGACATCAACGCCGTGCTGGACCGCATTCTCGCCAAAGCCAGAGAAATCACCTATGCCGACGCCGGGACGATCTTCCTGACGGAAGGCGACGAGCTTGTATTCGCCTATACGCACAACGACAGCCTGTTCGCTGTGGACAACGCCCACAAGCATGCCTACGCCGCCGTGCGCCTGCCCGTTTCCAAACATTCCATAGCCGGGTATGCGGCCTTGTCCAAAGCTTCCCTGAATCTGGCCGACGTCCGGCGTCTGCCGCCCGGAGTGCCTTACGGATTCAACAGCGCTTTTGACGAAAGCACGGGCTACCGCACCGTATCCATGCTCACGCTGCCCTTTTTCGACAAGATGGGGCAGGCGGCCGGCATCCTGCAACTCATCAACAGCCTTGATCCGCGTACCGGAAAGCCTTGTCCGTTTACTCCGGGCATGGAGTTCAACGCCCGGCTGCTGGCCAGGGAGGTGTCCGGCGCTCTGGAGAACAGCATGCTGGAGCGCAAGGGCATTTACGGCATCCTGCGCATGGCGGCGGTGCATGACCCATGCGAGACCGGCCCTCACGCGGAACGGGTCGGCTCCATCGCGGCGGAACTATACCAGCGCTGGGCGGAAAAGCTGGAAGATACGCCCGACAGGGACCGCATCCGCTACGAAAAAAACCGTATCCGCCTTGCCGCCATGCTGCACGACATCGGCAAGGTGGGCATAAGCGACCTGATCCTGAAAAAACCGGGCAAGCTGACGGAGGAGGAATTCGCCGTCATGCGCGGACATACCGGGATCGGAGCCTCCATTCTGGCCGAGGATGTCTCCGACCTCTCCGCGCTTTCGCAGGATATCGCCCTGTGCCACCACCAGAAATGGAACGGACGCGGCTACCCCTCCATTGACGGGAAAACGCCGGCAGGGGAAGGCATTCCTCTGGGCGCGCGTATTGCGGCCATCGCGGACGTGTTTGACGCTCTTGTTTCGCCGAGATGCTACAAGAAACCCTGGAGTTTTGCGGATGCCGTGGACCTGTTGCGCAGGGAAGCGGGCGAGCATTTCGACCCCCGTCTGGTGGAGTGCATGGTGGAGATCCGGGAGCTGCTGCCGCTGATTTACGAGCGTTTCCCCGATGTGCCGCGCCGTAGCGAAGGCGCGGCAAAGTGACTTTTCCCGCCGTCTTTCGTCATATCGCGCAAGCGCCCTGGTTTTCCGCCGCCCTGACCGGGTCGGCCGTGGTCCTGGGCACGGCGGCTCTGTATATCGCCCAGCCTCCGCCCATAGTCCGCCTGGACTGGAAAATTTACGACAGCCTCCTGCCCCTGCGCGCCGCTCCGCAGCCTTCGCCTGTTCCGGTCGTCGTCGATCTGGATGAAGCGTCGTTGCTGGAATACGGCCAGTGGCCCTGGCCGCGCTATCTTGTGGCGGACCTGCTGGACGCCCTGAACGAATACGGGGTTGCCGCCGTCGGGCTGGACATCATGTTTGCGGAGCCGGACCGTTCCTCGCCGGAGCGGCTGGCCGCAGCCCTGCGCCGCGACCGGGGCGCGGCCCTGAATCTGGAAAGCCTGCCCCGCAACCTGCGCGACTTCGACCAACTGCCGGCGGAAGCCTTGCGGCGCAGCCCGGCCGTACTCGGCTTTTACGGCCGTTTTGACGGCACGGTCGCCGACCTGGACCTGCCTCCTTCCGTGAACTGTATCGAACAGTCCTCCCCCGGCGCGATTCCTCTGGAACGCTCCCTGCCTTCGGCCGGAAACGCCGTGCTGCCCCTGCCCATTCTGCGTGACAAGGCTCCGCTGGGCTTCATCAACGCGGCCCCGGACGGTGACGGCATCGTGCGCAAGGCCCCGCTGCTTATCAGGGCGGGGAACGCGGTCTATCCGTCCCTGGCTCTGCGCTCCCTGATGCTGGCCTTGGGGAGCAAAACCCTTATCGTCCGCTCCGGGCCTTACGGGCTTGAATCCGTCCGGGTAGGGCAACTGACCGTGCCGGTGGACGCCAAGGGCGCCATGTACATACCCTTTGTCGGCCCCCGCAAAAGTTATTCTTACGTCAGCGCGGCGGACGTGCTGCGTAAAACGGCGCCCCCGGAAAGCCTGAAGGGGCGGATCGCCTTTGTGGGAACCTCGGCTCCGGGGCTGCTGGACATTCGCGCGACCCCACTTGATCCGGTTTACCCCGGCGTGGAAATCCACGCCGCCGTTCTCGACGCGATTCTGACCGGAAACGCCGTCAGTGTCCCTCCCTGGACGCCGGCCGCTCAACTTCTGGGCATTTTCGTATCCGGCCTCGTCGCCGCCCCGGCCTTCGGTTTCGCCCGTCCCCGGGTCTACCTGCCCGTGGCGGCGGGGCTGACCGCCGCCGCCGTCCTGCTCTCCCGCCGTCTCTTCGCGGACGGGCTGTTCATCTCGCCCCTGTACAGCGTGATCACGGTCGCGGTCATGGGCGCGGGCCTGGTCTTTCTGCGTTTCCTGCAGGAAGAGCGGCAGAAGCTCATCCTGCGCAACGCCTTTTCCCGTTATGTCTCCCCGGAGATCGTCAAACGGATCACCAGGCTGCGCGGCGACCTCTTCGCCGGGGAGGAGCGGGAACTGTCCATCCTCTTCACCGACATCCGGGGTTTCACCACCCTTTCCGAAAAACTTTCCCCGCAGCAGGTGGTCAACCTGCTCAACCGCTATTTCACGCCCATGACCGCCCTGGTCCGCGCCCACAGCGGCACCATGGACAAGTTCATAGGCGACGCGCTCATGGCCTTCTGGAACGCGCCCCTGGACGTGCCGGAACATCCCGCGCAGGCGGTGTCGACCGCGCTTGCCATGCAGGAAAAACTCCTGACCCTGAACGTGGAACTCCAGGCGGAATTCGGCGTGGAGGTGCGCATCGGGGCCGGAGTCCACACCGGCCCGGCCTATGTGGGCAACATGGGATCAGCGGAACTGGTCAACTATACCCTGATCGGCGACAACGTGAATCTGGCCTCACGCCTGGAGGGACTCTGCCCGCAATACGGAGTGGGCCTTGTGGTCAGCGGGGAAACGAGGGCCGCGTGCGGAGAGGCTTTTGCTTTTCAATACCTGGACACCATCCGGGTCAAGGGCAAGTCCCGGCCGGTAGGCGTCTATGCTCCTTTGCGCCCGGAGGATGCGGCAGCCCGCCGGGAAGAATTCCATGCCTGGGAGGAAGCCTGCGGCCTGTACCGTTCCGGCGCTTTTACACGCGCCGCCGAGGCTCTTGCCGCCCTTTGCGGGCGCTTCCCGGAGACCGTACTCTACGCCGTGTACCGGGATCGCGCCCGGAGCCTGTTGCGCGACCCGCCCGAAATGTGGGACGGCATCTGGACGGCGACACGGAAGTAGGCAGCCGGCCCTGAAAAATATAACAACCTTTTGAAATATCTTGTAAAATATGGCGAAATACTGTACGTTGCCGGCCCTGCGACGCGAACTCACCCGGAAAAACAACGAATCCTGATTACATATAAGGCAGAGACAGTTATACAAGTAGATATTATAAAAATAATGGTGAATAACTATGTGAAATGACACAGAAACTACCAGGGAATTCCTGAACTTTACAGTCTTCGCTAAAACGATGGCTGAATTGATTGCCGAATCAGGCAACCAGCCTATCTCCACCGGATTGCCCGCGCGCAGCATGCCCAGGGGCAGCCAGCGCTGTGCGCCCTGAAAAAAACACCGCGGAACGCTTGACCTGGTCCGGCTTCCGGCGTAGTGTAACACAAATTTGGAAAAATTCATACAACACGACAGCGCAAAGGACGCAAACATGCAAAGACTCCGCACGGCCTTTTTCGCCCTGCTGCTCTGCCTGCCCGCCGCAGGCGCGGCAGAGGCGCATTTCGGCATGGTCATCCCCTCGGAAAGCACGGTCATGGACGCCCGCAGGGCCGAGGTGACGCTGCATCTCAAATTTTGGCATCCCTTCCTCAATGAAGGCATGGACCTGGAAAAACCCGCTTCCTTTATAGTCCGCAAGGGCGGCGCCGATGAAGACCTGCTGCCGACCCTGAAAGAAGGCCGCGAGCAGGGCCGTAAAGTCTGGAGTACGACGCGCCGCCTCGACGCTCCCGGCCTCTATACCTTCGTCATGGAGCCGAAACCCTATTTCGAAAAGGAAGAAGACTGCTGGATCGTGCATTATACCAAGGCGTACGTGGACGCCTTCGGCGACGATGAGGGCTGGTCCTCGCCCGTGGGTCTGAAGACGGAAATCGTCCCCCTGACGCGCCCGGGCGCGCTGTACGCGGGCAACGTCTTTCAGGGCCGCGTCTTGCTGAACGGCAAGCCCGCGCCGGATACGGACGTGGAGATTGAATGGTACCCCGGTAAAGACAAACGCGGCCGCGCGCCCTATGAAGGTATGATTACGCAGACGGTGAAGACGGATGAAAACGGCGTCTTCACCTACGCCGCCCCGCGCGCCGGCTGGTGGGGATTTGCCGCCCTGAGTGAAGACGGGACGCGCCTGCCCTTTGCCGGAGAGGAAAAACCCGTGGAACTGGGCGCGGTTCTTTGGATCTGGTTTCACGAATTCCTGAATCCCGAACCTCTCCCGAGACGCGCCGCGCAACCCGGCAAACAGCCGTAGCCGGCGGAAGACGAAAAGCGATGCGTATCCCGGTCCGCGCCGCAGCGCCGCGCAGTCGTTCCGCTTTTTCGGGCGGAAGACGGGGGGCGAGGGGCATCCCGGTCCGCGCCGCGCGCCGTCTCGCCCGGCAGGCGCGGGCGCCGGCCGCGGCGCTGCTGTTCCTCTTCCTTCTGAGCTTTCCGACGGCGAAAGCCTCGGCGCATGCCGTTTTCATCTATGCCCGCCCAAACGGGGAGCGCATCTGCACGGAGAGCTGGTTCAGCAGAAAGAACAAGGTGAAAGGCGGGGAAGTGCGCATGGAAAACGCGCGGGGCGAACTTCTGGCAAGCGGCGTGACCGACGCTGCCGGCATCGCCTGCTTTTCCGCCCCGGTCGGGGCGGGCGACCTGCGTTTCATCGTCCTGGCCGGGCAAGGACACAGGGCGGAATTCACCCTGCCTGCCCTGGGGCAGGAGGCCGTTCCGGCAACGTCCGTTGAAGCGGCCGTATCGGAAGCCTCCGCGCCGGCGCCCGCGGCAGCCCCGGCGTCCGCCTCTTCCGCGCCGGCCGGGACGCCCCGGTCTTCCGGCAGTTCCGGCGCTGCGCCGGCTTACGGCGTTGCGCCTCCGCCTGCCGGCGGCGACGGCCCTTCGCTGCGGGACATTATAGGCGGCGCCGGATGGCTGGTCGGGCTGGCCGGATTGGGCGCCTTTGCCGCGTCACGCAGGAAATAAAGCCGGGGCAACGCGCACACGGCGGCGCGCCGGCAGGCAGGATTCCGACTCCGGGCGCATCACGAAGGAAGGAGGCTGATGCATATTTCCGAAGGCGTATTGTCCGCGCCGGTACTAGCGGGCGGAGCCGTTCCGGCGCTGCTCGCCCTCGGCTGGTCCCTGAAACGGCTGCCCTGGGCTCACATCATGAGTACGGGCATACTGTCCGCCGCGTTTTTTACGGCATCGCTCATCCATATTCCCATAGGGCCGGGAAGCGTGCATCTGATTCTGAACGGCCTGCTGGGCGCGGTCCTCGGGACGGCGGCCTTTCCGGCCATTGCCGCGGCCCTGCTCCTGCAGGCGCTGCTGTTCAATTTCGGAGGTCTGAGCACGCTGGGGGTCAATTTGTGCGTCATGGCAGGCCCGGCTGTACTCTGCGGGATGCTGTGCCGTCCTTTTTTCAGGGCGGGCTGCTGGGTGTGGGCGGCCGCCGCCTTTGCCTGCGGGGCGGGAGCCGTGCTGTTGAGCGCCCTGCTTTGCGCGCTGGCCCTGGCCCTGTCCGGAGACGCCTTCCGCTCCGCCGCGCGCATTATTTTTCTGGCGCATATCCCGATAATGCTTATCGAAGGGGTTCTGAGCATGGGTATAATCGGCTACCTGCGCAAAACCATGCCGGAACTGCTGACGGTTGCGCGCCCGGAGGGCGGCCGTGCGGACCGGTTTTGACACCCCGGCGGATTCGGCGCGCAGCCTGCCGTATTTTTCGCTGCGCGCCGTGCGCCCGGAGCGCAAGCTGGCGGCCGCCGCGGTCTTTTCCCTGTGCGCCGCGCTGCTTTCCCGGCCGGAGCCCGCCCTCGGCGCGGTACTTTTCGCCGCCCTGCTGCTCTGCTGTTCGGGTTTACCCCTGCGCGACACGGCCCCGCGCCTGGCGTCGGTCAACGCCTTCTTTCTGCCCTTCTGGCTGCTCCTGCCGTTGTCGCCCGCGCCGGCCGGAGATGCGCGGACGCTGTTCAGCCTGGGGCCGCTGGCGTTCAGTACGGCGGGATTCGAGGCGGCGTTGCTGATTTGGCTGAAAGGCAACGCCGCGGCCTGCGCGCTCGCGGCTCTGGCCGGCAGTTCCACGCTCGCGGAAAACGGCCGCGCCCTGCGCGCCTTGCGCGTGCCGGACAAAATGACCGCTCTGCTGCTCATCACCTATGCCAACCTGGGTCTCATGGCCCGTGAATACGTCAGGCTGTTCCAGGCCGCGCGCCTGCGCGGCTTCGTACCCGGCGCGTCCCCGGCAGCCTGCCGCGTTTACGCCCGCCTGATCGGTCTGTTGCTTATCCGTTCCCGGCAAAAAGCGCGCCGCGTGGAGCAGGCCATGCTGCTGCGCGGCTTCCGCGGCTGTTTTCCGCTTCTCCCCGCGCAACGCTCCAGCCCCCCGGCAGTCCGCCTGCGTGACAGGCGCGCGTCCGCCCTGCTCTTCGCGCTGTGTTGTCTCGCAGGCGGCGCCCTTGTGCTTTGGGACGTTATGCTGTAGAGCAGCTCCCGAGTGAAGTGAAGCGCCCTGCCGGAATTTGCGGGTTAATCCCGGCCGCCGAACAGGCGCGGCCGGGCTTTGCCCGCCGTAAGCGAACTGTTTCAGGCGCGGATTGACCCGGCAGGTTCGTAACCGGCGCGCCGCATGCGGGCGCGCGGAGAACGGAGATGTCCGCACGCGCCGTGCACGGAATTCTTTTCGACCACGCCCGAACGGCGCGCATCGGGCTGCCCGAAGCCGTGTTCTCCGAACACAAAAGCCCCGAAGCGCTGTTGAGCCTGCTGCAGGGCCGGGGGCTCGACCCGTCCGCACCCCTGCTCTTTACCCGCCTGGCCCCGGAACTGTTTCGACAGCTCCCCCCGGAACTTCGGGAAAAATACCGCTACAACGCGCTCGCGCGCACCGCGTATGCCTTTACCCTGCCGAAAAAAGCCGCAGGCCGCGTCGCCGTCGTTTCGGCGGGAACAGCCGACGGACGGGTGACATGGGAGGCGGCCTGCACGCTCGATTACCTCGGCATCCGGCGCGAGGTCTACGAGGACAACGGCGTGGCCGGTCTCTGGCGGCTGACCTCCAATCTGGATGAAGTTAATTCTTTTGACGTGCTCATCGTCGCGGCCGGCCTGGACGGCGCGCTGGCGTCGGTCATGGGCGGGTTGACGGGCAGGCCGGTTTTCGCCGTCCCCACCTCGGTCGGCTACGGCATGGCCAAAGGAGGCGAAGCGGCCCTGGCCTGTATGCTTGTGAGTTGCGCGCCGGGCGTCGCCGTTATGAATATAGACAACGGGTACGGCGCGGCCTGCGCCGCAGCCAGAGTCATCAACCTGCTCGCGCGGCGGGAGGGCGCGCCGTGAAAAACGACAGGGACGGGCACACGCACGAAGAAGCGCAGGCGAAGAAAAACATGCCGGAAAACGCCTCCGCGCCGGGGACGACGCAAGTTTTATTTTGCGAAAGCAAGGCGAAGAAAAACAAGCCGGAAAACACCTCCGCGCCGGGAAGCCCGGGCGGCTGCGCGGAAGGCGAAGTCGTCCTGACGGTACGCGCGCTTTCCGGCTTGTCCGGGGACATGCTGCTCGGAGGTCTCGCGGCGCTGGCCGGAGTCGGCGATGCGGAACTGGGGCGTATGGTCGCCGAACTGCATATTCCGGTGCCGGAAAATTGCGTGCGCCTGGAAACGCGCTCCGTCAACAGCGCCGCGGGCATCGGCTGCCGCATCGACCTGCCGCATGAGCACGCGCACAGAACTTTCAAGGATATCGCGGCGCTGATTGCTTCCTCGGATATGCCCGAGGAGGCCAAAACCCCGGCGCTCAAGTCCTTCACGCTGCTGGCGGCGGCTGAAGCCGCCGTACACGGATGTACGCAGGAAAGCGTAACTTTTCACGAAGTCGGAGCCTTGGACAGCATTATCGACAGTTGCCTGTGCTGCCGCCTTTTTGCGCTTCTCAAGCCCGCCCGTTTCGTGTGCAGCCCGTTGCCTCTGGCGGACGGCTGCATCCCCTGCGCGCACGGGCTGCTGCCCTCGCCCGCTCCCGCCGTGCTGCGCATGCTGGAAGGCATCTCCGTGCGGGGGTTCGCGGGCGTCGGGGAAACCGTAACTCCCACTGCCCTGTCTCTGCTCAAGGCGTTGCATGCCGATTTCGGCCCCTGGCCGGAGATGACGGTGTTGAAAACCGCGATCAGCTACGGGACGAAGGTGTTTCCCGATGCCCCCAACGGAGCGCTGTGGGCGCTGGGCCGGGGCATAGGGTAGTGATTTGCGGAGGGTATTACGCAAGGGAACCTCTAAAAAACCTTTTCCAGACGGGATTGAGTGTTGTAAATTCAGTATTTGTCAGGTCGGCATGTGACATAAATTTAGTTTCCAGAGGTTCCCGCAAAGAATTTTTTTTTCGAAAATACCTTGTAGCGCAACGCTTTCAAGGCGCATGAACCTTCGCCGGTCAATACCCCTTCCGATTTTCCTCTTGACATGCTCCGGGGCGGCAGCGTAAACCTAGCCCTGTTCTTTTTTCAGCGGAGAAAAGCAATGACTCTCACAACCGCAACGGCGGCCCAGTTTTTTTTCGTCAAAGCGCCCCTGATATGGCGCGCTTTCCTGTGGCGCGGGCAGACCCGCGGGCCGGCGAAGGCGGTGCGCTGACGCGCATTGAAGACATGCGTCTTTCCGGGCCGCGGGCGTTTGTCCGCGGCTTTTTTTTCGTCCTGTCAACCCGGAGCGGAAAAGCATGAGCATTACCCTGCACCAGAACGTCTCTTTTCTGCAAAGCGACGTGGAAACGCCGATCAGCCTCTTCATGCGCCTGGCAGGCGACGGGCAGGGCATCCTGCTGGAAAGCGCCGAAGTCGGCGGGCGCTGGGGACGCTACAGCCTGGCGGCCGCGGACTTCTTCCTCTGCCTGCTCTGCCGCAACGGCAAAGCCGACATTACCGTGCGCGACCGGCGTCTGGAACCCCTGCGCGCCCTGCACGGGCGCCCCTTCCTGGACGGCTTCCGGGCGCTGCTGCGCGACGTGCGCATACTTCCGGCGCCCGGCACCGGGTTTCCCCCCATTACCCGCGCGCTCTACGGCTACCTGGGCTACGGATGCGCGGGACTTTCGGAGCCGAAGACGGCCTCCTTTCTGCCGCCTGAGGACGCCGAAGCCTGCCTGGCGCTGCCCGGAACGCTGATTCTTTACGACCACGAGTACAACAGGGTCTGCCGCCTCTCGCTGCGCCCGGACACGGCGGACGCCGCGGCGGCGATGCCGCGTTCCGCCGCCGGGAGCGACGCTTTTTCTCTGCGCCCGGCCGGCATCGGACCCGCGCAGGCAAGCAAAAGCCGCGAAGAGCACATGGACACGGTCAGACGCCTCAAGGAACAAATCCGCCTGGGAGAAGCCGTGCAGGTCGTGCCCTCCATCGCCTTCAACGCCGCCTTCAACGGCGACCCCTTTACCGTCTACCGGCGTCTGCGTCGCATAAACCCTTCTCCGTACATGTTTTTTATGCGTCTGCCCGACCTCACGCTGATGGGTTCCTCGCCGGAGGTCATGGTAAGCTGCACGGCCGGCAAACTGCGCCTGTGCCCCATAGCCGGGACCAGACCACGCGGAGCCGGACCGGACGAAGACAACCTTTTTGAAGAGGAACTGGCCGGGGACCCCAAAGAACAGTCCGAACACGTCATGCTTGTCGACCTGGGCCGCAACGACCTCGGACGCGTTTCCACCCCCGGCAGCGTGGTGCTGGACAGGTATATGGAAGTGGAACGCTTTTCCCACGTCATGCACCTGACATCGCACATAAGCGCGCAACTCCGGCCGGGACTGGACGCCGTCGACGTGCTGCAGGCGGTTTTCCCGGCGGGCACGGTGAGCGGCGCACCCAAGATCCGGGCCATGGAACTGCTTGCGGAGGAAGAACAAGGCCCGCGCGGCCCCTACGCCGGGGCCGTCGGCTGGTTCGGCCTGGACGGGCAGGGCGTGCACATGGATACAGGCATAACCATACGCAGCCTCTGGATACGCGACGGGCGCGCGCACTGGCAGGCCGGGGGCGGCGTGGTCCATGATTCCTCACCCGAAGCGGAATGGAAGGAAATCGTCAACAAAGCGGCCGCCGCGCAGGCCGCGCTGACCGGCAACGCAAACGGGGAACTCCCTCCCCCGCGGAACACTCCGGACCGCTCCGCGCAACACCCGCACCCGTCCCTTGCCGGGACCGAAGCAGGAGGCGGCAATGTTTCTGCTCATTGACAATTACGACTCCTTTACCTTCAATCTGGTGCAGGCGTTCCAGACGCTGGGCGCGCACCCGCGCGTCCTGCGCAACGACGACCCGGCCCTGACGGAACTGGCCGTACACCCCGATCTCAAGGCCGTGTGCATCTCGCCCGGTCCGGGGCACCCGGACCGCGCCGGGCTTTGCCCGGATTTTCTGCGCCTCCTGCCGGCGCGCCTGCCTGTACTCGGCGTCTGCCTGGGACACCAGATCCTCGCCCGCCGCGCCGGGGTTCCGGTCACCGTCGCCCCGCGCATCATGCACGGCAAAGTTTCCGAAATCCGACACAACGGCGTTTCCCTGTTCCGCGGGCTGCCCGACCCCCTGCGCGCCGGCCGCTACCATTCCCTAGTCGCCGAAGCCGGCGACGACAACCCGGTCTTCGCCGTTACGGCCAGAGCCGAAGCCGGCGAAATCATGGCCCTGGAATACCGGGACCGCCCCTGGTGGGGCGTGCAGTTCCATCCCGAATCCGTACTGACCCCGGACGGACCCCGCCTGCTCGGCAATTTCCTCGCCCTCGCCCGCCCCGGCGCGCAAGCTCCCGAAGAACTCCGCACGGCCGCGCCCGACGCGCGGCCCGAAGACGCCGGCCGTACCCCCTACCCCCTGTCCCTGATTATGGACAGGGTGGCGCGGCGCGAAAACCTGCCCGCATCCATGGCCCGCGCCGCTTTTGCCCGGCTTATGGACGGCGAAATGACGCCGGCCCAGGCCGGAGCCTTCCTGCTCGGACTGCGCGCCAAAGGCGAAACCCCCGAAGAAATGGGCGAAGCCGTGGACGCCGTTCTGGCTCGAGCCGTGCCCGTCGACCTCCCTGATGACGCCCGGATTCTCGACGTCGTGGGCACAGGCGGCGACGGCCGCTTTTCCTTCAACTGCTCCAGCGGCACCGCCCTGACCCTCGCCGCCCTGGGACACAAAATCGTCAAGCACGGAAACCGCTCCGTATCCTCCCGCTGCGGGAGCGCCGACGTCCTGGAAGGCCTGGGGTTCAACCTTGAGCCGGACCTTGGGGAACTGCAGAAACACCTGTCCGAAGACGGTTTTGTTTTTCTGTTCGCCCCGCGCTTCCACCCGTCGTTCAGACACGTTATGCCCATCCGGCGCGAACTTGGAGTGCGGACCCTGTTCAACATCATGGGTCCGCTGGTCAACCCCGCCCGCCCCCGCCGCTGCTTTCTCGGCGTAGCGGACCGGGAGCTCCTGCCCCTGGTGGCCCGGACCCTGGCCCGCATGGGCGGCCGGCGCGGCGCCGTCGTCCACGGCGCGGGCGGTTACGACGAATTGACAACCCTGGGACCGGCCGACGTGGCCTACGTCGATGACGCCGAGGTGCATTTCACTACCCTGGACCCCGCTGAATACGGCTTCAGCCCCGACGATCCGGACCAACTCTCCATAAGCGGCCCCGAAGACGGCACGGCCGTTCTCAAAGAACTCCTGAACGGGCGCGGACCGCAGGCCATGCGCAATATGCTGGCCCTGAACATCGGCTTCGCCCTGCATCTTCTCAACCCCGAACAGCCCCTGGCCGCCTGCATGGACGACGCGAAACAGGCCGTCGCCGACGGCGCGGGCGGCCGCTACCTGCACAGGCTCAAAACAACCGGCCGGCTGCGCAGCTTCGCCTTCTCCTCCCCGGAGCAGGCCGCCTGAACGAAAATCCGGGGCGCCGCCCCGTACAGCACTCGGAAAATCCGGGGAACGCCATGCTCGATCAGATCATGCAAAGCCAGACGGCGCGCGCGGAAGCCCTGTCCGCCCTCAAACGCGCAGGACGCTTCCCGCCCCCCCTGCCCGGAAAACGCCCCTCCTTCGCCGCCGCCCTGCGCAAACACCGCCCCTGCGCAATCATCGCCGAATACAAACGCGCCTCGCCCACCGCCGGCGAAATCAATATGCGCCTGTCCCCCGAAGACGCCGCCGCGACGTTCGCCGCCGCCGGCGCCGCTGCCCTGTCCGTGCTGACCGAAGAACGCTTTTTCCGGGGCAGCGCGACATACCTGCAACGCATGAGCGGCCCGGGGTTGCCCCTGCTGCGCAAGGACTTCCTCGCGCATCCCCTGCAAGTGGAAGAAACGGCCGCGACCCCGGCAGCCGCCCTCCTGCTCATAGCCCGCGCGCTGCCCGACGGCACGCTGACGGCGATGCTCTCCGCCGCCGCCGCCGCCGGCCTTGAATGCGTACTGGAAATTTTCGACGCTTCAGACCTGGCGCGCGCGCGCCGCTGCCTGGAAATAAGCGCCACGCGCCCCGTCGTCATCCAGGTGAATACCAGAGACCTCCAAAGCATGCGCGTGGACCCCGCGGCATCCGAAGCCCTGATCGCCCGACGCCGCGAGGACGAATTGTGGATTTCCGCCAGCGGCGCCGCACTCCGGCGGGATGTGGAAAAACGCGCGGCCCTCGGCTATGATGCCGTCCTCATCGGCACGGCCCTGATGGCCGCCCCCGACCCCGGCGCCGCCCTTCGGAGCATTGCTCCGAAGCCGGCTTGAGGTCTTTCAGAAAAGAACAAAGCAGCGTTTCCATAATCCCGCGGCCTCTGCGCGGACCGGGCCGCAACCGGCCGGGGAGTCGGGCGAATGACCATACCGTATCCGCAAGGCGCACTGCCCGCCAAAGTCTGCGGTTTGACCCGCGCTTCCGACGTGCGGCTGTGTCTGGAGCTGGGGTTTCGCTGCACGGGTTTTATTTTCGTCCCCGGCAGCCCGCGCCGGATCAGCCCGGAACAGGCCGCCGCCCTGCCCGCCGGCGATGCCTTGCGGGTCGGAGTCTTTGCAGGCCGGGCCGCGGAAGACGTCCTGCGCGTCATGCGGACGGCCCGGCTGGATCTGGCGCAGTTGCACGGCGACGAAGACGAAAATTTTTGCCGGACCGTCGGACCGGAGCGCGTAATCAAGGTCCTCTGGCCGCAGCGTTTCGCGCCGGCGCGCCCGGACGGCGCCGGGGAAACGGCGGAACTGCTGGGCGCGGAATGCCTGCGCTTCGCCCCGGTATGCTCCCTGTTTCTGCTGGATGCCGGCCTGTCCGGCGGCGGAGGAGGCAAATCCCGGCGCTGGAACGATTTGCGCTCCTTCCGCCCCCCCCGTCCCTGGATAGCGGCCGGCGGTCTTGGCCCGGACAACCTGGAAAGCGTCTTTGCGACCTGTTCTCCCTGGGCCGTGGATTTGAATTCCGGCGTTGAAGAACGTCCCGGCCTGAAGGATGCGGCGAAGCTCAGGGCCGCGGCGGCCGCGTTGCGCGCGCTGCCCGGCGGAAATCTCCTGAAGAAAGAAGAACCGTGACGCCCGGCTTCGCCGGGCCTGCCTTCCCGGTAACCCCTTCCTTCAGGGAGGGGGCAATCCACCCGGCTCCTGTCCGCCGGGACGGAGTAGGTCGGCGGATGGCGTCGGCCGCGGATTGAAACACAACGTAAAGGACGTTCTGATGAAGAAAGGTTATTTCGGTGAATTCGGCGGGTGTTTTGTGCCGGAACTGCTTATGCCGCCGTTGTTGGAGCTGGAGGAAGCCTGCGCGGACATTCTGCCCGGAGAGGAGTTCCGCGCGGAGCTTGACGGGTTGCTGCGCGGCTATGCGGGGCGGGAGACTCCGTTGACCTTGTGCCCGACGCTTTCCCGCGAGCTTGGTTTCAATCTGTATCTGAAGCGGGAGGATTTGCTGCACACCGGGGCGCACAAGATGAACAACACGCTTGGGCAGGCGCTGTTGGCCAAAAGGATGGGCAAGAGCGTTCTGGCCGCGGAAACGGGGGCCGGGCAGCACGGCGTGGCGACGGCGGCGGCGGCGGCCCGCCTCGGCTTGTCCTGCGTCGTGTTTATGGGTGAGGAGGACACGCGCAGGCAGGCGGCCAACGTCATGCGCATGCGTCTTTTGGGCGCCGAGGTGCGTCCGGTTGCGGGCGGGACCAGGACGTTGAAGGACGCCATAAATGAGGCCCTGCGTTTCTGGATCGCCGAACAGCGCACCACGCATTATTGTTTCGGCACGGCTGCCGGCCCGCATCCTTTCCCGACTCTGGTGCGCGATTTGCAGTCGGTGATCGGCGAAGAGACGAAGGCGCAGTGCCGGAGCGCCTTCGGGGCGTTGCCGGATGTGGTGGCGGCCTGTGTGGGCGGCGGGTCCAACGCCGCGGGCATGTTTCATCCTTTTGTCGCCGACCGCGCGGCCGGCGCGGTGCGTCTGGCGGGTATCGAGGCCGGGGGCACGGGCGAGCCGGGCTGTCATACGTCCGCCCCGCTGAACCTCGGGTCGCCGGGGGTTTTGCACGGGCAGTACAGTATGCTTTTGCAGGACGCGGACGGGCAGATCCTGCCGTCGCATTCCGTCTCGGCCGGGCTTGACTACCCCGGCGTGGGGCCGGAGCATGCCTGGTTCCGCAAGAGCGGCAGGGTGGAGTACCATGTCGTCGTCGATGCCGGGGCGTTGCGCGCCTTTGCCCGTCTGTGCCGGAGCGAGGGGATCATTCCCGCCCTGGAATCTTCACACGCGCTGGCCTGGGTGCTGGAAAACGCGGCGGCGTTGCCGGCGGGCGGCAATGTGGTGGTGAACCTCTCCGGGCGTGGAGACAAGGATATGGATATTATCCGCGAACATATGCCGGACCTGTGCCTGCCCGCGCGGACCGCTGAAAAGGAGGACGGGCTGTGTCACCGACAATAAATCAGGACGGAAAGGGAGAGCGGACCCTGTCTTCGACCATGGAGCAGGCCGGGGGGCCGCGCCCGGCGCGGACCCTTCCGCCCGGTTCCGGACAGGGGGACGCGTCCGTTCTCACGCGGCGTATTGAGGAAGCGAACGCCGCCGGGCGCATCGCGTTTATTCCGTTTATCACGGCCGGGTTTCCTTCGCCTGCGAAGTTCAGCGCGGCGCTTCGCGAACTGGACGAAGGGGGAGCGGATATTATTGAGGTCGGGGTGCCTTTTTCCGATCCGGTCGCCGACGGGCCGGTGGTGGAGGAGGCCTCGCGCCGCGCCCTGGCCGCAGGAACCGGCCTGCGGGGCATTCTGGAGGAACTGGCCGCAGACGCGGCCTGCCGCAGGGCGCCGGTAGTCCTTATGGGCTATTACAATCCCTTTCTGCAGTACGGCCTGACGCGTTTCGCGCAGGATGCCGCGGCGGCGGGCGTGTCCGGGTGCATTGTCCCGGATCTGCCTGTGGACGAGGACGGACCGTTGCGCGCGGCGCTTGCGGCGCGCGCTGTGGCGCTTATCCCTCTGGTCGGGGTGAATACGTCGCCGGCGCGCATGCGGGCCTACGCGCGGGGGGCGGCGGGCTACGTGTATCTGGTTTCCGTACTCGGGGTGACGGGCGAGCGCGCGGCCTTTGCCGATGAACTGGCCGGGGCGTTCACGCGGGCGGCAGGCGTCTTTTCCCTGCCCCTGGCTGTGGGGTTCGGTTTTTCCGGCCCGGAGCAGTTGAAAAATCTGCCGTTTCGGCCGCAGGCCGTCGTCGTCGGGTCGGCGTTGCTGCGTTTTCTTGACGCGGGCGGAAGCGCGGCCGATTTTATCAGAAAGTTCTTTGCGGATTGAAACAGGTTGCGCCTTGCGTAAAGTTTGCGGGCGGATCGCCGATAACGCATGATATCCGAAGCGTACGCGTGCCGGGCGGAGTGTCGAACCCGGTCCGGCGCGTGTCCGGGGCGGCAAGGAGGCAATATGCCGGGTTCGTTGGTATGCGCGTCGCGCCTGCGCGGCGTCTGTTGCGCGCTGCTGGCCGCGGCGCTGCTCACGGCATGCGGAGGCAGGCAATACTCGGACGGGGATCTGCGCGGCATTGAAGCCGTCCGTTACGGCCGGGTGGTCGATGTCGCCGACGTGCTGGTCAAGGAAGAAAAATCCTTGGCCCCGGCCGTTGCCGGCGGCGTCGTCGGCGGCATGCTGGGCAGTTATTTCGGCATGGGCACGGGCCGGGAACTCTTCGCTCTGGCCGGCGCGGCCGCCGGCGCGCACATCGGCTACGGCAGCGACCTGACGTATCGCCGGTATCCAGCCCTGCAACTGACCATTGAACTGGACGGGGGCAGGATGATCATGGTAGTGCAGGGGTATACGGAATATTTCGTGCGCGGCGACAGGGTGCGCGTCGTCGGCCTGGGCGACGGCAGAGCCGTCGTACAGCATGAATAGCGGCGGCGGGCGCGCAAAATGTCTGCAATTCTCCGCCGGGTGTCGTATTGTCGATCCGGGCGAAATTGCTTTCATCCGCTCTATTATCGAATCTTTCTGCGCAGGAACCACACGGGCGCGCTGCGCAGGAGCGCGCGGCATCCGTCCGCCGGCGTGACCGGCAGGCCGAGCAGACGTTTCACGATGTCCGGCCGCCGGCGCAGGGCATAGGCAAGCGCGGAAAACCCCGAGTACCCGCCTTGGGCGACGCGGGTAAAAAACAGTTTCCGCGCCCCGGCGAGCGTAAACAGATCCGTAAGCATGGCCAGGTTTTTCGCGTACACGTCCCCGCTGTCGTAAAAATGCAGCGGGTTGCCGCCGGTATCCGGAATATCGGCAACGCTTACGACTGTGGAGTCCGTAAAAAATTTTCGGGCCGTTTCCCGGCAGTTTCTGTCATCCGAACACACGACCAGGGTTCGTCCGGCGACTTTCGCCCGAATGCTGTGGAAAAACGGCATGTAATCCGTGCGGTAGTCTGTATTGCGCACGTGCACGGCGTGATAGCCGCTGCCCAGGGACCGCGTTTTCCCGACAATATGCGCGGCGACGGCGGGTTGCAGACGCAGTTTGCCCAAGATGCAGAGGGGGTTGTATCCCCCGCCCAGGTTGCAGTGGACCAGGAGTTCTTCCGCATAGTCCTTTCTAAAAGCAAAAGAAACAGGCAAGCCTGTTTCCGCGTCGACGAACTTGCCGTCTCTGTCGTATCGCGTCGTGAACGTCGTCAGCCGTCCTTTGAGGAAGGGGGGATAGACGCTGGACGCGCATAAGGTATTCTGAAGATCCTCGTCGACGGAAAGGCGCAGCGCGTGGCCGTCGCACAGAAACCAGCGCGAAAAATCGTCCGCAAGCGACGAGCGCCGCGTGTCGAGGACGAGCGTTCTGTGGAATTTTTCCGCATAACGCAGGCAACGCACGGCTTGACAGAGGATATCGTTGAAGCCGCCTCCCGGTATACACAGGAGATAGTTTCGCATAAACGAAGTTCGTCATGCCTTCGCAGGGTTATTCGCAAACCCGCTTGACTGCTCCTTAAACCTTCCGCAAGGCGGCCGCAGCATGCGGAAGGCACAGGAAAGAAAGGTGAGGCCCCACCTTACGCCGTCGTCCGGTAATATATGTCGAACGTAACACGAAAGCCTTTCGCG